>NZ_CP047491.1:1715000-2052500 GCF_009931115.1 Microbulbifer hydrolyticus | reverse complement strand
CAGGGCAAATGCCAGCCCGGACGCAACACGCCTGCCCCATATCCACACGCTGATGGCGACTGCTGTCATGATCAGGGCCCGTTGCGCGGACAACGGTGCCCCACATATCAGTGTGTAACCCGCGGCGGCGGCCAGTCCACCCGACCCGGCGAGCAGGCGCGAGTTCCACGAACCGAACGGGGACAACAGGCGTCCTAAATACCCGCCGATCAGCAGGAAGAACCCGGCGACCATGCCCACATGCAGCCCGGAGATCGCCAACAGGTGCGCGGTACCCGTGCTCTGCAAAACCTTCCGGTCGGTATCCGTCAAGCCGGATTTATCCCCGAGTAGCAGCGCGCGCAGAAGCCGTCCAAAACCGAGGTTCGCAGCGGTCACCCGGTCCCGGATTGACTCCCGTAAGCGGTAGAGGCCTGCGCCGTCCTCCAGCAACACGGGCCGCAGCGCCTTTTCACGGATGTAGCCTGTTGCGAAAACGCCCTCCTGCAATAGCCAGGCTTCGTAATCAAACGTATGGGGATTCACGCTGCCCCGCGGGCGCTTTAGCCGCAACCGCATGGTCCAGCGGCTGCCCGCCCGGATCTCAGCGATACGGTCGCTGCCATACCAGGACACCAGTACCTTTTGTCCCACGAGCGCAGCATGTTCAGCAGACTCGACTTCCGCGAGAAACTGCACATCCAGCGCCGTTGATCCGGAGCCGTGGCCTCGGCCATAGCGGAATACGGCAGGTCGGGACTCGGGCAAAGAAGTGATTTGCAGGGTGACTTCAAAATCCGTGCCGTGAAGAGCCGGTGGCAAACGCGCATCCAGCGCTGCGCGATCCCAATAAAGCCCCCAGCCGGCGCCGATGAGGAAGGGCAACAACCAATAGCAAGCGCCACGTACCATTAGCCATTTTGACGGTCGCCCATACCCCCGGCGAGCAACTAGTACTGCCGCCAGCAGTAAAACCAGAACCAGGCTGAAATAGACAGCGCAAAGTGCCGTGGACAGGCCCGGCAACCGCGGCCACAACGCGACCTGGGCAATGCCAATACCGAATAGCCATAACCCACCGGTGACGGAAAGCCCCACCTTGCCACTATCAGCACAAGGCCTTCGCAACAATCCCTGCCCCATTTTTCACAACATCCATGTCCAATAGCTACGCGATTAAATCCCGATGTGGCCGCCCCCGCAAACGGACACCCGTCCAATAGTTATGGTTTTGCACCAGTCCGCAGTGAGCATTACTGCCCAAACCGTCTCGTTGGCCGCGAGGTAGACACAAAAAATTCAAGAAATTTTCATGTTTCATCTGTTTGTAACAAAAGCGAAGCATGTGTGTAACAAAAGCGAAGCAAACTGCGCAGCAACTGAACGACGGCTTCCCCTTTTTTACATTCAGAGACCAACCATGAAAAAGACTGCGATCACCCTGGCACTGGCAGCGGCCCTCCCTACCCTCGCCAACGCAGAAGAAGTATTCACCTTTTACGGTAAGGCCAACGCCTCTTTCCAATCCAACGATGAAGGCGATGGCGCCACGACTGATGTGAAAAGCAATGCTTCCCGCCTGGGGGTAAAAGGCGAGCTGCCACTGGATAGCGGCATCAATGGCATTTACAAAATGGAATATCAGGTAAACATCGACGGTGAAGGCGAAACCTTCAGCCAGCGCAACATCTACGCTGGCCTGGAAGGCGGGTTCGGTCAGGTCATCGGCGGTAAATTCGATACCCCGCTGAAAGTGGCGCAGAAGAAGGTCGATCTTTTCAACGACCTTGAGGGCGACATCAAAAGCCTGGTCACCAAGAGCGACAACCGCGAATCCAACAACCTGCAGTACACCACGCCGTCGTTTGCCGGCTTCAAGGTTGCCGCGGCCTACGTCAGCAACAAGGAAGCCGAGATTCTGGATGACGGCGGTAATGTGATCGATACCCGCGACAATGGTACTTCCGTATCATTTGCGTACGACAACGCCGGTGTGTACCTGGCGTATGCTTACGATCAGGGTGTTGAAGCCAACGACTGGAAGGTTAACCGTGTGGTAGCCCAGTATAACTTCGGCAACCTGCAGGTTGGCGGCCTTTACGAAGAGCAGGAAAAAGCCGACAACAGCAACCAGGATGGCTGGATGACATCCGTGGCCTACAAAATCAGCAACTGGACCGCGAAGGCGCAATACGGCCAGTCCGACATCGTAAAAACGGATGGAGAGACTTTTAGCCTGGGGCTGGATTACAAGCTGTCTAAAGCGGCAAAAGTGTTCAGCTTCTACACCAACGAAAGCGCAGCGGACGACTACGAGCGCAGCTACGTGGGTGTAGGTACAGAGTTCAAGTTCTAAGAAGCACTTGGCTCAAACAAAGTACCCGAGCTGTCATTAAAATGCCCCAATGCGCTAAAAGTGCAGGATAACCAGTTAGGGGGCCTTGATTGTGATGATGGTCCAAATGTTCTATGGCACTTTATTGTGACGGACAATGCCGCGAACCTGGCCCATTAGACCTAACTAGCGCCCCTGGCTGTGTTAGCATCGATGCGTCTCCAATAAAAAGAGAGTCTTCAATCGTGATGCATCGCACCAAAGTCGCAATGATATTCGCTGCAGCGCTATTGGCAGCCTGTAGCAAAGGGCCCGAGAATTCGGCCCCGCAAGCAAACACCGACGCCGCCAGTGAAGCGCAGAGTGCCCTCCCCGCCGGTATAACGCTGGTCGAAACTTTCGACGGCGACGGCGCAGAAATCGCCATTCCGTACGACAAATACAAACTTGCCAACGGCCTGACCGTTGTACTGCACGAAGATGACTCTGATCCGCTAGTGCACGTGGATGTTACCTATCACGTCGGTTCCAACCGCGAAGATCCAGGCCGCTCCGGCTTTGCCCATTTCTTCGAACATATGATGTTCCAGGGGTCGGTGAACGTTGCGGACGAAGAGCATTTCCGCATCATCACCGAAGCCGGTGGCACCATGAACGGTACTACCAATACCGACCGCACCAACTACTACGAAACCGTACCGGCCAACCAGCTGGAAACCGTACTTTGGCTGGAAGCCGATCGCATGGGCGTGTTCCTCGACGCGGTTACCCAGGAAAAGTTCGAGGTTCAGCGCGAAACGGTGAAAAACGAACGTGGCCAGCGCGTTGACAACCGCCCCTATGGGCGCGCCCTGGAAACCATGTTTGCCGCCACCTACCCGGATGGTCACCCCTACTCCTGGCCAACCATTGGCTGGATGGAAGACCTGAATCGTGCAGACCTTACCGACCTCAAACGGTTTTTCCTGCGCTGGTATGGTCCCAACAATGCAGTGCTGACCATTGGCGGTGATATCGACAAGGCGCAGACACTCGCGTGGGTAAACAAATATTTCGGGTCGATTCCCGCTGGCCCTGAAGTCGAAAACCTGCCCAAGCAGCCGGCCAAGCTCGATAAAGACCGCTATGTCACGCTGGAGGACAATATCCACCTGCCGGCACTGGCAATGATGATTCCAACGGTCCACAGCAGCCATGCGGATGAGCCCGCGCTGGATGCAGCCGCAGCGATTCTTGGCCAGGGCCAGGACTCCATGCTCTATCAGCGCCTGGTGCAGACCGGCCGTGCGGTATCGGCAAGTGTCTCTCATTCCTGTAAAGAACTGGCCTGCGAGATGTGGTTCATCGTGATCCAGAACCCCGCATCCGGTGAAACCCTCGCGGAAATGGAACAGGCAGTACGCGACACCCTTACCGATTTCGTCGAGCGCGGCGTTACCGAGGATGACCTGGTTAAATTCAAGGCAGGCTATGAATCCAGCCGCGTGTTCGGCCTGCAGTCTGTTGCCGGTAAAGTCTCCACTCTCGCCGCATTTGAAACCTTCACCGGCAGCCCCAAAGGCATCGACGATGAGATCAATGCCTATCTGGCTGTTGAGACCGCTGACGTGACCCGCGTTTTCGACCAGTACATTGCTGCCAAGCCCTCGGTACTGCTGAGCGTGGTCCCCAACGGCAAGCAAGAACTGGCCGCTGCACCGCAGAACTATGAATGGCAACGCACCATCCCGGAAAGCTATGGCGACGATGAAGAAGCCCTGGCGTTGCGACCGGTCAAGGATACATTCGACCGCAGTGTGCAGCCTTCCCCGGGCGTGAATCCACAGGTAGAGCTGCCGACAATCCAGGACGGCAAGCTGAAAAATGGCGTACGCCTGCTGGCCGTGCAGAATGAAGAGACTCCCACCGTTACCGTGCAGGCAGTGTTTGGCGTTGGCCAGCGCGACGAGCCTCGTGGCAAAGCAGGCCTCACCTCCCTGATGACTTCCCTCATGACCGAGGCCACCAGCGAGCGCAGCGCCGCCGAGTTCGCCGAGGAACTGAAACGGCTGGGCGCATCAGTCAGCGTCAGCGCCGGCGATTACGACACCACGGTTTCTCTCAATGTGCTGGCCAAGCACCTGGACAAGGCCGTGCCGCTGATGATGGAGCGTATGCTCAAGCCTGCCTTCACCGAGGAAGACTTCGCGCGCATCAAGCAACAGACCATTGAAGGTCTGCAGCAGGCCCGCAAGACCCCGCAGGGCCTGGCCACCCGCGCAGTCGGTGCAGTGATGCGCGGCCCAGAGCACCCTCTGAGCTTTCCCGGTGGCGGCCTCCCGGATACCGTTGCCAACATCACTCTCGAAGACGTCAAGCAATACTACGCGGCGCACTTCCCCGCTAACTTTGGCGGTGTCACCGTCAGTACCAGCCTGCCCCACGATAAAATCGTCAAGGCGCTGGACGGACTGGCACAGCTGAAAGTATCCCAGCCAGCGCGTCCGGCCATCGCCTTCGAGAAACCGGAAATCGAAGGCCGCACGGTTTACCTGGTAAACAAGGAAGGTGCTGCCCAGTCCAGTCTGCGGATCGGCCAACACGCCCTGCCTTACGATGCGCTGGGAGACTACTACCTGTCGTATCTTGGCAACTTCCCACTGGGTGGTAACTTCAACAGCCGTATCAACCTTAACCTGCGCGAAGACAAGGGTTATACCTATGGTGCCCGCACCTACCTCGTGGGTGAGCCACAGGAAGGTTCCTACATGTTCAGCTCAGAGGTGAAGAAAGAAGCTACGGCGGATGCACTCAATGAAGTGCTCACCGAGTTGGCTACTTACGACAAGGACGGCATGACCGAATCCGAATTCAACTACCTGCGCTCTGCCATCGGCCAGCAGGAAGCCCGCAGCTATGAAACACCCTCGGCGAAACTCGGTTTGCTGAATCGTATCCTGCGCTATGACCTCCCGCTGGACTATCGCTCACAGCAAGGCACGATCCTGCAGGAGACCGATCGCAAAACCCTCAACAAGGCCATCACCAGCCTGCTCGAACCGGACAACATGGCAATCGTGGTGGTCGGCGATGCTGCCGAGATCCGCGAAGACGTTGAGGCGCTGGGTATGCCCATCGTTGAGCTGGATGAAGACGGTTATGTGATTGACACGGAAAAAGTGGAAGCAACGCCAGACTCGGCAAGCCTGTAACTTCCGGCCTACCGGAAAAAAGGCGGCTGCGGCCGCCTTTTTTTATGTCCGGCGCTACTTTTGCGTCGCCCGCGCGGCATGGAGCTTTTTGTAGCTCTCGATCAGGCGCAGATGCTTGTCCAACCCTTCCAGCTGCATATTGGTGGGGGTGAGGCCGTAGAAGCGCACGGAGCCATCGACGGAACCGGCCACTGCGGCCATCGTTTCGTCACCATACATGCGGCGCAGGTTGACGATGTAATCGTCCAGCGCAAGCTCCTCGTCGAGGGCAATCTCCAGCACTGCCTGCACCGCACGGTAAAACAGGCCGCGCTCTACGGTGTTGTCGTTGTACTGCAAAAATGCCTCAACCAGTTCCAGCGCCTCCTCGTGACGCTGCAATGCCAGATAAACAAGGATCTTGAGCTCGAGTACCGTCAGCTGCCCCCACACGGTGTTCTCATCGAACTCCACTCCAATCAGGGTGATGATGGTCTCGTAATTGTCGATCTGGCTCTCTTCCAGCCGCTCCACCAGGTCTTCCAGCTGCTCGTCATCAAGGGTGTGCAGGCTGAGGATGTCTTCGCGGTAATCAAGCGCCTTGTTGGTGTTGTCCCAGATCAGGTCCTCCACCGGATAGACCTCGGAATAACCGGGTACCAGAATACGACAGGCGGGCGCGCCCAGCTCGTTGTATTCCGCCATGTAGACCTCCTTGCCGAGGTCATCGAGGATTTTGAACAGGCGATCGGCTTCAGTCTCGTTGGTATCGGCATGATTGCCGGAGAAGTCCCACTCGACAAAATCAATGTCGGACCTGGCACTGAAGAAACGCCAGGACACTACCCCGGTGGAATCCACAAAGTGCTCGACAAAGTTGTTCGGCTCGGTGACTTCCAGACTGTTAAATGTGGGCGGCGGTACGTCGTTCAGCCCTTCAAAACTGCGGCCCTGCATCAGCTCCGTCAGGCTGCGCTCGAGTGCTACATGCAGGCTCGGGTGCGCGCCAAAGGACGCGAACACACCGCCAGTGCGCGGGTTCATCAGGGTTACGCACATGACCGGGAACCGGCCGCCCAGCGAGGCGTCTTTCACCAGGATCGGGAATCCCTGCTTTTCCAGCTCCTCAATGCCCTCGACGATATCCGGGTATTTTTCCAGTACCTCACGAGGCACGTCCGGCAGCGCCAGTTCCTGTTCGAGGATCTGTTTTTTAACGGCGCGCTCAAAGATCTCCGACAGGCACTGTACCTGCGCCTCAGGCAAGGTATTTCCCGCGCTCATACCGTTGCTCAGGTACAGGTTTTCGATCAGGTTGGAAGGGAAATACACCACTTCACCGTCGGACTTGCGTACAAACGGCAACGAGCAGATGCCCCGGTCGGCGCGCCCGGAATTGGTGTCGATCAGATTGGATCCACCCAGCTCGCCCTCCGGGTTATAAATCGCGCGTGTGTACTCATCCAGGATACCTTCCGGCAGCGCGTCGTCTTCCTCCAGCTCGAACCACCGCTCGTTTGGGTAATGCACGAACTCCGCATTGGCAATCTCCTCACCGAAGTACTGGTCGTTGTAGAAGAAGTTGCAGTTCAGTCGCTCGATAAATTCACCCAGCGCCGAGCACAGCGCGCTCTCCTTGGTCGCGCCCTTGCCGTTGGTAAAACACATGGGGGAAGCCGCGTCGCGGATATGGAGTGACCAGACGTGAGGGACAATATTGCGCCAGGACGCAATCTCGATCTTCATCCCCAGGTCCGCCAGGATCTTTGTCATGTTGGCGATGGTCTGCTCGAGCGGCAGGTCCTTGCCTTCGATGAACGTGCGGTGCTCGGCATCCGGTTCCACCATCAGCAGCGCCTGCGCGTCTTCGGCGAGATTTTCGACCGTTTCAATCTGGAAGTCCGGCCCGGTCTGGATCACCTTCTTTACGGTACAGCGGTCTATGGAGCGCAGAATGCCCTGACGGTCCTTCTCCGAAATGTCCTCCGGTAATTCAACGTCGATCTTGAAGACCTGGTTATAGCGGTTCTCGGGGTCAACGATGTTGTTCTGAGACAGGCGGATATTGTCTGTCGGAATATCCCGCGACAGGCAGTACACCCGCACAAAATACGCCGCACACAGCGCCGAAGAGGCGAGAAAGTAGTCAAACGGACTCGGTGCCGAGCCATCGCCCTTGTAGCGAATCGGCTGGTCAGTAATGACTGTAAAGTCATCAAACTTGGCTTCAAGTCGCAGGTTATCGAGGAAGTTGACGTTGATTTCCATGGAGACTACCGGAATTGGAGAATTTGGCGTGGCCTGAGGCGCGGCATTATCCCGCTTTTAGCCCCCTCCGTCTTGCTCGTTTGGAACAAACCGGAAGCCTTGGCACAAGTGTGATCTAAAGCAAAGTACCGTACGACCGCAGCTCTAT
Organism: Microbulbifer hydrolyticus; assembly: GCF_009931115.1. Lineage (NCBI taxonomy): Bacteria > Pseudomonadati > Pseudomonadota > Gammaproteobacteria > Cellvibrionales > Microbulbiferaceae > Microbulbifer > Microbulbifer hydrolyticus. Next base: position 2,044,600 of record NZ_CP047491.1, on the reverse strand, counting down.
ACTCGCGTCCGTGCTTACATCGATAAACGAGCCATCTACGAGGTACCTATGAAATCGCTCCGTTTTGCCCTGCCCCTTCTTGCGGCTGTATTCAGCGCACCATCACTTGCCAACGGTAATTCCGGATTCGGACTCGGGGTCGCTTACGATCTGGGCGTCGGTGTGACCGGACAGTTTCGTGGTACCTCGGTGTTCGTGAATAGCGATGCGCTGGCCGTGGACGTGCGTATCGAAAACTTTAGTAACGACCTTGGCACCGCGCATGCGTACATCGACGTTGGCGGTTTCTACGAGGATGGCGGTAATTACGATTACAACGACAGAGCCGGTGTTCGCCTCCCGGTAGGCCTGACCTTCGGTATTGCGCCCAGCCTGCAGGCCTATATCCAGGCCGTGCCAAACTTTGCGTTCAGCGATAACGAGAGCAAGGAAGGTTTTGGCGTGGATGGCGCGCTGGGCGTTCGCCTGCGCTTCTGACCCGCACCCGCAAGCGCTGATTCAGGAACATCGACCTGGCAGCGCTTCTCCCCTGGCTTTCAGTCCCGCGAAAGCCAGTACACCACCCCGCCGTTATTCCCCTACTCGATTTCCAAAAATATTTACGTTGACGTAAACGCGCATGTCTGTGCGCTGCCAGTACTCAGATTTCCAAGAGGCAAACACATACGTGTACGACCAAGGGATGTAATACGAAGGTATCAGGGCAAATAAGATCGGCAAGAATATAATGGCGCCGCCGATAGTGAGAGTTTTCACGTGCCTCAAAAGGGAAGCCAGATGGTAATAGAGCAACTCTGAAGCGCACCAATCCCAAGCAATTGTCATCTAAAAGGGAGTATGACATGAGATTGCCGGCCGCGTTGTGCCTTATCACATTCCTCCAGTTTTCCAACTCGTACGATATCGCTGCCACTGAGGCGGAACCAGAACCTGATTTAACCTTCCCACTACCTACCGCCACATCATCACACCTTGCAAGCCGACAATTGCTGGTGAAATTTCGCGAAGGGACCAGCAAAACCATCTGGAACCAATTATTACAGCCCTATGCATTCACTTCGATGCAGACACTGTACTCTCCAGCCAAATATCTACAGTCATTCAGCCAGCAACTATCCCCTTGGCAGCTCGTCACCTTCGAAAGCGCCACCAGTGCCGGGTTAAGCTTCGAGGATCTCAGAAAATCCCCGGATATCGAATATGTAGCACCAAACTCCAAGTTCCAGCTGCAATCCTTGCCAAATGATTACTCGCCTGAATTATGGGGACTGCATAACGATGGACAGGAAAACGGCGTCGCCGGCGCTGACATCGACGCAGAAAGGGGCTGGTCTGTCCGCACCAATGCAGAAGACATTATCGTCGCGGTAATCGATAGTGGCATCGACTATACCCACCCGGATCTTGCCGAAAATATGTGGACCAATCCCGGCGAGATCCCTGGCAATAACATCGACGACGATGGAAACGGTTTTGTCGATGACGTCCACGGCTATGACTTTGCAGACAAAGATGGCAATCCGATGGATGCCAACAGCCATGGCACCCATGTGGCAGGGATTATCGGCGCCTCTGGGGACAACAATACTGGTGTAACCGGCGTTGCCTGGCGCACGAAATTGATGGCAGTCAAAGTGTTTTCCGACGAGTCCAACTTCGCATACACCTCCGACATTGTTAAAGGGATTCTCTATGCAGCTGATATGGGCGCAAAGGTATCCAACAACTCCTATGGAGCAGTATTCACTGACTCGGTTGCCGAAAGTATTTTTAACCGCCCGGTAGCTGATGCCATTGGCTATGCAAATGACGCTGGAATGCTGTTCGTTGCCGCTGCAGGCAATAACGGGTTGAATTCGGATACATCAATGGAGGTAACCTCCCCCGCAACAATCGACCACCCGAATGTAATTTCCGTAGCGGCCAACACGCGCAGTGATAAGCGCGCTTCGTTTTCAAACCATGGAGAAACCGGTGCCGATATCGCAGCGCCCGGTGTAGAAATACTGTCAACGGTACCCGGGGGCGGCTATGAACGTTTCAGCGGTACCTCCATGGCCTCCCCTTTTGTTGCGGGAGCCGCCGCGCTGGTGGCCGCTGAATTCCCGGATATCAGCGTCGAAGAATTGCGAGCAGTGCTGATCGAGAGCGCCGAACCGGTAACATCACTCGCTGGCGTGACTCTCAATAGTGGACGACTCAATCTTTATCGTGCACTGACCCATATACCATCCAGCGAATGCCCGAGCTTTTCGGCCACACCGATGAACCATTTCCTCGCCGGACGCGCGGGTTATTGCGCTGGCACCTACGTCAATTTTTGTGCCCTGGGCAGTAATGAATATATCGGCACCAACTACGCGACGCAGCAGGTTGTGCTGTATAACCCAGAGCCAGGCTTTTACAGCAGCGCGAATAGCTGTCCACCCTCAAATACACCACCCACCCTTGTTAGCGAGTCAGCACAGCAAGTGTACCTCCGCCGGGGCGATACAGCTCCACAGCCAATTCTCTCGGCGAGCGACCGTCAGGACGGCGATATCTCCCAGGCACTCGCTGACAGTGGCATGCCCGACACCCAGCAATCCGGTCACTACCTGCGCCGCTTTTCCGCTACCGATAGCGGCAACATGCGTGCCGTACCCTGGGTGCAAAAAATTACCGTTCTTGCGAACGACGAACCACCGCGACTCGCACTGCTCGGCCCCGCCTGCAATTTTTGGTGGTGTGATGCATTCCTGCATCCCGCCGGCCAGCCCTGGCAAGATCCGGGATATGTCGGCTGGGATGTTCTGGATGGCGACATTACTGACGCCGTAACCTATACACCCATCGACACCAGCACCACGGGCATACAAGCGGTTCACTACCGTGTGGCGGACAGTGCGGGTAACGAGACACAAAGCAGTGCGTTCCGCCTGGTCGGGATCGCAGGCCCGGAGCTTCCAGTGATTGAATTTGAAGGCAAGCCCAACGGGAATTACCTGCACACCGCGACCTCCGCTGAGCGGCGCAGCATACGCACCTACCGCCGGGATGACTGGAATTTTTATCCAAGCGCATACACGGTGGACCTGAAGGACGGGTTCCAGGCCCTGCCGCGAGAGAACTTCACACACAATGTGGACCCTTCTCGCGACGGCCAGTACGTCGTTACGGCAACCTTTACCGATAGCGACGGCAATACCGTGGTCGATGAACAGCAGGTGGAAATCATTACAGACACCGTGGCGCCGACACTGACTCTCATTGGCCCGAGCACCACGGAGATAGAGATAGGCGACTACTATGCGGAACCAGGCTATCAGGTCGATGACGATCTCGACGATTTCCCGTGGGTCAGGGAAGGCGCAAGCCCCGATACCAGCACGGAAGGGTCGTACACCAAGACCTATCAGGCGTTCGACGGCAGCAACAACGCCAGCGTCCTTCAATTGCGCACCATCAACGTAACTCGAAGCCATTGGGACCATGCACCCCGACGAGATAATTTTGGCTGGAGCCGTATCGAGCCCGACCTTGTCCGGATCAACGCAACGTTCTTTGATATCGATGACGATGTTGTCACAATTGAACTTGAATACGACGGTGACCAGAAATTGCAACCGGACAGCGCAATCGTATTCGATGCGGACAACCATACCTTCGCTACCACTTTTTCCCTGACCGGGGAACCAGGGGAATACACCTTTTTCGCGCGCGCCCAAGATGCGAATGGAAACGAAGCCATCTCTAACAGCTATAGCGTTACCCTGTTGCCAGTATCCCAGCCACCGGAGATCGATACACTGGAACTGGCAATTACCGGCTACGAGGTACGGGTTTTTGGCAACACCAGCGACAAAGACGGCGATGCAGCGGAAATCCGGATCAATTCTGAGCTGAGCTTCAACTGCTCGGGTGTGGATACGTTTGAATGTGTAGCAAATGCACCGGATGCAGGAACATATGAAGTCAAGGTTCAGGCCATGGATGAAGCAGGCAATGCCAGTGAGCTCAAAATCCTTGAAGCAGAAATCGCCGCAGCCTGTGAAACGGCCACGAATACTGCACACATCAGCGCTGGTCGCGCAGTAGAGTGCGGAACCCTGTTCACTGCCAGCGCGTGCGCAGTGGGATCCGGCGATGCTCTTGGGTCAAGTTCGCTCTGGTTCCCCGCCACCAGCACTTTGCTGGAAAGCGACCCGGGCTATTGGGAAAAGGTTTCGGCCTGCCCGTAAGCGATCATTTTCCTGTTGTATTTTTATGAGCGGCGCCCCGCCGAGGGGCGCCGCATCGCGAAAACCATCACGAAAACCACCGCGAAAATCACTGCAAAGAGCCACCACATAGATATTTGGAGCGGGTATCATTTCTCATAGCCCGTCATTTCCAGGTAGCCCTCACCGGTATGGCTGCCGCTGACCGTAACCGGCCCTTCCCAGTATCCCAGGGTCCCCGGGTTCCAGTAATCGCCGGGCCAGGAGCGAATTGTCAGATTCAACGAAACGGAAGGCACTCGCAGCTGCCACACCACAGGCACGTCACCAAAACGGCTAGCGCGATATTCTTCAGGCATAAGGCTGAATTCATCGACGCTCAGGGTGCGACTACGGCCATCTTCGGAAACCAGGGTACCCGAATAGAAATCATCTTCACCGCGAACCCGGAATAGCATCAGGTGACGCCCGTCATCCAGGTGCAGCGCCATCCAGTCCCAGCCACGCTGATCCGGCTTCAGATACTGGCTACTCCACTCACGGTCGAACCAGCCCTGCCCACTTACCTCAAATTTTTCACCATGGAGTTCCACCACACCGCCAATTATCTGTAACGGATGACTGAAGTACATCGAGCCACCGCCGCCGGACGATTTTGCGCTGAAGCCGCGCTCGCCGTTTAGCACCGCAGGGAACTGTGGTTGAATCTTCAGACGATAGTTGAAGTCCTCCCCATCGACGTGCAGTTCCCACGTATCCTTCGTCTGGCTTTGTAGCTTCCAGTGATCAATCCAGACGCTGAATGGTTGCGCCGTTACCCCGGCCTGGCCGGTGCCGCCGCGGGCCGCGCGATCTGCGAAGCGGTGTTCATCCGGACGACTGAGGGCAGCATGGGCAAGCCATAGCTCATTTCGCTGCCAGCCACGTCCGTCCCCTGCAAAGGGTCCAGGGCGAATACCATTGCGGAATAACGTCCATTGCACACCAAACCGCTGGCCATCGGCACTTTTCAGGTTTGCGGTGAGATACCACCACTCGAGGCGAAATGCCGGGTGTGGCCCCATGTCCTCCGGCAGATTAATGGTCATGCCCGGTGTGGCCTGACGAAAGCCTTCCGGCGGATCGGTTAACGCCGCAATCGATGTTTTGCCATCCGGATCGTCTGAGCAAGCGACTAAAAATAAAAGCGCTGCAAGCAGCAGTCGCAGCTTTTTTGTTACCCGTCTATTCATTTTTCAGGGTCTCCAGCCGGACCGGGTTGCCCACCAGCACACCGACCAATGCCCCGATCACCAGGCATGCCAGCCACACCTGAAGCCAGAATCCCGGATAGAGATGCAGAGGTAGTGCCCAGCCAAAGGCAGAGGGGTTCACCTTCGCTACCAGCACCCATCCGAGAAAAACGCCCAGCGGGGTGGCCAGCACAGCGAGCAAACCGGTAACCAGTATGCTGTGGGCGATCAGGCGCCGACGCAGACTGCCTCTGTGCACTCCGTAAACATGCAGCAGGGTATAGCTGCTCTGACGTAACCGAAAAATAACCAATCCCATCAACGCCAGCGCAGTGCCTGCCAGCGCCAACACCAGTGTATTCAGCATGCGGGTGATCTGAAATGTGCGATCGAAGGCGGCATTGGCCGCCTGCTTCAGGCCTTTCTGGTCACGCAACTGGCTGCCCGCCAGCCACGGATATTTTTGCGGCCAGTCACGCCATGGCATTTTAGTGAGTTCGCTCGCAGCAAGCGCAAACGTTGTGTAGTGACCGGGCAGCGCGTCCGGTAACGCCGCGATAGGTAACAGGAGCTCGCCCTCTGGCCTGCCATAATCTGCATAAATGCCGATGACTGCGCGAGTAAACCGCTCCTTGCCGAGGCGGAATATCAGGCGGTCACCAACCGCCAATGACAGCCGGCGAGCCAATTGCTCGTTGATCATTACACCTTCGGTGACCAGTGCCGCCCAGTGGTTGGGGGCGGCATCGAGAAACGGCCAGTCGCTCAGCAGCGGTGAGGCCGGATCAACTGCCATCACATCCACCGGCAGCTCCCCCACTACGCCACGCCCCCGCACCATCGGCAATACATTCGTTACCCCGGGCAATCCCTGTAGCTTTGCGGTGATTTCCAGCGTGTTCACGGATCGGCCCGGATCCAGAAAGAGATCGCCCTGCAGGCGCTGATCAAGCCAGCGGGCAAAAGTGGATTCGAAGCCGGTCACCATGGCATGCACGCCAATCGTAGTGGCAATAGCGAAGGCCAGGGCAGTAAGCGGTAGTTGCAACAGCCGGCAGAGTGCGCGCATCTCGGAGCAGGACCACTCCAGCAGTGGCCGGGAACAATGGCGTTCGGCACGCGCCAGTACCCGGTTCAATATCATCGGAAGCAACAGACCGACGCCGATCAGGCACCCCAGGGTAGACAGGAATATCAGCCAGAGCTTCCCCGTCAGTAACAAAACCGTCAGCGATGAACCCATCAAAAGCACAGCCGCAAGCCAGCGCAAGTGGGTAACCTGCTCCCAGCCCCCCGACGGCCGCCGTAACCACAACAGATCAGCGCAGGCCCAGGCCACCACTACCGCCAGAATAAGCACCATTCCCAACCAGGTTTTCGCCGTGGGCGTGCTTGTGCCGAGCGAATCGACACTGAACAGGCCCTGGACCGTACTCTGGAATCCGCCCGCCATTACCGATGCCAGTTGCTCCCCCAGCCACATGCCGATGGTGCCGCCGACCAACGCGACGATCATTACTTCCACAATAAGCGCGGACCTCAGCCGTATCGGTGGCACGCCAAGCCGAACCAGAATTTCCAGACTCCGACGCCGTTGCTCCAGCGCAAACCGGTACACGGCCCGAACAAGCAACGCCGCCACCAGGAGTGCCAGTGCACCGAGGGCGTCGAGACTCAACAGAAAAGCGTCCACCAGTGGATCGGGTTCCACACCATAATCCTGGACCCGGCCGAGGTAGCCCTCGGGCAAAGGTTTTTTCTCGGCTTCCGCCGATGGCATCAGGATAGAGAGCGTGCCGCGGCCCGCCGGTTCCAGCTGGGCCGCCACGGAAATATCGGTGAGTAGCTCGGCTGCCGGCAGGCCCTCCGCTTCACGTAACTGGTAGCCCACGGTATCCGGTAGTGAAAGATCCTGCCAACGCGCCAGGTCTGCCGCGCTGCCAAGCAGCGTTGGCCTATCCAGTTCAGTGATCAGCTGTGCAATCGCCTCCGCGCCCGGGTCATCCGCGCGCTGTCGCTCGCTGTATTGTCGCAGACACCCCGCACTGAACGGGTCGATACCCACCACAACCGGTGTCTCGGGAGCGCTGAAACGCACTTCAAGACGTGGCGAAGCACAAAACCCCGCTCTTCGCAGGCGCGCAAAATCCTCCACGCCCACCGCCCGGCCATCCTCGCGCACAATACTCAGGAGCGGCTCCAGCGCCGCCCGCGAACGGTCCACGGCCTCTTCCGCAGCGCCGGTGAGAGATCGCACACCGCTCCACAGCGCCGCCGCACACAGCAGGATAAGCAGTAACCCGGCCAGCTGTATTGGATGACGCCGGTAATGGCTCAGGAAGACACTGCCGAGTCCCATGGACGCAGAGCTCCTTCGCGCAGTTCGAGGATCCGGTCGCAGCGCTGGGCCAGTTCCGGATTATGGGTGACGATCAAGGCGCCGAGCGCGCGCTCGCGAATCGCGTCGAAGAACAATGGTGCAACTTTTTGTGCGGAGGCGTAATCCAGACTGCCGGTAGGTTCATCCGCAAGGATTAACTCTGGTTGCATCACAAAAGCACAGGCCAGTGCAGCCCGCTGTCGCTGGCCACCGGAAATTTGATCGGGGTAGCGACGTGCAATATCGGCTATCCCCAGCTGCTCCAATAGTTCCGCGCCGTTATGCTGCTGCAATCCCGCGAGCCCGGCGCGAAAAGCGATATTGCGGGCCACAGTAAGGGTGGGTATCAGGTTGCCATCCTGGAATAGCGTGGCAATGCGAGTACGGCGCAGCTCGGCCCAGTCGTTTTCACTGATTTGATCGCGCGGTCGCCCAAACACTCGTAGCGCGCCGCTATCTGGCGCTATCAGCCCGTTCAGCAGGTTCAATAGTGTGCTTTTTCCCGAGCCGGAAGGTCCGATCACTGCTACTGCTTCACCGCGCCGCAGCTCGAGAGACAAGCGGCTAAGCACACTGATCTGTTCACGGCCGTTGCGGTAGGACCGACTGAGATCGTGTGCCTGAATCAGGGCGTCGTTCATAGCTTCTTTTTGAAGACCGTCATTCGGGGAGTGCTTTCAGCTTACCCCATTGGCGCGGTTTATAAAGGGAGGTACTTCCAACTGATTCGTCGATCATATGCTTACGGTCCGTTTGTGAAGTTGGATCAGGAGTTTTGGTAGATTGATATGAAGATGTGAAAAGAGGCGCACTATAAAACGCTAACAGGATTTTCACAGATCCAGACAAATCACCAAAGCGTAAGCTTCGATACCTTTATCAGTTGATCTGGAGTGCTAGATGTTTAAGAGAACACCCACAGCCGTTGCTGTCGCCCTCGCCTTATCTTCCTCGGCTGCACTGGCCGACGGTTTTTATGTCAGCGGCACACTCAGCTACAACAATATGGATGACACCATAAATGACGGTGTATTCACTCAGGAATTTATCACTGGACCGGGCACGACCATTCCGGCTGGGGTCGCCCTGCCCGCAGGTACCGATGTCCGCTGGAAAACCGATGTAGACAGCGGCGCCGGTGTGAATCTGGCTCTGGGCTGGCGCGCCGGGCAGATGCGATTCGAAGCGGAATACGCCTATGCCAGCCATGATGTTGACCGGCACTATGGCGTGTCCGCGGCAGGTATCGCTCTCGGTGACGAAGATGCCGGGGTACTGGTCAGCGGAGCGCCGGGCAACCTCGGAATTTCCGTCGCCGACCTGGTAAACGATGGCAGAGGTGACTTCACTGCCGACTACCTGTTCTTCAATGCCTTCTACGACTTTGACGCAGGATGGGCGCTCAACCCCTACCTCGGCGCGGGTATCGGTAATGCCTGGGTCGATGTGGATTACAGCCCGTCCAACGTTTCAATCATCGACGATGACGACAGCGTGCTGGCTTACCAGCTTATGGCTGGCCTGAACTATCAGTGTAATGATCAGCTGGAATATTTCGGTGGTCTGCGCTGGCGTCAAACCGAAGATCTGGAAATCAGCTCCAACCTGCTGCCGGCAAATTTCGAAATCGAAAACGAGAGCTGGATGGCCGAGGTGGGCGTTCGCTGGAGTTTCTGATCTGACCGCGTTCCCTTATGAACGCGTTCCGCACATGTTTTGAGGCCGCCCGCTTCCCCCGGCGATTTAGGCGGCCTTTTTTTTACTTTTGCGACTGGTCGAATGATGGAAGGAGGCTAGTTTTTTTAACAGCCAGTGAAACTCCAACAATGTCGTACCGCACTAGTGAGACGCATCAAGAACGCGATCCCGAAGACTACTACTGCACTCCACGGTCGGCTTTATATACACAATATCTCTAACGAAACGCCATTGATGTGATGCCGGTTCACACACGACATACCCATCACTTCTCAAAAGCTCATCGGCCAAATAATGTGCAACATTTGGAGCAATTGGAATTAACGCAACCCCCACAATGGTCAATCGAGTTAACAGAGCAGCCTGTGCTTTGCTTAAAGTGCGGCCAAACCACCCCTCCTGCACGGTGACGATGGCGAGCGCCATCATACCCAAACCAACACCCAGCAAATAGAAAGCGCCCTTATCAAACATAAGGACATCGTCGGCCCAATGCGCAACAAGCTGATACAGCTCCATGGCGAATACTGCGACAGCTGTAGGAGCACCGATAACAAAAATCAATGGTCCAAAAACGCGGGCCAAAATTGGAGGCCTAACCCGGTGTCCCACTTACAACTCATTCCTTGTCATAAATAAACATTTGTATTGGTCCCTGATTTCGTAACACGCTAGGAATATGACATCACACTCCAATAATACACGCGCGAAACTTGCGTTCCTTGGGCTTCCCGTCCGCCAAGTTTTTCAGCGATTTCTTGACAACCGACCGCTCGACTGCAACGAAGGTAGAGAAGTCGAAAAAGGTTAGCGATGGCGAGTACCATCATGAGCAAGCCAAACCCGAGCAGACAAAATACATGTTTTCCGAACAACAAACTTCGGACAATAAAGCCTCATCTGCCCAATATGGTGATTTTGAAGGCATGCCTACGCCAGTGATGCTCCCTATTAGTACCCACACCTGCCGCCGTCAGATACCCGAAAAACCTACAGATTCGAGATCTCGATCATCATCGCCGTGTACATTTCCAGATTCAGGCGAAATTGATCCACGGTGATGAATTCGTGCTCTGAGTGGCCGGTGTAGGCCTTATCGGGCATTGACGGCCCGAAGCTAACCGCATTCGGCAACAGTTTGGCATTTGTGGATCCACCGATAGATACCGGACCCGCATCTTCAATACCGGTAAAATGGCGAAATACTTGCAGCAGTGGCTCTACATGCGGTGCATTATCCGCGCGATAGGGTTCCCCCAAATGCACACCCAGTTCTGCCAACTGGATACCGCTCTCCTTCTGCCAGTTTTCGATGGCACTGTGGATCTGCTTTTCCAGTAACTCGGCAGTCTTGCCGGTGGGGCGGCGCAGGTTCAGGTGACTTGTCAGCCCCTTGTCGCTGACTTTCACCATGGTGAGAGCGCCAGTCATTGGCCCCATAAAGTCATCGCTATAGGCGATATCACCAAACTGTTCCGCGGTGATGCCCGTGCCAATCAGGCCGTTGATGTAGCGCACCGTGGCGCCGGCAGCGTTAGCCGGCCAATCGTAATCCCCAAGCGCGTCGGCCAGGAAAGCAATCGCATTGATACCGTGTTCCGGCTCGGAGCTGTGGGTGGCCACACCGCGGGCGGTGATTTCCAGCACCCCCTGCTTTTGCGCGAACTCAAACTTCACTTGCGGATGCTTGGCAGCGCGGGCACGGATCCCCTTTCCCAGCTCAGGGGTTGGATTGACGATACTGGCGTGGCCCTCATCCGGCACCTGGCTCCCGAAGTAGCCACCGTGAAACTCACTCAGATAGGGCTTGTTCTTGTCCGTAACCGGGGCGTCAGCAAATGTGGCACGCACTTCACTCCAACCTTTCTCTGCAGTCACCACCGGGTAATCCGCGTCGATGGTGATGTTGTAGGTGGGCATGTCGTAATCTTTCAGGAATATCTTCAGCGGCTCCCAATCAGACTCCTCCGCCAGATAGACAATCAGCTCCACGCGCCGTTTCATCGGCACGCCTTTGTCCTTGATTGCCTTCATCGCATAGAGGGCGGTGGCAATCGGGCCTTTGTCATCCTCGCTCCCACGAGCGATCAGCTTGCCTGGCTCACTGGTTCGATCCAGTTCAAATGGACTCTTCTTCCACTTATCCGGGTTGGCTGGCTGCACATCGCCATGGGTGACAATGCCAATTTTTTCTTTGCCGTCCCCCAGTGCAACAATCACCACGTAACCGTGGTCCTCACACTCCAGTCCCAGAGCGTCAGCCTTGTCGCACAGGGCGCGCTTGAAACCGGTGAACTCAGGGTTCTCTTCCAGTGGCAGGTCTTCCCGTGCGACTGTCTTGAATTGCACCAAATCGGCGAGGGTGTCGGTCATCGCCGCTTCGTATTGCTCCACCGCGTATTCTGCAGTCTTTTGCGCAACGGGTGAGACATCGGCTATCGCGGCCAGCGGGCACACCAATAGCGCAGCCGCAATCCGCGCAACTTGGGATCGGAATTTCACAGGTGACTCCTTAGGTCAGGAAATAAATGAGGCAAGAGGTCTCGGGAGACACGAATTGTACCGAACCCGAGGCGCCAAATCCTGCCGTGCGCGGTACGGCGACGGTCAGCGGCGCCTTACCGCCGGCAGCATCCAGCTAAAACTCTCAGACACCCACAATACGCGCGCGGAACTTGCGGCCTTTGATTTTCCCATCGGCGAGCTTTTTCAGGGCCTTTTTGGCAACCGGACGCTCGACAGCGACAAAGGTGGAGAAGTCGAACAGCTGGATCTTGCCGATCTGCTGGCCGTCGATGCCGCCTTCGCCGGTCAGGGCGCCGACCACGTCGCCGGGGCGGACTTTCTGTTTCTTACCGCCGTCGATCTGCAGGGTAGACATTAGCGGGCGCGTGGGTGCGAACGCTCTGGGCAGTTCCGGTACTTCCTGCAGGGTGATCTTCTGCTGCATCAGCTCTTCCAGCCGCTCCAGCTTGTAGATTTCCTTTTTGCTGACAAGCGACAGGGCCACGCCCTTCTGCCCTGCCCGCCCGGTGCGACCGACCCTGTGCACGTGCACTTCCGGGTCGCGGGAGAGATGGTAATTCACCACCACCGGCAGCTCTTCGATATCCAGCCCCCGTGCGGCCACGTCCGTCGCTACCAAAATGGAAGCACTGCCGTTGGAAAACAGTGCCAGGGTGCAGTCACGATCTTTCTGCTCCATATCCCCGTGCAAGGCCAGCGCGGCGAAACCGGAGCGTTTCAGGGCCTGGGCGGCCTCCTCAGTTTCTTTCTTGGTATTGCAGAACACCAGTGCGGAGGAGGCATCGTAATTGGCCAGCAGCTGGTACAGCGCAGCCGGGCGTGCCTCGTTATTTTCCACCCGGTAGTAGTTCTGCTCGATGGTGCTCTGGGTGTGTGCCGCGGTCACTTCTACCTTTACCGGATCCTGCAGGACACGGGCAGCCAGCGCATCGATGGTCTTTGGGTAGGTGGCGGAGAACAGCAGGGTCTGGCGCTGCCTGGGCAGCTCCGCCAGGATCTGGTCCAGTACCGCCTGGAAGCCCATATCCAGCATGCGGTCGGCCTCGTCCAGTACCAGCGTGTCTACATGGCTCAGGTCGAGGTTGCCCTTGCGCAGGTGGTCCTCGATTCGGCCAGGCGTGCCCACCACGATATGCGCACCGTGCTTGAGGGAGCCAATCTGCGGGCCGAACGGCATACCGCCGCACAGGGTCAGGATCTTGATATTGTGAACGGCCCGCGCCAGCTTGCGCAGCTCCCGTGCCACCTGGTCCGCCAATTCCCGGGTGGGACAGAGCACCAGCGACTGCACGCGGAAGCGGTCCACCCGCAGCTTGTGCAGCAGCCCCAGGCCGAAAGCCACGGTCTTGCCCGAGCCGGTCTTGGCCTGGCCGATCACATCCCTGCCCTCCACGATCGCCGGCAGCGCCGCCGCCTGAATTTCCGTCAGGCGCGTATAGCCGAGGTCCTCCAGGTTCTTCAGGAGGGCCGGCTCTAGTGGCAGGGACTGGAAGTCGCGGGGGTGCTGGGCGTCAGAAGTGGTCACGGTAGGAGCTCGGTTGGAGGAATGGCGGCGTATTGTAGGGAAGCCGAGGCCAGTTTCCTATTGGAAAGGGTAATAGTAGCGAGCAAGAATCAGAGGGCCCGATACATAATGTCGACGGTCTCGCCCTGGTATTCCGTGGTCCTAACGGTCTGCCACCCCAGGCGCTCGTAGTACGCTTTCGTATGCGGTTTAAACAGATACAGGCCCGCAATGGCGTTCGCGCGGCCGTGGGCCAGCAATGTCTCGATCAATTTCCTGCCGATTCCGCCACTGCGAAATTCCGGCCGCACGTAGAAATTGGCGAGCCATGGCCCCCAGGGCTCGTCGATTTCCATGTCCCGGGCAAGGAGGCTGATAGAGCCAACCGGCTCGCCATGTTCCAAGGCGATGAATGTTGTTGGAACCGCGGCCTGTTGCAGACAATTGCGCAACTCAGCCGCGAAATCCTGCTCTGTTTCCTCTGGATAGAGGCTACTCCACTCCTGATAGTGCCAGAACGCCAGCACATCAATGCATTCCGGTACCGCGCGTAAATCTACGATTTCCAACGTTACTACTTCCTATGAGAGGCCCTCAGCGACGGCCACTGTATTCGCTCCAGTTGTCGGGACTGGCCCATTCACAGGGCCAGCCCCAGGAGATTGCCACCACGCACATCCACGACCGCGCCATCGAGTACCGCAAGGCGTACCCCCGTGTCATCACTGAGCAGGAAGGTGGCACTCTGGCGACGCGCAGGCCGCTCACCCGGGGGATTTCCCGGATTCACCACCACTGGCCACCGGGTCTCCTTCACCAGCAATTCAGTGTCACCTACGAAGTAACCGTAGCCATCACGCAGAAGTTCCAGATAGCGCTGGTCCGTCAACTCCAGTGCTTTTTCGAGTTGATAGGGCTTTGCTGGCTGATAGCGCGCGCCGTCGGCATCGAGACTCAGCGCGCCGTACAGGTTGGAGAGATCACCGACATCCACCACCTTGACGGATCCATAGCGATGATTGATCGCGATATCCGTCCGGTAGGCATTATCGCCAGCACCCGCACGCACATTGGCAATTTTCACATCCACAAACGCATCATCGCGGTTCAGGGGAATCTGCTCATAAGCTGCGACAGCGACGGGCTCGTAGCTACGGCTGGTGATACTGTCGATGGCCGTCACCAGCATTTCGACATTCGCACGACGCGCAACCTGGCGGTTGGGGTCATTCGGGTGGGCGCCGGATTCGATCAGAATGGTGCTGATACCCATTTCCGAGAAAGTGTCGCCAAAGGCGCGCCACGCATAGGTGTCATCGTACTTGGCGATATGACCATCGATAGATGGGGCAACTTCCTGAACCAGCAAACCAATCAGCTTCATGGCCCGCGCACGGCTGTCATTGACCTCGCGCGCCTCATTATAGGCCGGGGCCAGCACGGAAATCGTCGCCATCTTGTCGGTGTGGCCAACGCCATAGTGACGATTCTGGTCGTGCAGGTTAAAACCGAAATCCGGCTTGAAGGATTTGGCCAGTGCCATCAGCGCACGCCCTTCCGGCGACTGCAGTGCTTTCGCATCACGGTTCACATCAAAGCTCTGCGCGTTGTGGCGAGTATTGCGTTCGGCCCCGTCCGGATTCAGCATGGGGACCATCATCAGGGTGAGTTCATCCATCCACCCTTCGCGCCACTCGGCCTGCTCTGGTGCGGTGATATAGGCGAGAAGATCGAACAGAGCCGCCGTAGCGGTCGGCTCGTCGCCATGCATCTGCGACCACATCATCACCCGCGTAGCGCCATTGCCAATGCCGACGCTGATAATGGGCCGACCTTCATATGAGTGCGCAATTTCCTCGACACGCAGCAGCTCAGAATTTTGCAGCGCCTGCACTAACGGCAGGATGTCCGCCTGACGAATCGCCGGCTTATCGAGCCCGGGAACCTGGTACTTCAGGTATGCGTCATCGCCATCTGCTGCAAGTAAAAAGGGACTGAAGAGGATAAGGAATACACTCAGCAGCGCGGGAAGTCGTCTTGCCATGGTTCACTCTTATTCGTTATCGGATGTACAGAGGATCTAACGAATAAAATATTCCATGACTAGCGACAAGATTGCAACGAAGAATTCCTCGATGTGCAATCGACAGCACGGAAAATGACAAATTCTCGACAGATCAGTCGGTCAAGTGGCCTGTCTGCAGAGAAACCATTTTTTGAAAGGGCTGCAGCATACCTTTGAAATCAGCCCCCTCTTCCAGTGTTTCCAATGCCATCGCAATGCTTTCAATCGTTGACAGGCTGTTCTCAAGCGAGGAATGGCGGATCTGATAGTTGGAGTGCAGCTCGCCTGCAAAGCTTAGCCGCGGTAACTGCTGCAGCATCGGATGCAGGTGCAGCATTTTCTTGGACTTGCGCCAGGTTGCATCAATCACCACCAGCTGCTCCAGCGCCTCCGCCTGCGCTGTACCGGGCACAATCTGTTCTACTTCCGGCAACCAGCTCAGGGATGGATACAGCAGTGCCGCCCCGGGTTTGAGAAGCGCCGCCAGTTCGGTATCGGGCAGCCGCTCCGCCACCACCAGTTCGCTATTCTTCAGGCACAGGTGCGCCATACGCCCGGTGTTGAACGGATGCCTCTGTTCCAGTGGGTGCTGTATGATCAGCACCTCAATACGATTGGCGATGTGCACCAGTGCGCTGCAATAGCAGACCTTCAGCGGACGTTGGCAGGTTGGGCAGAGTTCGCGCGACATAGTTTGGAAATGCAGTTGGTAAAGAATGGCTGAAGATCAGGATTTCTCGATCGATTCGTGCACCGCGCACTGGCTCTCCGATGCCGAGATGCCGTTGGCGAACAAATTCTACCGCACTCACAAATTTCGCGGTAAAGCGCGGCGCAATGAGCCGTGTATGGTGATCCGCGATGCCCAGCGGCAGATTATCGCCTGCGGCATCCTCAGGCCCCTGACCGACAGCCAGTTACTCGCGGGGGTGGCGGTAGCACCAGACAATCAAGGCCATGGCGTAGCACGCCTGTTACTGAACCACATGGCGGAGAAGTATGGCGAACAGACCTTCACCTTTCCCTACCAGCACCTGATGCCATTGTACGCTTCACTCGGGTTTGTGGAGACAGAACCCGATGCGCTGCCCTCCGCGATCCTTGACCGCTTCCATACCTACCGTAAGCAGGGGCGGGATATTTCAGTGATGCGCTATCAAGGGCAACCCTAATCGATCCCCCCATCTCTCACACCTGCCCGCTCCGCTCAATCACCATTAAATCCATGAATTCATTGACCGGTGTTGCCTCCAGCGCTTTCTGGTCCTTGCACAGCGCGAAAATCGCATCACACCGGTCTGGCTGGAAACGGCTCGCCAGGCTGGTCCGGAACTTATCTTCCAGCAGAGGTATTCCCTCTTCCCGGCGGCGTCGGTGCCCTACCGGATATTCAACTGCGACTTTCTCCGTGGCACTACCGTCTTTGAAAAACACCTGTAGCGCATTGGCGATGGAGCGCTTGGCCGGATCCAGATAGTCCGCCGAGTAACGTGGCTCCTCCACCACTTCCATCTTGTTCCGTAGCTGGTCAATCTCCGGATGCGCCCGATGGAAGCTGTCTTCATAGTACTCCGCCTGCAGCTCGCCCAAAATCAGTGGCACCGCCGTCATGTACTGCAGGCAGTGGTCGCGATCAGCCGGATTGGCCAGTGGGCCCGACTTGGAAATAATGCGGATGGCAGATTCGTGGGTGGTGATTGCGATGCGGTCGATTTGGTCGAGGCGATCTTTTACCTGAGGATGTAGAAGTACCGCGGCCTCGCAGGCGGTCTGGGCATGGAATTCGGCGGGGAACGAGAGCTTGAACAGAATGTTTTCCATCACGTAGCTGCCGTAGCCCTGGGGAAATTGGAACTGACGCTCAGCCTCCGGCTTCAGTTGCTGGTCCGCAACAGTCTTGCTGAACAGTACGTCGTAAAAGCCCCACTGTTTGGCAGTGAGCGCGCCCGGAATACCCATCTCGCCGCGCATGGTGATATCCGCCAGGCGCACACCACGACTGGTGGCATCACCCGCAGCCCAGGATTTGCGCGAGCCGGCGTTGGGCGCATGGCGATAGGTGCGCAACGCACCGCCGTCCACCCAGGCCTGTGACAGCGCCGCCATTACCTGCTCACGGTTACCGCCCTTCAACGTGGTGGCCACGGCGGCCGAGGCAACGCGGACCAGCAGCACATGGTCCAGCCCGACCCGGTTAAAGCTGTTCTCCAGCGCCAGCACACCCTGGATTTCATGGGCACGAATCATGGCGTCCAGCACCTGGCGCATGGTGAAGGGTTTTACTCCATGAGCGACGTGCTTCTGCGAAAGGTAGTCGGTCACCGCTAGAATTGCGCCGAGGTTGTCCGAGGGGTGGCCCCACTCTGCCGCCAGCCAGGTGTCGTTGTAATCCAGCCAGCGCAAGCAGCAGCCGATATCCCACGCAGCCTTGACCGGGTCGAGACGCAAGTCGGTACCCGGCACACGGGCACCGTTCGGCACCACAGTACCGTCGACAATCGGCCCGAGGTGTTTGGTGCATTCGGGGAAGCTTAGCGCCAGTAAGCCACAGCCCAGGGTGTCCATCAGGCAGTTGCGCGCGGTATCGAATGCCTCGGCAGAGGTGATGGGGTATTCCATCACATAATCGGCAATGTCCTGGATGACTTGATCGAAATCAGGGCGGATATTTTTGATGCCAGTATTCTCCATGGGCACTTTCCTTCGATCATTGCGAAACGCTGGTAGAAGGATAGCCATCGGTGCCAGTAGCCTGGCGCCACCCAATAGATGGCGCCCAGGTGGTCCCGACGATATCGCTCGTGACAGGTAGCGCCGGCAACTGTGGCGGAGAGACGCAGAGTCTGCTCTGCTTAACTCAGTAATTTGATTGTTGGAGGTTCCATGGACGCCTTTCCCCACGAGTACAAGGTGGCCGCGAGTGCGGCGAGTGAAGGTGAAATCACACTGACCGCGGAAGGCCTAGAGTCCCTGCCCTCGGCCGCCCCTGCGCAGTTCGATGGCCCCGGGGATCGCTGGTCGCCGGAAGACCTGCTGGTGGCTTCTGTCGCGGACTGTTTCATTCTCACCTTCCGCGCCATTGCCAAATTTTCAAAGCTGGAATGGACCGCCCTTGAATGCAGCGCCACCGGCACCCTCGACAAGGTCGATCGTACAACCTGCTTCACGGCGTTTACCATCAATGCCAAGTTGCAGGTGCCGGACGGTACGGATACAGATAAGGCGCACAAGCTGCTGGAAAAGTCCGAGGCGAGTTGCCTGGTGACCAACTCCCTCAAGTCCACGGTAACGCTGAATGCCGAGGTCACGGTTTCGTGACCCTGTTTTAAACAAAAAGCTGTTTACAGCATTTAACACCGCCCGCAATTACGAGGCCCGTTAAAGCGAGCCTCGTTCCGCCCGTTTCTCCTGTCAGGACTGATGTCAAAACATTCAGCAAAGCACTGCAGGGTGCTCGATCCCGTTGACGGCATATCCATTCTTCCGTGGGAATTTTGAACTAGACTTGGACTGCCCGCAGTCCGGGCCAATCTCACCGGCCGAGGAACGCCCGATGAACAGGATCGCTCAATGACTATCAGCATTGCGAACCGGGCAAGATTGGCTTTTGCAACCGTGGTGCTTCTCGGCCTCCTAGCGTGCTGGCTCTGGTACGCGCAGACCGCCGGCCGCTACGCAACCTACCAAATCCTCACGGAAGATCCGGTATCTGGGCTGATCGCGAGTGCGCCCGTGGAGTTCCACGGCGTGGATGTGGGCAAGGTAACCGAGGTCGAACTCACCGGGCCCCACTCCGTGCGCATTCTGCTGGAGGTGGAGAAAGATGCCCCCATCTCCCGCGCAACCGTGGCCACCATAACCGCCCGCGGGCTCGCGACCCGGGGCTTTACCGGTTATGTGTACATCCTGCTGGAAAACACCGGCACCGGCGAAGGCCCACTTGCAGCGGCGCCCGGCAAACGCTATCCGCAGATACCGAGCGCGCCATCTCGCTCGGTGAACCTGGATACGGCGATCAGCCAGGTCAACCAGAACGTGCAAACACTGAAGCAACTGTTGCACACGCTGCTGGATGACAAAACCATTGCCTCCTTCAAATATTCTGTGGAGAACCTGCAGCAAGTCACCCGCATGCTGGCGGAGAACCAGGAGAAGCTTAGCGCGATCATCGCGAATACCGAACAGGCCAGCGGCCGGCTGGGACCGCTACTGGAATCCAGCAATGAAACCATCAACGCGCTGCAGCAGGTCAGCCACATGCTGGCCGGCAATCAGCAGCGGCTTAACACCATCATCACCAACACCGAACAGGCCAGCGGTCGGCTCGGCCCGCTGCTGGATTCAAGCAGCGACACCGTGAACGCACTCCAGCTACAGGTGCTGCCAGAAGCGTATCGCACCATGATGACCCTAAACAAAGTCAGCCACTCGATGAATCGACTGACGGACAAAATCAACCGCGATCCGTCGATCCTTGTACGCGGTAGCGGTCCCCCGCCACTCGGCCCGGGCGAGACCGAATGATTGGAAACCGCCAAGGGATATTGTCTTACAGCAAGGCCGCTCTACTGTTCGTGTCTGCACTTGCCTCAATACTGGTTTCCGGTTGCACCCTGTTTTCTCCGGTCAAAAACGAAGTTCGGGTGGGCCTAATCGACACGCTACCGCTCGAACTTCCGCAAGCAGAAGGCCGTTCCGCCACACTCCTGCTACTGCCTCCCGCCATCAATCCCGTTTACGACACCATGCGCATGGCCTACACAACCCGGCCACATGAAATTGAGTATTTCAGTCGGCACGAATGGGGCGCATCACCGGCGAACATGCTGCTGCCCCTGCTGGCGCAGACCATGGAGAACACCCAATCCTTCAATACCGTGCTCACGCCACCACACTTCGGTTCCTACCGCTACGCGCTGCGCAGTGAGATCCTCACGCTCACACAGGACTTCACCAGCGTGCCGGCCACATTGGTTTTTTCCCTGCGGGTGCAACTTGTCGACGGGACGTCGAATCGAGTCATCGCCGGTGAAACCCTCTCACTGCGCGAACCCATGCGGGAGGAAACGCCCTACGCCGGTGTCGTGGCGGCGAACATTGCCGTCGCAAACGCACTGCGGCAGGTGGCGGAATTTGTACTTGAGGATGCGCGGTAAGCGCTGGGTTAACGGCGCAGGTCGGGCAATATCTTGCGCAAGGTGTTGTCGCGGGAAAGGAAATGGTGCCTGAGTGCCGCACTGGCATGTACCACAATCAAACCGATGAGTGCATAACTCAGCCACATGTGAATATCGATTAATAGCTGGAAGCGATACTCATTCTGCGCAATTAAATCCGGCAGCCTGAAACCGAAAAAGTACACCGGAATCCCCGCAGCGGAAGACATCAGCCAACCACTGATCGGCAAGGCAAACATCAGGCCGTAAAAACAAAGGTGGACAAACCGTGCCACCACTTTCTGCCAGTCCGGCAATTGTACGATCAGTCGCGGTAGCACATTGCCAACCCGCCATGCGAATCGCGCCGTGGCCAGGAGCAGCGCCAGAATGCCGAATTCCTTGTGATAGAAAATCAGCAGGATTTTTTGCTTGTTGAACCCCACGTCTGGCAAGCCGCTCATGTACAGCCCCAGCACAACAAGCCCAATCAGCAATAGCGCCATAAGCCAGTGCAGCACCATGGCCACGACGCCATACCGCTGATCCGTATTGCGCAGCATTGGCGTCCGTTTCTTACCGGAGCCCGCCGGGATTCCCGGCGCTACTCTGGGATGCTCTCACCCGAGCCACCCATTTCTGCCGGGAAATCCTTCAACTTGGGTACGCCGTCGTGGATACGCAATACGGCTTCCTGATAGTTCACATGCACGCCAGGTTTGTAGGGGAAGGATGGGATCACGGCAGCGTATACATCCGTCAGCCCCATGGTGGGATGTTCCGACAATATGTGGCCTCCGCAGGTTTTGCACCATTTGCGCAGGCTCTGGGGTGACTTGCTGTAAGTCCCGATATTCTCGGCACCCTGGGTGATCTCAACGTCCTCCGGCTTCCACAGGATGAACGCATTTACCGGACCCGCAGACCAGTGTCGACATGACTCGCAATGGCAATAACCCATAGCGGCGGGCTCGCCCTTGACGGTCAATTGAACTGCGCCGCAAAAGCAGCTGCCTTTGTACGTCTTATCATTGCTCATAATGCACCTATTCAGTCAATTGATTAGCCACAATGCTGGAACAGGTTAGTGATATCCGGCCCCTCCTCCATCGACCGGTAACGCACGGCTCACCGAGACTGGAATCTTCCTGTTGCGTCAGGATAGCAAGAATTAACGTATCGACTGTGTTCGGCTCAGCTGCAGTGGTTTCCTCTGGCGAGGTTTGCCCCAACTGTCCTGCCTTATCAGTGCGCCAGTGCCCCGTGCGGCGCACTTTTCGGCACTGTTCTGAGAGACATACCACACAGCCAGCGCAAGATATTCACGCGCTGGATGATTGCGTAGCCGCCGACACAGCCCGCTACCGTTAGCGCCAGCAGAACTATTGCCTCGAAACCGATGGGTAATGCGAAGGGCTTTAGCATCCAGGCAAACACGATAATCAGAGTCTGATGAAGTATGTACCAGGGCAGAATGGCCGGGTTGGTATAGCGCAGCCATGGGCTCGGGCGATTGAGATAAAAGCCGGCAAAACCCACCACACAGAAGATCCACGCCCAGAGATTCAGGGCTATCACGGTGCCGACTATCAAGCGGACTTCCGGATACGCGGCCACATCGGCATCGAGCGTCGGAAAAACCCCGTTGCGGTCAGCAAGAATCAGCAAGTAGCAAACCATCGCCAGGCAGAAGAAAACCCAGCGCCGCTCGATCACGAACTGCCACCAGCGCGGCTGCAGGGCAAACAGGTAACCAAAGACAAACACCAGCAGGTAGCGCCCGTGGTTGTACCAGTCGTCCAGCAGCGCATGGGTGACGGGGAATTTTGTGCGTAACAGCAGCCAAACCAACATCAGCACCAGCACCACCGCTGAGATGGCCGCCACTGGCGGGATCCGCTGAAAACGTTCGCTCTCCGTCAGCCTATGCAGCGGCGCACGTAGTACGATCAACAGCAAACTGTAGACCCACAGGTACGGCAGAAACCAGAGGTGGTTCCAGGTCAGCAGGCCGATGGGGCTGTGGTGCTCGGTCAGCAGGTCAGTGCGCGGGTTGATGTACTGGGCCCAGAACTGGAAGTAGCCCGGCGCGATCAGGTCCTGGCTGAGTGCTTCGATATACACCTGGGGCACCACAATCACGAACATGCCGAACAGCAGCGGCGTGAATAACCGTTGTGTCCGCCGGCGGACCATTGTCAGACCGCTGCGGCCATCGCTTCGACGCTGCACCAGGGCCAGTGCGATTGCTGAAATAAAGAACAACAGCGACATACGCCAGGGCCCGGAGAGTATCATCAGATTCTGCAGCCACTCCGAAGTCTGCGCACTCTTCAGGTGCCAGCCCCAGTCCGCCACATAGTACATGCCCAAGTGGTACAGGATCAGTACCCCGAATGCGAGAGTGCGCAGCCAGTCGATATCATATCGACGCTCTGTGGTTGGTTGTGTCATCATTTTGCTCCGTCAACCAGGTATGTCGCCGCATTCTCGCAAAGCGCCGACTGACGGGGGCTCCCAAAGGCCAACCCGCCTTACCTCGGGGATAAGCGGTGGCATTTGGGGATGAAATTACTGCGAAATCAGGGAATAACGGCGGTATAGGGATGTCAATGAAGTACAGCGATCACGCTAACCAGCAAGCGCTTTCACAGGTCCCACTCTGGATCGAGCGATTCGACCGGCATCGCACCTTGTATCTCTTTCTGGCACTGGCCGTTTATCTGTTTGCCAACAACACCATCAATGCGTCTTCGGTGTGGATGGAGCACAACCGCGACGGCGTGACCGATCTCAACCTGTGGGAACCCTTTGTATGGGAATACACCAGCGCCCTCAGCACGCTGATCCTGTTTCCCTTTCTGGCTTTCGCCTTCAACCGCAATCCACCGCGCCTGACCGGCATGGGCCGGCAATTCCTGTGGCACCTGCTGGCCACCATCTTGTTTTCCGCGGCGCATGTATCACTGATGGTGGCAATGCGTGAGTTCCTGTACGCCCTCGCAGAAGGTAACTACAACTTTGGCCCATGGCTGCGGGAATACTGGTACGAGTACCGCAAGGACGCCTGGGGCTATGTATTTTTCTTCGGTATCTACCACCTCTTGCGGCTCGCTTACAGCCGCATAAAGGGCGAAGCCAGCCTGATTGCGGAGAATGAACCCGCACCAAGCACGGATATCGCACAAAAACCACCCGAGCACTTTCTGGTCAAAAAACTCGACAAGGAGTTTCTGGTGCGCGTGGGGGATATTGAGTGGATCGAGTCTTCCGGTAACTATGTCAATCTGCATAGCCGCGGTCGCATTTACCCGCTGCGGAGTACGTTAAAGGAGATTGCCGAGCGTCTGGCACCAGCCGGTTTCAGCCGTATCCACCGCGGGCTGGTGGTCAACCACAATGTCATTGAGCATATCAGCTTCCAGCCGAGTGGCGACGGCGAAGTTCAGCTGCGTTGTGGCAAACAGCTGAACCTTTCACGGCGCTACCGCGAACCCCTGAAGCAGGCACTGGCCTGAATCGCTCGCTGCATTACGTTGCCCCGGTGTCGAGCGTGCTCAGATCCGCGGAACTCACATCCCCATGTGTACTGGCTGTATTTTTATTTTTACTCGCCTAATTTAACAAAGGCCACGCATAAAATACGTGGCCTTTGTCATTAAACGCAAACAGAAAGCATCAGTCTACAATCGAGGTAGTCACGCTTTCGATATCCTGGTTAAAGATGAAAGGCGCCTTGTAGGCTTTACTTACCGCCCCGCCCTCATCTTCGCCGACACCAACACCGTCATCCAGTGAATACAAGCTGGCAATGGTATTGGGGATGAACTTTTCCCCAACCAGGTTACCGTTCAGGTATAGATAGGCATTACCACCCTTACCCAGACCGGCATTGTTACCTTTACCACCTTTGCCATTTTCATCGTAGCGAAATTTCACCACGATTTCGTTGTCGCCTTGTTTGAGTGGGGATTTACTGGTAATTGGCGTATATTCATAACCCAACCAGTTGTATTCAAAGGTGGGGACACCATTTTTGACGTACAGCGACCAGCCCGCAAAGTTACCACCCTGTGCGATGATCACACCATTGGTGTCTTTTACGTTATCTGTAGATATTTTGGCTGTTAGATCAAATGATTTGTTCTTGATGTTAAGGAAGGAGTTTTCAGGTATTCCCTTGGCGCCTGAGTATAACGTCAAGGTTTTTTTACCAAACATGGCATCCGGACGCCCGGCAATTTCCGCGTTCATACGTTCTAGGGTGCGGTCATCAATCGGGTAAACGTGATTATCAAACGCCTCCTGGTCAAATAATTTCTGCATCTCTTTAAGTTTATCCGGGTACTTGTCTGCCACATTGTTCGCCAGGGAGAAGTCCTTGGTTATATCAAACAGTTCCCATTTATCATCCTGGAGCGTACTGAACTTTTTCGTATCTTCCCAAAGCGGCCAATGAATAACACGAGCGAACCACCCATCTTTATAGATGGCACGATTACCTCCAAGCTCAAAATATTGCACTTTGTGCTTGCTTTCAGCGTTTGGCTGGTTAAATGACGCAACAAAACTCTTGCCCGCCATTGGTATTTGCTTCACCCCATCCACTTCTTTCGGCTCAGGCAGTTTCGCCACATCAAGCACTGTAGGTGCAATATCCACGACGTGTGTCCACTGGTCGCGGATAACGTTCTTATCCTTCTTAATACCGTCGGGCCAGCTAACGGCCATCCCGTTACGCGAACCGCCAAAATCAGATGCCGTGCCTTTCATCCAAACAAATGGAGTATCCCCCGCTATCGCCCAGCCTTTCGCGTAATGACCAAAGCTATCTTCACTGCCCAATTTATCCAGGTTATCCAAAATAAACTTCGGGTCTTCTTCTATGCCATTGTAAAACGCTAACGAGTTAAAGCTGCCATTGCGATTACCTTCGGCACTGGCGCCATTGTCACCCACAATATAGAAGATCAGAGTGTTATCAAATTCACCGGTTTTCTTCAAACTGTCGACGACACGACCAATTTCGTGATCGGTATGCGCCAGATAGCCCGCATATACTTCCATTTGACGGGTAAATATTTTCTTTTCATCGCTGGTTAATGAACTCCAACGAGCAACACCATCCGGCATAGGTGGCAGAATCGTATCCTTGGGGATGACGCCGAGCTTTTTCTGACGTTCAAACACCTCTTTACGAAGCGCGTCCCATCCCATGTCAAACTTGCCTTTATACTTATCGATCCACTCCTTCGGCGCGTGATGAGGTGCATGGGCAGCCCCAGGTGCGAAATAGACAAAAAATGGCCTATCCGCATTGTAACTGTGCTGCAGATTCAACCAGTCAATGGTTTGATTCGCCATATCTGTGGTGAAGTGATAACCCTCGGTACGTGGCGTTTTGATACGCGTTACACCATCCACCAGCACCGGTTGAAATTGATCCGTCTCACCACCAAAAAAACCATAGAACTTCTCAAAACCCACCTGACTTGGCCACAAGGTTTGATCCCCTGCAGGGCCAGTTTGCCACGGCGGAATCTCGTGATTTTTACCAAACATCGCTGTTTTGTAGCCGTTGTAACGCAATATCTTGGGCAGCGCGGCAATGTAGTTCGGTCTCATCCCTGTGTTGCCAGGGAATGCCGTGGCGGTCTCTGCAATAGAGCCCATATTGTTTTGGTGGTGATTTCGCCCTGTTAACAGCGCTGTACGCGTGGCAGAGCATACTGCCGTTGTGTGAAAGCGGTTGTAAACCAAGCCCTGCTCGGCAATGGCGTCGAGGGTTGGCATTTCAACCAAACCACCAAATAACGTGGACTGGCCAAAACCAACATCATCTAATAAGAACACTATGACGTTGGGTGCGCCTTCCGGCGGTTTTAACGCCTTATAGGGCTCAGGAGGTTCAACATTTCTGACATCCAGTTCTGTGTACCCTTTCGGCTCGACATCCGGGATCGGTAACTGGGTGCGGTCTACCGTACTATCCGCAAGGCAGCGCGTGGCAATCAGCGCAAACATGCCCGTGGCGAGCGTTGCCGTCTTGATGAAATTCATCGTTATATACCCCATGACGAATGAAAAAGCACAGTAAAAAGTACTCTTCAAAATAGGCCATCACTCAGGAAGCAATGTCATATTGTGTGCCTATCGTGCTTTTTTACGCTCATGGGAAAAGCTGTGCGCCATGGCATCACGGCAAGACTTCTATCGTGCCGATGTTGAGCCCGCCACGCCGAACAGCCCATGCAGGCAGCAGTGTTCATCGGCCAGCCGAGCCGGCCTGCCACACGGGCTCAGATCCGCGGCAGCCACATGCCCATGGTAGCGGCAAAGATGCCAATGGCCATAAACACCGTCAACGGCACCAGCGTACTGACAAAGGCAAGCTGTGCCCCCTGCCCTGCTTCGCGCGTTTGACAATGGAAATACCATTCCAGCATGGCCAGGGGGATCAGATATTGTCCAACCCCGAGGGCGGAAAGGAAGGGACCAGTGAAGGACTCCCAGTCGATGCCCCATCCGCCGGTCAGTGTCGCCCAGCCCATCAGGGCCACGCGGAAGAACCACACCGCACTCGCAACCAGGAACAGGCGCAGTGCCCAGCGGCGGTGCTCGACAAAACGGCCGGCCATCGCATTGCGCAGCGCAAGAAACGCAAACAGGAGAATCAATACACCGTCGATGGAGATGGTGATCTGGGCAACCACGTCGCCTAAGCTATGGCGCGTCCAAATCATATACAGCCCGCCAACGCTGCTGATGACAGCAGCCAGCAAATAGCTGCGCCCCAGCCAGCGATGGAACCCGGATGCGTATCGGCGCACGGCAGGTATTAACTGCAGGGGGCCGCCACCGATCACGATTGCGGCCAACAGCACATGAAACACCGCCGCCAGATTGCCCAGTGTATCGCCCTCGCGGAAGCCAGCTGGCAGATGCTCGAGCCCTTGCAGGCCCTGCAGCCCGGACTGTGCAATGGGCGGATAAAATACGGCAAGAATGTATGCAAGGAATATCGCGTGGCCGATCGCCGCGATGCCAAACCAGGTGGTTACTGCCAGTCTGACAGCGCGCCTTGTATCGAAGGAGCGGAGCAGCGTCGGGCTGAGTACAGCGTCGTTCATCGTTTTTCTCCAGGCGTTGATAGAGGAGCGGGACCCCACACCGTACTTTTCCATGGCGCGGTCTTCGCGGTTTTGGGCTGAATGTGCCTGCCGGGCATAGTCAGCTTTTTGCTTCCTCTCCACATCGGCCGCAGGCAGGAATCTGGTCTCCCCCAAAAGGAGGAGATGGCCCGCTTGCCTCTCCCCCGTAAGACTCATGACAGCCGACCGAGCCTGGTTTAGCATGCGGGAATGAAATCGCCATTCCCCAGCAAACAGGCAACGAATACTCCCGATGCCGGCCCCGAATTACCCAAGCTTCCGGCGTGGCAGCCGATCCGCGGCCCATTCGAACGCTGGCCGCAACTGACTGACCTGCTGATTGCCCTGTTCGCTTTTTTCCTGACACTGCTGATGTGGTCGCGCGCAGGCCCGCACCAGATCCTAGCGCTGGAAAGCCTGTGGGATGTCGCCGCTTTCCAGTGCGCCTTCATTGGCTGTTTCGCCCTGCTGTGGCGCCGCACCCACCCCTGGCAGGTGCACGCCGTTGTTCTCGCAGCGACGGTGCTGCTGGAAATGGGACTGCCGGCCGAAGGCATCGTTGCCATGGCGTTTTCGCTCTACTGCCTTGGCCGCTACGAGGCCAATACTCGGGCCAGCTGGATTGCACTCGTCGCAACGCTGGCTTTCGTGGTGTTTGACGAGAAAGTTCTGGTCAAGCCCACAGCTGGGGGAACCGTTGCGGTGATACTGGCGTGGGCACTGTGGTACATCGGGCGGCGGTTGCGTTTTCGCAGCGAATACCTGCGGTTGATGGAAGAGAGAGCCGGGTATCTGGAACGCGAGCGCAATGCCGAGTCCGAGCGCGCCGTGGCCGCCGAGCGCACGCGAATCGCACGCGAGATGCACGATGTGGTGGCGCATCAGGTCAGCCTGATGACGGTGCAGGCTGGCGCCGCCAGAACCATCAGCCGCAGTAATCCCGAGGCAGCCAGTGAGGCGATGGCTGCGGTGGAGGCCGCTGGTCGCCACGCTTTGTCAGAGATGCGGCATTTGCTGGGCGTGCTGCGCCCGGCCAGTGACAATAACAGTGACAGTGAAAAGGCCACGCTCACACCACAACCGGACTTAAATGACCTCCCCGCACTGATTGAGAAAGTCCGGCGGGTGGTCAACAAGGTGGACTATGAAACCCGAGGCGCTCTCGGCGATGTACCCGCCCGGGTCGCCCTCGCCGTCTATCGCATCGTTCAGGAATCGTTGACCAACGTCATCAAACACGTCGGTGCCCAGACCAGCGTGAACGTCAGCGTGCGTGTAGAACCCGGGTTTATTGCTGTTTGTGTGCGTGATGACGGGCTTGGCGCGGGTGAACAATCCATTGGAGAGAAACCCATTGGAGAGCAACCCAGCGGTGGACATGGCATCGCGGGCATGCGCGAACGTGTGGAACTGCTCGGTGGCCAGTTGCACACCGGTGTAATCGAAGGCGGTGGCTTTGAAGTGACGGCACAGCTGCCCACTGTGAACAAGGGAAGATGATGTTACGTGTAATGGTGGTCGATGATCAGGCACTGGTGCGTCGCGGTTTTGCGCTGATACTGGATAATGAGCCCGATATGGAAGTGGTGGCAGAGGCCGGCACCGGTGTCGAGGCCATTGAGAAAGCGCGCGAGCAGCAACCGGACATCATCCTGATGGATATCCGTATGCCGGAGATGGACGGACTGGAAGCCACAGCGAACATTTTAAAAACCGGTGAATCAACCTGCCGGGTGATCATTCTCACCACCTTCGATCCCGACGAATATGTGTTTCGTGCGTTACAGGCCGGGGCCAGTGGTTTTGTGCTGAAGGATATACCGCCGGAATCACTGGTGGAGGCGGTGCGCACCGTTGCAGATGGTGGTGCCATGCTTGCACCGGGCATCACCCGACGTCTGATCAGCCAATTCGCGCAAAAAATGGGGGCAGGACGCAACCTGAGCGAACGCCTGGAACGGTTGACCGGACGTGAGCTTGAAGTGCTGGGGGCAATTGCCCATGGCAAGAGCAATGCCGAGATCGCCGAAGCCCTGTTTATTGGTGCAGCCACAGTGAAAACCCATGTTTCCAGTTTGCTGTCCAAGCTGGGGCTGCGCGACCGGGCCCAGGCCGTGGTCTTCGCCTACGAATGCGGACTGGCCACTGCCGGAGGGCGCAATGTCGGTTTCTAGCACTACAGGGGATGTGCAGCGCAATAATCTATACAACGTCGCCGCAGTTGGTGCTGTGCTTCTTGCAGCTCTGCTCATCCTCGGCGCCCACGGCCATTTTGTCGCTGTTTGGGCGCAGATCATGGACGGTGATGCTGCCATGCAGCGTCGCCTGCTGTTGATGCTACCCGGGGCGATGCTCGCCGGCACCGCCGTATTAAATATTTTTCTCAGCAAGTCGCTCTGGCAAGAACGCGGCTACGCACTCAGCATCACCCTGACAGCCAATCTGGTTGCCATGACCTATCTGGTATACCTGCTTGTACGCGGTGTAGCTGACCACCCCATCGGCGTTTTTTTAACACTGGAAATGTCGCTTGTCATACTGCTGGCGGGTATACGGGCAGGCCTGGTCTGGCCCGCGGAATCCGTCCCCGCTCATGCCAAACCGAACTAGAGCCCAAAATTCATTCCGGTTTTTTTGCCGGTACCACCACACAATCTCAACCATGCGCCAGCGCGTAATCAATCGCGGCACACACCGCTACAGCCTGTGCCCGGTTGCACTGCTCGGGCTTGGCACGGGGGCTGTCGGGGTAGACTTCCGTTGTGGTCTTGTACTTGGCACTGGTAACGCTGGCACACAGGCCGAGCTTTTTAAGCGGATACTCGATCACACCGCGCGCAACCACGGTTGAGCCGATGATCTCGTTGTTGTCATCGGCCGGGGCGATGTGGGTGACCTTCTCTACCGCAGCGATCACCGCCTGCTGGAACTCGGGCTGCGGGTTCTCACTGTCGTCCACCAGATAGAAGCCGTCGGGAATGCCACCCGGGGTGAACGGCTTGCCATCGCGGGCCGCGAGTGCGGGGCGGAATTCGGTTTCGTCGGTATCCGTGGTCTCGTGCAAGTCGATATGCATCAATACACGATCGCGCACCGGCGCCACCAGCCGCATCAGCGCCGCGGATTCCCCGGCCGGGCTGTCTTCATAGAATGAGCGATTCGGGTCGATCGCATTCGGGTTCCAGCGATGGATACGCTCGTAAGCCCAGGGACTGACACAGGGCGCCACCAGCAGGTTCACGCGGCCGGCGTAATCCGCAGCATACTGATCCACGAACTGCAGCGCACCGTGCACGCCACTGGTCTCGTAACCGTGTACCCCACCGGTGACCAGTACCACCGGCAGCTCATCATTCCAGTCACGGCTGCGGATCGCCAACAGCGGAAAGCTTTCGTCGCCGTATTCCAGACAGCCATACTCTTCCACGTCGAAGCGCGCGCGCAGTTTCTCGATTGCGCTCAACACCTCCGCCTCGTAACTGCGGTGACGGATCTGACGGGACAGCCACTCGGCGCGTTCCGTGTCGCCCCAGGGAGCGCCGGGGGTACCGATTGGATAGGTTGCGGGGTCCGAGTTCATAGTGCTGCTTCTCCAGTCATCATCGAGGCAGGCATTTTAGCACCGGCAGGCTGGCTTAAAGCGAATAGTCTGCTGTACTTGCGAAAGCCACTGCGGTGCATGGCACCTGCACTCCCGTTTTTTCTACCCCAACCTACTGGAGGTAAACCATGCCTGATCGCCCTGTACTTTTTGTCCTGACCGGTCACGACAAGCTCGGGGATACCGGAGACAAAACAGGCTTTCACCTATCCGAGGCCGCACACCCTTGGCGCGTCCTGCGCGAGGCTGGCCTTCACGTGGACTTCGCCACCCCCGAGGGGGGAAAGGCTCCGATCGATCCCGGTAGCAAGGATTTGGACGACTCGGTGAACCGGGAGTTCGTTGAGAATGAAGATGTCAATGCCAAGCTGAAAGCAACCTCGGCACTCAGGGAGCTTGACCTGTCAGGCTATGACGCCATTTATTTTCCCGGTGGTCATGGAACCATGTGGGACTTACCGGACCATGCCGATGTACAGGCAGCGGTGCGGGAAATGTACGAAGCCGGCAAGGTCGTAGCTGCTGTGTGCCACGGTCCAGCCGCCTTCGTCAACGTCAAACTCAGTGATGGAAGCTGGTTTGTGGACGGCAAGAAACTCTCCGTTTTTACCGATGAAGAGGAGCGTGCGGTGGAAAAGGACGATGTGGTCCCCTTCCTTCTCGCCTCCAAGCTCAAGGAGCGCGGAGCGATCCACGAAAAGGCCGATAATTTTATGAAGTCCGTCACCGTAGATGGACGCCTGGTTACCGGCCAGAACCCCCCTTCGGCGCGCGGCGTTGGGGAGGCGATTCGCGACCAGCTGAAGGCCGATTAATTGGGGAGCCTGACTTATCAGGCCAATGCTCATTCGCTCGCTCTAAATAGTCCAAGCTGCCCATCCACCAGGCTGTCAAAATCCAGTTATATAAAGGGCCATATTGCATCGGCTTGAACTGCTGGTCGATATAGTGCTTGTATTCCGTCGGGGACTGATATTCCTCACTTATGAAGCCTTTATAAAAAAAGTGTGCCAGAGTCGAATTAATCTACGTTGAGAGCGCCAGATATCGTTGATATATTCACCATCGAAAAAGTATTTGGGGAATTTGATGTCAACGCTAAAGCAAGGATTGCTTTTGGATCCTAAAGTCACACAAAAGGTCTTTTCCGGAATAGAGCGAGGCGCACTGAATAAAGTAAATGCCCTCGTAATACACCAGACGGGAGCCAATACGGCACAACAGACTTTCAACTCATATGCCAAAGGCGGGCATGGAGCACACTTTCTAATCGATAAGAAAGGAGCAATTTACCAGACCGCAAGAGTTACCCAGAAGGCCTACCATGTCGGCAAGATAAAATCTAAATGTTACGAAACTAAATCTTGCACGAAATTACAGCTTCAATCTGCGATTCAGCTGTTATTCCAAAAAGGAGTGCCGTACTCCTCAAGAGTCAGCAGCCTACACCGTCATGAAAAAGCGAAGCCATATCCGGATCGATTCCCATTAAATAGCGATTCTTTAGGAATTGAAATTGTCGGATCGTATGACACACTAAAAAAGCAATACGAAGCAATTTCTCCGCTCCAGAACTCATCTCTCAAATGGCTTATTAATGAACTCTACACACATTTCAATATAACAAGTGCCGACGTCTACAGACACCCTGAAGTGTCATACAAAATGGCCAGCGAAGCGAGTAGTGCCACATGGTAAAAAAATACAGTTTTCGTTTATTGGTTATCATCTCGATGGCGCTAATTATTAGCTGCACGCAGTCTAATGATTCAAACGAGATAGAGATAACTGAAGTCACTGGCTCGGGAACAGACAACAACAGTAAAGAGTTTTGTTCAGACTTCACTGTTTCTCAAGAAGCGGCTGCAGAATTCTTCAAGCGCGCAAAACCAATATCGTTCAAGCAACTACACGATGAATACGACTACCTCCCCTGCTATTCCAATGGAACAGCGCGTATTGGCAGTCAGAGCTGTACGTGGGAGATAAGGGCTGGGAACACCGCGGAGCTGCGCTGCGGCACTAAGGTTAAGTACTTTGCGTGTAACGACTGCCTGAATCTACAATAAAAACGCGGCCAATGCCGCACTTTTACATTTTTCATCTGGATGTCCTATTTTGCACGCCATGCCGATGCTCAATCGGCCCCTCCGAACAGGCCCAGCTGCCCATCCACCAGGCTGTCAAAATCGAGTTCTATGAAAGGCAATATGGCATCGGCCACCGGCTTGAGCTGCCGGTCGATATAGTGCTGGTAATCCATTGGTGACTGACGGTGATCCACCGGCTCCGGGCCATTGAGGGTGATCACGTATCGGATCCAGCCCTTGTTCTGATAGCGGGGTTCCAGTCCCTTTTGGCGGCGGTGTTCATCGGCCATTCGCGCGGCGCGGACTTGGGGTGGCACGTTTTTTACGTATTGATCCAACTTGCGCCGGAGTCGCTTGCGATACACCAGCTGCTCGTCCATCTCCCCTACCCGGGTTTTCGCCACCGTCTCGCGGATATAGTCGGACGGATCCTCACCGTGAAACACCATCCCGTAGAGCTGGGTCTGGAACTGTTTGGCCAGGGCCGTCCAGTCGCTGCGCACCGTTTCCAGGCCCTTGAATACCAGCTTTTCCTCGCCCGCCTTCACAACCAGGCCCGCATAGCGTTTCTTGGAGCCCGCCTCAGAGCCGCGAATGGTGGGCATCAGAAAGCGCTGATAGTGGGTTTCGAATTCCAGCTCCAGTTCGCACTCCAGCGCCAGCTCGTCTTTGAGCTTGTTCTGCCAGCGCGTATTGATCTCGCTGGCGAGCTTTTTGCCGATCGCGTCCGCCTCGTCCAGACTCGGTCCGCCGCTCAGCCAGACAAAGGTGGAATCGGTATCGCCGTAGATCACCTGGTGACCCAGCTCCTCAATCCAGCGGGCGGTCTGCTGCATGATCTCGTGACCCCGCAGGGTGATGGAGCTGGCGAGGCGCGTGTCGTAAAAACGGCAGCCCCCACTTCCCAGTACCCCGTAGAAGGAATTCATGATGATCTTGATGGCCTGGGAGCGGGCGGCATCCTGCTCCTGCTTGGCGATGTCGCGCTCCGCCCAGAGACTGGTAATGATGTCCGGCAGGAAGTGTTTGTCACGGGAGAAGCGCGCACCGCGAAAACCGGGAATGCTGTTGTCACCGGCCGCGCCCTCTTCCGTTCCCTCATCTGCTCCTTCAGCCAATCCTTCAACCAGGCCCATCGGATCGATCTTGAAGGTGCGGATAATGCTGGGATACAGGCTCTTGAAATCCAGCACCAGCACGTTGTCGTAAAGCCCGGGCCGGGAGTCCATCACATAGCCGCCGGGGCTCGCCAGGCCGCCGTCCGCCGGCAGGTTGGGCGCCACATAGCGGCTGCGGTGCAGCCTGGGGAGGTAGAGATTGGTAAAGGCCGCCACCGAGCCGCCGCTGCGGTCGAGCTCCAGGCCGGTAAGCTGGGCCCGCAGGCGCAGGTAATCCAGCAAGCGAGTGTGCTGGTAGATGTCCCAGACCAGGCGGCAGTCTTCCAGGTTGTAGGCGGCAAGCTTGGGTTTGTTATGGCGAAAGTCGTGTTCAATCGCCGCCAGGCGGTTGTCCACGTCTTCGGTGTCCTTGCCCCTGCCCAGCAGGGTCTGGGCCACGAACTCCAGGCTGAAGCTATCAAAGCTGTAGGTGGCGCTCTTCAGTCCGTCGATGCCGTCCAGTACCACCCGGCCCGGCAGCGTCACAAAGCCCGGCCCCCCTTCCCGACCATCCCGCCAGCGGGCCTCTGTGCCACCACGGCCCAGCTTCAGGCGCAGGCCATGGCGCCCGGCCCGTTTCAGCAGTAGCCGAAAATCAAAGTCCACCACGGCCCAGCCGATGATGATGTCCGGGTCCAGGCTTTTGATCCTGGCCTCCAGGGCCTCGAGCAATGCCCGCTCGTCATCCACCCAGTGGATGGTGGTATCGGCGGCCTCCGGTTTGCCCACCATCAGCACCTCTTCCACGCCATCACCGTAGAGACCGATGGAATACAGCTCACCCTGGCCGGAGCACTCCACGTCCAGGGAAACCACCGTGAAATCCGGCTGCACCTCGGCGCCCTTGAGACGCACGTGGCGGTATTCTGTATAGCCGTCTCTGGCCCGGGCCACACCTTCAAAGTAGAGGCCGCCCCGGGCAAAGCGCTCCATCAGGTAGCGGTCGTGAAGACGAAAGTCCGCTTCGAATATCTCGATGCCGCGATGTTGCAACAGGGTCTGGGCCAGGCGGTGGGCGTCGATGGTGGGGAAATACAGCATGGCCGCTTCCTCGCGGCCAAAGGTCTGGAAGCCCAGCTGCTGCCAGTCATGCGGCACGCCGGCCAGAGCCTCGGTCACCTGGGCGCGATCCGCCACCTTCACCATAAAGACCGGGCGCTCGCCTTCAATGACCAGCTTGACCGGGCCATCGGGTGTGGCCAGCCAGTAGTGGATGCAGGTGCTGCCGCGCTGATCAAAGCTGTGGCGGCTGAGGAGAAATCCTTGAGGCAAAAGGCTGTACTGGGTTGAGGCTTAGATTGAAGATGGGCGCCATTCTACTGGATAAATGAACAGATATCAGCAATCCCGGAAGCGTATATGAAGGCTCTGGCGGCCTCCGGTCTTCACCACGAAAGACGGGCGGCTACGCACGCCTCATCGGCGTGCAGCGAAAACGACCAGCGATTACGCTCACACAGCCGTTGAACGATACCCAGGCCCAGACCATAGCCGTGGGACGACGTATGGGTCGCTGCGTGCTCCTCATTCGCTTCATTACTCACCTGATTGGTGACGAACAGCTCGTGCTCCTTGACGTGAATCGTGATTGGCCCCTGCCCTTCAAGCGTGTGCTCGAACGCATTGCGTACCAGATTATTGACCGCGATAGAGAAAGCCTGTGAATGTCCGCAGGCAACGGGCTTTGATAGATCATCGATTTCCACATCGACACACTTGCCATTCAACAGGTGGCGCTGCTGATCTATCGCCTGGCTTACCAGCGGCATCACGAAAAACTGCTCGTCGTACAGCCCATCGTCAGTTTCACGAGCAAGGCACAAGAACATTTCAATCGTGGCTTTCATTTCGAAGGTCGCACACCTCACTCGAGCTATAGTCTTCTCATCGGTCGCAGACAGATCGCTTTGCTCTAACAGCTCAAGTGCGCCCATTATCACAGTGATAGGTGTCCGCAACTCATGGCTGGCTGAACCGGTAAAGTATCGCTCCCGCTCAACAAATGCACTGATACGCTCCAGTGTCTTTTCGATGGTCTCAGCGAGCAGGCCAACCTCATCATCGCCGAACCGGCTGGACGCTATGCGTTTATGATCCTCGCCCGATAGTTGTTCCGGGTCGATAGCCGCAACCACTTTGGCGAGTTGCGTGACCGGGGCGACCGCTCTGCGCATCACAAGCACGCCCAGCCCAAAACCAAGCACACCGAGCGTACCCACAACACCGCTGATCACAAGCAGCAACCACCAGTCCTCGGACGACGCCGCCTCAATGCCGGCAACATCGAAAACCACAAATGCGGTTCCCTGTTCGTTGTTAGTAGGTATGACCGCGACATGCAACTCTTCGGCATCGAATTCGTACAAACCTTCAGCGGGGTTTGCCCGCGCCCACTCCCTGAGTGATACCGGCAAGCTATCAGCCTCTTCGTATCCGCGAAGGTTCGTCGTCAGGGAAGGATAGTTTTCGGCGGCATGCTGTAGCTGTTGCGTCAGTACACGGTCTTCGCTCAACCTGATCGCAGCGAAGAATGCGAATCCCCAGACCACGCTGAGTACAGCAACACACACCGCAAATGCAATGGCGACACGCGTGCGCAAACTGTGCCGATACATTACTGGGCTTCCTCCGCAATGCGGTACCCAATGCGATGCACCGTGTGAATTAACGGGCTATCAAACGGCCTGTCGATAGCCTGCCGCAGCTTGTACAAATGGGAGCGAAGCGCATCACCATCGGGGCGCTCGTCCGCCCACAACAGTATTTCGAGATCATCGCGAGTTACAACAGACGGCGACACTTCCATCAGTCGCTGAAGCAGCCTCATACCTGCAGGGCTGAGATCGATGTGCTGCCCCGCGCGACGCACCTGCAGCGTGGACCTGTTCATCGTAAGATCACCTACTGTTAACAGGTTCGAAGTTTTCCCGTGCCTACGTTTGTACAGCGCCTGCAGCCGCGCATGTAGCTCCTGTAATGCGAACGGTTTAACCAAATAGTCATCGGCTCCAGCCTCGAACCCCTTGAGCTTATCGTCAAGCGTGTCCCTCGCCGTTAGCATGAGCACGGGCGTTTCCACTCCGGCATCCGTCCGTAGCTTTTGGCAGAAACTCAGGCCATCCATACCCGGCAACATCAGGTCCAGAACGATAACGTCAAACCGATTCGTCAACGCCAGATGCATTGCGCTTATACCGTCATAGGCAAAGTCCATAACGTAGTTATGCTTTTCAAGATACGCGGCAATGTTCTCGCAAATACCGCGACTGTCTTCGACAATCAACACCCTGATCGGCACGGCACCAAGCGCATGTCCCATCTACTGCCCTCCCCTTACCAGGCACGATTTACCAGGTATGTTCTTACCAGGCATAGTCTAAACGCAGGCCAATCAGCGGCTCGGCTTCGCTATCATCTTTCACTACAACGCCCCGGCGGTAGTCAAACTCGGATTCGTCGCTCGACGACGCTGCGGTTACATTGATCACATCGAGAAAGGCGGTTACATCGATGGGACCAAATGCACGCCGATAGTCTACGCGAACGTTGAACAAGCCGGAACCGCTTTTGCGGCCTACATTACGCTCAGTAATCTCTTTCGAGTAGCGCAGTGGTTGCCCTGCTCCCAACACGTCTGAGTGAACAATAAACAAGTCGTCTGGCGTGCCGGAAAGGTACTTGTAGCGCCCGGCGACCTTCCAGCGATCGCTGATCTCCCAGGTCAGACCGAGGGTAGCGACATGCTCGCGGCTGAAATCGGCAGCCACCTGCCCGCGACCATCTTTCCGGTCGACTTTTGCATCGTTATATGAGTAAGTTGCGGTAGCGTAGATGCCCTCGCGAATCATCCGGTTGGCCACGATATCGACCCCGTACGATGTACCGTCACCGATGTTGGCAAAGATACCGCTAGCGCGATCGAGGTCCACAACCAGGTTATCGAGGCTTTGGTAATAGGCTTCCGTCAACACCGACCAATTGTTGTTCGGGACATATTCATACCCGATACTGGCGTGCGTAATGACTTCGTTTTCAAGTTCGTTCGACTCGTTCGCGGCCAGTTCCAAGAACCGTGGTGACTGATGATACAGCCCTGCTGTCGCAAAGTATCGGATCGTTGTACTCGGCTGCCAATTGACGCTGAACCTGGGCGACGCGAAGCTTTCGTCTGCAAAACCATCCCGCTCAAACCGCACACCTGTGCGAACATCCCAATCGCCGCGCTCAAAGGCTTGCTCTACGTAACCGGCATAGCCCGTTTCTTTCTGTCTTAGTGAAGAGTTGATGCTCTCGGGCGTCAGCACGATAAAACGCTGATCGGGGTCTGCCCTAAAATCATCGTCGTCGTAGACAAACCGGATCCAGTCGCCATCCAGGACGGTGTCATAGGCCAGTTCAATTTGCGTGACGCGCACACCGGCACTAAACACGCCCCATTGATTCACAGTCTCGAAGTCGCTTCGCCAACCGATCTCTGTCTCGTTTTCACCGATGGTAATAATATCTTCCCGCACCGGAAAACTTGACGCGGGCGATCCCTCTGGTACGAGATCAGGGAATGACTCCCCTTCTGAACTGATCTTGTCGCTGGCCCGGTAGTACAGCTTATTGGTCAAGACCGCTTCTTCACCGACCAATGATCGCAATGTCAGACCATACAAATCACTATCTTGCTCAGAGTACTGAAGTGCAACATCTTCGAAGTTGGGCGACGCAAAAACGTGGGTTACGCCGCGGCGATAGTCTTCGTGTGTATCCATCATCAGAACTTCAAAGGTATGGTTCTGATTGATTGGCATGACCGACTTTACGATAACGTCTCTTAACACCGGCTCCCCAATGTCGAG
The DNA here is from genome assembly GCF_009931115.1 of Microbulbifer hydrolyticus. NCBI lineage: Bacteria > Pseudomonadati > Pseudomonadota > Gammaproteobacteria > Cellvibrionales > Microbulbiferaceae > Microbulbifer > Microbulbifer hydrolyticus. The sequence goes on along the minus strand of NZ_CP047491.1, from coordinate 2,004,994 downwards.
CTCTTCAATCGTTTCAAATAGAGCGCCGAAATCCAGTCGCCGAGCGGAAACGAGCAATGTAGAGTCTTCGGTGATACCGGTAGGGCCGTCGTAGCCAATTTCATAGCCGGCAAGGTCGTAGCGGAAACTCGCTGAGGGGCTTGGGTTACCATCGGCGACCTCCAGGTTGAGTAGCGATGCAGCCCGGCCGCCATAAGCCGCACTCCACCCGCCCGGTGAAAACTCTGCGCCACTAATCACGTTCGGTGCGAAAATTGAGAAACGACCGCCCCCACCGACATCCTCTTCTTCGCCGAGAGTCGCATCAAAGTGCACTGCTTTATCAAAGGGAAAGTCATCAACAAATATCAGATTATCTCTTGGACCACGGCCACGCACGCTAAAACTCGCGAATTCACTGGCGGATGCCAGGCCAGGTAAACCGTCCAGCGACAGCAGCGGATCTGCGCCGCCGCCAACCGCACTGCGCAACGCTTCTCTATTGAGATAGGTGCTGTTAACGGCCAATGCTTCCACTTGCTGCCCCAGAACCGACACTTCCTCCAGCGCCTGCTGCCCAAGCTCGAATTCAATCTTGACATTTTTGCGTGTAACCACGCGCACGCTTGGCTGATACGATGAAGCAAACCCGTTTTTGGCTACGCTCACCGAGTAGAGACCGGGGTCCAGCTGCTCAACGACGATGCGGCCTTGTGCATCGGTTACTACAGATCGTGTGGAATTGGTTTCCCGTTCTTCGAGCGTGATCTGCACAGACGAGAGTGGGCGGTCGGTATTCTGGTCCTTGACGATGAACGTCAGCGCACCCGGTGCCTCTGCTGCATGGGTAACAAGTGGAAATCCAATCAGGTACGCCGATAGAGCCAACCACGATGCCTGCCTCAATTGCCTGCTCATAATGCCATCCCCAAATATTGGCTGTATTTATTTGATGAAACACCGAGAGGTTAGCAACGCCAATGTGAACAAAATGTCGCTGAGATGTGAAAGCTACATGAGCCTGCCGAAACTGCCCATTAATTAACCAGTTTCGATAGCTGGAATTGCGTCCCAAAAAGCATGCAGAGCAGTATTAGCGCCTGGGGATAGCCGCTGCGTGCACTTTTGGCATGTAAAGTCTGTTGTTTTTTTGATCAGCCGAAAAAGCGTGTATTACACTTTTTATTCAATGGGTATTTAAGGAGTTACCTTGAATGAAACGGATTTTGAAATTTTCACCGATCCTGGCGCCACTGGCTTTGGCGGTTAGCAGCACCGTCTCGGCCAATCCCCTCGGCCTGACCGGACCACAGGACATGATTATCCGGGTCGGCGGCTACTACATTGAGCCCAATGACGACCAGGTTAGCTTTGTCGACGAGACCTTCGAGTATTTCGATGCGTTCCGCTCAAACGTTGACCCGGGTTCTGAGTGGGGCTGGTATATGAACCTCGAGTGGAAACCTACGGAGCACTGGGGCATCGAGCTTGGCTATATGGATGGCGACAGCCATTCCAGCAGTCACGGTGACGACTTTTTCACCTTCGGCTTCGACGACGTCGACTATCGTGACGTGGTCAGTTTTGATGCCGACATCAGCACCTTAAGCCTTAAATACTACCCCCTGGATGACACCTGCATGGTTCAGCCCTATATAGGTGGTGGAATTAGCTATACCGACTTTGGTACAGGCAAGCTCAGGCGTGAACTGCGGGACGACCTGGCAGACTTTGGTCTGCGTGGCGACTTCGATATGGGGTATGCCTGGGGCTATACCTGGCAAATGGGTATGGACTTCAATTTCGGGCGCGATAGCTCCTGGCTGGTAAATGTCGCCGCAATGTACGCCAGATCCGAGACAGATCTGCGGGTACGGGTATTTGACGACGTACCGCCGCCCCCGGATGTAGACCCTATTTTTGAGTCCTATTCCGGCGACTACAGCTATGATCCCTGGATGTTTAATCTGTCAGTAGGGTATAAATTCTCCTTCTGACGCAACAAATTCGGCAGATTATATTGGGCGCTTCGGCGCCCATTTTTTGGGATGGAAAAACCGCCTGATTCTGTGTGCACGCCAAACCACTATACGCATCCGGCCACTCTAGTGCGCATGATGCGCTCTCAAGTACCTCAATGCCGTGATCTCACAGCTTGGCCTAGGATCGGCGTTGCCATCTTCTTGAAAAGGGTATCTTTAGGTTCGGCGAATACTGGGGCGTGGTTTTCCTCTGAAAATTTCAGGCGACATCTGTCCTGACTTAGGGGGATACCAAGGCGGGCCAATAATTCTTCCGGTCTAAAATCCGCACAATTCAGTCTGATCGTTTTTTAAACACTCTAATATTGGCGTCAGTGTATGGATTTGGCAGTGGAAACCGCAGAGACATAAAGTGCCAATAGTTTACGCTACCCCCAATATACCACTAATTGATGACCCCATTTGTTATCATTTGATACATTTATTAGTCCCGACAACGCAGCTATCGGAACTATATTTAGTGGGGTCAAAAGTGTTCTTTAGTTCGGCTCCAATACACCTCTAGTTTCTTCTTTAAGCTTGATAGCCTTATCAAATCTTTGATCTAGAGTGGGTTCAATTTGGTCCATTAATTCTTCTAGAATTTCTACATCATCTATCTCGCCTTTCGACTGGAAAATACTTTCTGCGCTCTCTTTTAAAAGACTGCGAAGAGCCGTGCTTGATGTAGGTTCAACAATTCTAGGATCGGTGCTGTCATTTTCTAATGATGATTTGTACTTCCACCATGCTCCGATACGTACACCGATGTATAGAATTATAGAGCTTCTGGTTGAGCAGCCACCGGCTCTGCAAGCCTGATAAAACATTCTGTCGGCTGCGCGGCGCTCTTGGCGAGCATTCGCGTTCACACAAGCAACGTCATGGACGATTGATGCTCTTCTATAGTCTCCCACATATGGAGGTCCGATGATCGACCAGAACGCTCTTGGGATGCTCGCTCCATCAATCAAAGACCCTGCAGGGGCAAGCCAGACTGAGCCATTTTTATCTGTAAAATGAAAATCTTCCATCAGATACATCCGGCGGTCCGCTCCGGACTCTGAAATCCAAGTGGTCTTGGGATCTCCTGAAAATTTTGCGGTCATAGCATTTCCTTTGATTTTATGATTTCTCTTCAACTTTTAAGGGCGATTCGGGCGAACTAATTCACTGAAAGCGATTGTGTATTATTGTCAATTTTTCTTGAGCGACCGCTCTGTATTTCTTGGATTTCGGGCATCACAAGATTCAAGTAAAATAAAAGTATTTTATTGTCATGCTACTATGCTGTGCACAGATCAGAAGTCAAAAATATTTACTGACAGTAAAACTACGGCGATGATTAAAATCCACTCATTTTAGAACCTAATTTTCATCAAATATCATATGTCAGGTCACGCTTGAAAAAACGACGCCGTAGCACATTAAACGGATGGCCTCTGTTTTATTGAGAATTAGCTCATACAATTTTGATAGCGACTTAGATCACATGAAAATAAACTAAATGTGATGATTCTTCTGTCTTTGCACTTCTCTATCCACCAAAACACTGACCCAGGCTAGACGTGGATACGCTTTCGGCAATGTATTGCTCTGTTCCAAAGATGCGCTCGAAATCAGATTTAAATTCATCGAGTGGCCGTTTTTGGTCGATATTCCAAAGCATAATTGCGCTAGCAAGAGTTGGGCTGATTCCCGTAGAATTACATTCCTCGCCAAATATAGGAGTCCTGTCCGCATCACTATGTTTAACCTGACCTCTGTAAGTAGTGAATCTAGTTATTGGCAGGCACTCCACCTTTGCCGTAACTCTATTATTTTTCACCTCGCAAGATCCACGCTCAACATGACTTTGTGAATATGAGTCCTGAATTAGATGAAGTAACGCCCCCGTCGCATTGATTCTAGCTTTATCAAAACGACTCGGGCCAATCTCTTCATAGCAACCTGTGGACGACAGGGGATTGGGACACTTAAGTGTAAAAAGAGTTGTTAGTTTCCATTTTGGATCTTTGACGTTCTCGCAAGGGATAGCAGTAGAGTTTGGAAGTAGAGCTTTGCTGAACAAGTCGTCACCTGAAAAATATGAGCAATATTCCTGATCCAGCTCTTGATCTGACAAATGCCGAGAGGCAACCTTATATAAAAACATACCCCAATCGGAAATTTTCTTATAAGTATCTTCAGGGGGCTCTCCGATAGAGCTTGCCTGTGAATGTAAAAATTGCATATCTCCGTTATGAGAGTTGCACAACAATCCATCGTTGATGTCATTTCTTCCGTTCGGATTGTCATTCAGGAATTGGTTGCAAGTTGTCAGCATATTTACGCTAAACTTTGCGATCCCCCTCAAACCTATTTGACGTGTTGGGTCGTCAGGCCATCGCACGGCTTCTTCTAGATCCGGATACTTTGCGCTATACCCACGTGCTCGCCGATACCAGGCGGAAAAGTCTAGAAATGATATTGATGAATCATGAATCCAAGTCATATCGACATCGCTAGCGGTATATAACTCATTTTCGCAGGAGGTCGGCTTTGAATTTTCATCAGACTGGTCGAAGCAAATTTTCGCAGCCCTAGTGATTGCCTCATGAATATCCGCCTTTGGAGATATTGTGTATCCAAAAGCGAGCGTGGAGTATATTAGAAAAAATGTGGCGACTGTAATTGGGCGCGTAATATGGATCATGAGAAAACCTTTCTCGGTTCTTTTGAATCTCTAAATGAGCTGGCGTTGTGTGCAATATTTGCACGTAGTGAGGTCAAAACGGTTGCAGGCCTAGCCGCTCCGATAAACTGCAATTCGAAACGCACCAAAATATCTCATTATTATGATGAGAGACAACTCATATTAAATATTGAAATATCGTATTTCAAAATGTAACTACACTGGCTGGACATCCATTTCGGTGGGGCACCGATGCCTTAATTTTATGACATTTTTATTTCATTATGGAAATGACCAAAAAGGGTCAACGTTGCAATATCTTTTCAACTTGTACCATTCGTAAATCCGTGATGCGGAACGAATAAACGTACATGGTGGTTCACGATCGAAAACCTTAGATATTTTGGAATCAATATTTGGGAAGTCGTAAAATATTGGCGCCCTATTCCCCTGCAGCCTCCGCTGTCAATACGTAAATCTGACTCCAATTATTGATCTGGATCAATTGATAAGACTGGATCAATGGATCCGACGCTGTGCTTCACTGGACCGGGGGTTAAGCGGCTCGTGTACCAGGCGTACCTGATCGCGCTTATCCGCTTTCTTTTCAGCCTTCTTTCCTTTTTCCTTTTTCTTTGGCTGCTCACGTTCCTGGCGCGAAGCCGGCTTCGTGGAAGTGTTGCGCCGATCATCTGGCGTACTACGCGGGCGTTGGCCGCGCTGGCTTTGTGGCTTGGGTCTGTCGCGCACCGTGCGGCGATCGATTCCCGGACGCTCTACTGCCGGAACAACGCGTGGGTCGCGAATAACAGTCGGCTTGTCCGCACGTTTAACTACCCGCTCGTCCCGACCTGGATTTCCACGTGGATTCCGGCGGTCACTATGCCGATCCCCATCCCGGTTATCCGCCTGAGATGCCCGCCGCTTTGGCTCGGCCATGCCAACAAACCTATGTTCGCCGCCTCGGCCAGGATTCTGGCGCTTCTCACGACGATCCAGGACTATCTCACGACGATCCTGCCTCTTCTCACGACGATCCAGGGCTTTCTCACGACGACCCTGGCCTTTGTCACGGCGATCATATCGATTCCCGTTGCTGTCAAGCCGGTCCCGCCGGTTGTAACCGTCGTCATGACCGTGCCGGCGCGGCGGTCTGTCGTGGTGCCCTCCGGCATAGTGATGACCATGGCGACGCAGGCGCGTATGCCAGCGATCATTGAAGTTTGCCGAGATATAAAAGTTGGGGGCTGGATACCAACGGCCACCCCAGTGACTGGCACTGATCCAGTGGTCCTGATACCAACGATAGTAGCGCCCCTGTCGATAGAAAACGTCACTGCGGTCGTAGAATACGTAAACGCCGAGGGTATCGTCGTAGTAGCGATAGCCGGGATCGGTAATCACTGAATAGGAGTAAACCGGAGGAGCCTTCCGGACATAGGTGCCCCCCACGACCACCGGCGGGGCTGCTGGGTAGGTGACACAGCCACCGAGCGTCAAAGTGATGGTGAGAGCGGCGAGTAATCTGTATGGGACCTGGCGCATGGTGCGTTTTCCTTGAATTCACACCTGCTTTTTAACCTGGCACAACTGAATCGCCGCTGAATCTACGCAATGGGGTCACCCATTTATTCTATTCGACGTCAATGAACTAGGTAGCGGATTTTAGTCTGGGCTTTACTACTGTGAGGTGAAATTGCTGAGCAAACCGAACTCCCCTTTCCCAAACCCACCAAAATACGATGCCAACGACGAGCGCAAATACAACGGCAACGGAAGAATCAATATCGCCCAGCAAGAGATGAAGGACTTGTTTTGCTTTAAAATGGCTCAAGTATATGTACATTGAGGCCGATGCCACCAAAGAAAAGACTGTCGACAGAGACCAGGGGAGCTTGATAAACGGCACCCAAAGTAACAACATCGCACCAATAAACATATAGTCAGCGCGTTCGAACCGGCCATCGAAAAGCGATTGGTATAACAATATAATGGCCAACATTGTTGTTACCAGTTTCTCTTTTCTTAACTCAGCCACACCAATAAGTGCGCCCAGCGAAAAGACTCCCAGCATTATATGTGGTACACGGTGGTATAAATACTCTGTATTCCACGCCACCTCGATTAGGCTAGCAACGCCGTACGAAACCAACACCATTACAAAAATAAAGTAAAACTGATATTTGCCTGCACCTTTCCGAACAATAGAAAGAGAGAATATTAAAAATATAATTACGTATACTTGAATCAGCACCTCAATAAACCAAAATGAGCGCCCACCAAAAGCATCAGGCGGCCAGTAATTACTAACGAGAAACAGAGCTGGCAAATCTAGACGCCCAGATAAGACCGAAAAAAAACCTAGGACGAACACAGTGGGCAGAAAAATCCGCCATAGTAGTGAAAAAACGGGAAGCACCGAATCTTTATGGATGATGGCGGGCAACTGGAAACGGGAGAAGTTAAACCCCGCGACAACGAATAACAACGCCGCCCCTCCAGGGAGGGAAAAAAACTTGAAGTGACCCGAGACAATAGTGAAAATTGAAAATGCACGCAAAAAAATCGATATTTCGAAGGGCTTTAGCCAGTGACTGGTTGATTTCGAAAAGGACAGCTCCTCCAGCTCCCGCATAGTTAAGATCTGCCATTTGTCCGGCAAAAATCCCAGATGCTCTTCCAGGGTAACCGTCGCCTCCACATAAGATAGAGAGTCGCCTCCGAGACTGATAAACGAATCTCCATCTTCGACCCTATCTATCTGTAGTATATTGGCCAGATCATCTCGGAAATTGTTTTTTCGTGCCTTTCCCTTCGCACTCGAGTCAGCAATAATTTTCTGGTAATCAAATTTTCCAGACGGTAACAATGGCAACTCCACATACTCCAATACCGTCACAGACGACGGCGGAATATCAAGAAATTCCGACACTTTTCTCCTGACTTCTTTCTGATTTTTCAGCACGGCCACCACGAGTTGTCCATCAGTTCCCGTGCAAATCGCGCGTTCGCCCATCTCATTTAGCCGCAGTTCAACTTCATCAAGATTGGTTCTCACCCCGTATATCTTGATAAACCGCTTGATTCTTCCGACTATATAATACAAACCGTTTGATTTTTTTGCGGCGAGATCACCGGTCCGCAGCGTGCTAACCTCGTCACCTTTGATAAGGTCCTGCCCGGACTCAGCGTATCCCATCATTACATTCGGACCAGTATAGGAAAGCTCTCCCGGCTCTTCATACGCGGAAATCTCTCGACCCTCATCGTCCAGCAGTTTCAATTTACCGTTGGGAACTGGGATACCGATGCACCCTTCATTACCTGCCAGCTCTTCAGGAGGGACGTAGGCAATCCTGGCGGTGGCTTCAGTCTGACCGTACATGACATAAAACTTTATGTCATTTTCTGAAAAAATCGTGTGGAATTTTTTCACTTTTTCCGGTGATAGCCTTCCTCCAGCTTGTGTAACAAATCGCAAGTCATGCGGCTTCTTTGGAAGGAAATCGATTTTTTCCAGAATTTCGAAAGTGTAGGGAACACCGGCGAAGTTCGTCACCCTGAGGTCGTCAATGTTTTGCCAAAAAACCTCATCTTTAACCGATGCGTTCGATATGACGATGGAGGCTCCAGCTACCAGATGACTGTTAATTACAGACAGCCCATAGGAGTAATGAAATGGCAAGCTGGTTATCCCTCGATCGTTGCCATCCAGCTTTAGATATTCCGCAATGGATTTTGCATTTGAAATTATGTTCTCACGAGACAGGCGAACAAACTTGGCACTACCCGTGGACCCAGATGTAGAAAGCAGTACGGCAAGATCATCGTGGCATTCCACACTCATTCCAGTGGCATTAATCTGCCAGTCATCATCAACCTTTTGAACAAGAAGAGAAGGAGAATAACTATCTACGGTCCTGTTTTTACTTATAGAACCTGGAGCCAACAACATACAGGGCATGTGGTAACGTACAGCGCTCAGATAGGCGATGACAGGTGTAAGCTCATTCGCACACTCAATGGCAATCAATCCTCGATGTGTAAAATGAGAATCGGCGAACTCCGCTGTAAGTTCCGCAAGTTGTGCATAGGTGATTTCTTTTGAATCAATTAGAAGAACGGCCTGTGATTTTTCACTCTGGAGAACCGCATCCAAGATATCCATATTTCATCCTTGTAGAACTTTTACAGCAGCAATCCTTAATATCCGCCACTGCTCATTTATATGCAAATAGGTTTTGGCAGGCACACTGCCATGCAGCCGTCTACGACACGACATGCAATACAATTTAATTTCGAAGAAAAAATAGAAACTATCTATTCACCTAGTGCTTCCACCTGAATTGGTCGCACACCATACCTTCTGCAAATTCGCGCAGATATCAAGAAGAATGTAGCAGAAACAAAAACGACCTAAATCGATGCTCGATTTTTAAAACTCTTACAACATGCTCGCAAGATACGCGAAAAACCTAAAGCTATAGAACGATGCTTAAATAAATTCTAATTACATAAACGTTCGAGGCCTACAAAAAGTGAACGTTAACGCTTCCCGCCTTCTGTTGTTATGGCAGCCAATAAACCAAATAAAGATCTTCTTACAATACCGGAAAGGGAGAGCGGCCATATTTATCTGGCCGTGACTGAAATTCATATTATTTTCAATCCACTACAAGTCAACAACCCGCTATCGAAAAAATCATTTTAGGCGCCAAAATCCACCACCATCTATAAGAAAATAGCCCGTACTAGCTAACCCCCATTAGGGAAATATAAGGCAAAAAAAAGCAAGTCCTTTCCGGAACTCGCTTCATAATATATATCCACTGTTGAACGGGTCCTACTACAATGGGTGGCCCTCTCTAGGTCGGGCTAGAAGCGGGCCAAGGGCACCCTCACAGCCCCTTCCATAAGAATCCGCGCGCTGCGACTCACAATGGCATTGGTTGCCGTCCGTTGCCCGTCCACTACTTCCGCTTCCGCACCAACCCGCAAGGTACCAGACGCGTACCCAAAGGTAACGGCGTTGCGCTCCCCTCCCCCAGCGGCCAGATTGATCACGGTGCCGGGAATTGCAGCGGCGGTGCCAATGGCCACGGCGGCGATGTCCATCATGGCGTGGTGTAGTTTGCCCATGGAGAGCGCGCGCACCAGCTGGTTGACATCTCCTGATGCTACTTCTTTAACTTTGGAAGCGATATAGCCCTTTCGGGGGGCTACAAACGCAACCTTGGGGGTATGCTGGTGGGCCGCGGCCTCTTCCACGTTTTGGATCAGGCCCATGGCCATCGCACCATATGCTCGAATAGTCTCGAACATGGCCAGGGCCTTGTCGTCGCCGTTGATGGCTTCCTGCAGTTCGGTACCGGTGTAGCCGATGTCGGCGGCATTGACGAAAAACTAAATACGTGGACACCCATGAAAACAAGGTACATCTCGCGTCAAGCCCATTGAAATTCACCCACATCCACCCGCAAGACTGGTTATACATCCACCATCAAAAAAACAGCCACGGGACTCCCGCGGAGATCTTTGGTATCTCTCAAGTCCACCCCTCACTACCACTGCGCCTCTCGCTGTGTGCGCCGCGCGTTTCTGCGCGGGCGGGACGAGCGTACGGGCAGTGTTTCGAGCACTTCCGCCAGAGGATTGAAGACAAGGTGCTGGCACTTACCCAGGTGTTCGCTCTGGATGTCGGCACCTACGCGGTAATGAGCAACCATTACCATGTGGTGCTGCACATAGACCAAGCGCGAGCGGCCGGCTGGGAAATGCGCGAAGTGGTGGAGCGCTGGCACCAGCTGTGCAAAGGCTCTGCGCTTTCCCAGCGCTTCGCCCGCAATGAGCCGCTGGATACAGCGGAACTGGCACGGCTCACCGAGGTGGCAGAGGTCTGCCCTTCCGCCTGCAGAACTATCTTGAGTTGGTAGACTGGAGCGGGCGCTGTCTTCGCGAGGGCAAGCGCGGCACCATCGACGAAAACCTGCCGCCGATCCTCGACCGATTGCAGATCGATCCCCAGCACTGGCTCTACCTGAACAAAAACTTCGAGAGCCGATTCAAATCCCTGGTGGGTTCCGCCCACTCAGTGCGCAGCGCCTGCGAGCAACTCGGCAAGCGCTGGGTGCACGGCATACGCGACTGCGAGCGCTACCTTTCCCCACCCGCGACTTAAACCACTATTTCATGTTTAAAAAATGCCCCGCAGGCTGACTGCGAGGGTGGCCTATAACTGAAAAACGCCTTCCGGCGTATCAGAGCACGAATTCAATAATTCCGGGCGATACGGTCGAGAATCCCAGCCTTAGCCAAACACCAAGAATCCATTTGGCGGCAGCCTCTCAATTTGTGGGTGTCCTTTTTATTCCGCATAATCTACAGTGGACGGGGGCCGGCTAATGGGTGGCCCTAATATTCTAGGTATCGTGTGGACCACCTCGAGATTGATATCGAGGCTGCCCTGTGTGGTGCACAAGAGGAGAGAGTTAGCGCCTTTTAAATGATTGAGAAAGGTGCCGAAGAGCAAAAAAAAATTAACGGAAGGGTTCGTTAGACGAAGTTAAAACCTAGCTGCAAATAGGCCTTCTTCAATTGTACACATCTAAGAAAGGCCTATATGTTGCTCGATAGGCTTCCAAGCAACTTATCCTTTACTTCTTTGAACTCTGCGTCAGAAAGGACTCCATTCTTGTGCAATTGCGCCAACCTTTCTAATTTATCTATCGCAGACTCTTCCTTTGGTAGTCTACGCTCACCGTACGCAATGGAGCGCCTTTTATGCTCTAGTGCCTTAAGCCATTTATTTGCTAAATCTGCGAAGACTTTCACGGTTTCTTTTTCGCAGTTGTCAATCGTAATCACACGGCTGCCCAAGTCGATCATGATTTTCCCAAACATCCATCCCTGAGAAGCGGAAACGGCCTGAACTTTATCGTGGCGAATACTTTGTGTATCGATCGAGCGAGTAAACAGCGCCGCATCCAAAAACAAAAAACGATCACTCGTTAACACTGCGAGCCAAGTATTCAAGCCAAAGTCAAATGAGTTTGAAGTGGAGGTCTGCGCCATGATTCCAGACGCTAGTGCAAAAACAACTTCTTCAGGCTCCAAGTATTTTGAAAGTTCCTCTAGCTCTTTTTGGGTACTGAATGAATTAAGGTTTACGTTGTTCAGTTTACAAATTGCACCCCAGTGGCGCAGTTTTGTAAAAGCAGCGTATACATCAAAGCTTTCCATCTTGTACTTTTGTCTTTCTTGGAAAGCCTCAACCTTCGCATAGATTGCACCACATTTTGGACATTCATAGTCTGGTGATACATCGCTATCCACACGCTCATACCCACACTTAAGACATTTTTTTCTCACGTTAATCTTCCCTGTGTACCGAAAAAAGCTCTCTCAGCTATGAATACTATATCACCCGAGCTCCCTAATGATCAGGCGGTTTTATCCCAGATTGGCGGAATGTAGTCAATACGTGGACACCCATCAAACAAGGTACATCTCACGCCAAGCCCATTGATATCCATCCATTTTCACGCACAATACTGGTTATACATCCACCCCTATGAAAGGCCAGCCATGGGACTTCCACGGCAATCTCTGATATCTCTCAAGTCCACCCCTTACTACCACTGCGTATCTCGCTGTGTGCGCCGCGCGTTTCTGTGCGGGCGAGACGAGCGTACTGGGCAGTGTTTCGAGCACCGCCGCCAGTGGATTGAAGACAAACTGCTGGCACTCGCCCAGGTGTTCGCACTGGATGTCTGCGCCTACGCGGTGATGAGCAACCATTACCACCTGGTGCTGCATATAGACCAAGCGCGAGCGGCCAGCTGGGAAATGCGTGAGGTGGTAGAGCGCTGGCACCAGTTGTGCAAAGGCTCTGCACTTTCCCGGCGTTTCGCCCACAACGAGCTTCTAGATACAGCGGAACTGGCACGGCTCACCGAGGTGGCAGAAGTCTGGCGTTCTCGGCTGATGGATATCAGCTGGTTCATGCGCTACCTGAATGAATCCATCGCCCGCGAGGCGAACCGCGAGGACCAGTGTACCGGTCGATTCTGGGAAGGCCGCTTCAAGTCGCAGGCACTTCTCGACGAGCAGGCCCTAGCCGCCTGTCTCGCCTATGTGGATCTGAATCCGATCCGCGCGAAAATGGCGGACACACCGGAAACCTCGGCGCACACGTCCATCCAGCGACGCGCCGAAGCGGCGAAAGATGGCCGACAGCCGGAGCCGCTATTCCCTTTCGCGGGCAACTCGAGGGCCCCCATGCCCCTCGGTCTGCCCTTCCGCTTGCAGGACTATCTCGAGCTGGTGGACTGGAGCGGACGCTGTCTTCGCGAGGGCAAGCGCGGCACCATCGACGGAAACCTTCCGCCGATCCTCGACCGATTGCAGATAGATCCACGGCACTGGCTCTACCTGAACAAAAACTTCGAGAGCCGATTCAAATCTCTGGTGGGTTCCGCCCACTCAGTGCGCAGCGCCTGTGAGCAACTCGGCAAGCGCTGGGCGCACGGCATACGCGACTGCGAGCGCTACTTTCCCCCACCCGCGACTTAAACCATTATTTCATGTTTAAAAAATGCCTCGCAGGCTGACTGCAAGGGTGGTTTGTAACTGAAAAACGCCTTCCGGCATATCAGAGCAAGAACTCGGTCATTCCGGGCGATGCAGTCGGGAATCCCAGCCTCAGCCAAACACCAAAAATCCATTTGGCGGCAGCCTTTCAATTTGTGGGTGTCCTTTTTATTTTGTTTTATTTCTGAGCGCTATTTGTCGCCACCGCCCCTCCCGTAAAGCCGTGTTGCTCTTTTAAATAGCACCATCGGACGTCGCTTGCGAGGAATCGCTAAGTCTCATAGAGCAGCCTCGAATGAACTTCCCCAAATAATCCATCCCTACTTCGAAATTACCTCCGCTCAAGCAAACAGAAGCAAAACTCGCAAACATTATGATGAACGATCCAATTAATGGATGTCGTTTTTATCGAGCCGGTTGTTGCCCCGCTGTATGACATGCTGCGGAATCCCCGCAGGTCCGAGACGCGGCAATCTGGCCATCAAACTTTCCCTTTTTGCTACGGTCATACACTAATGGATGGAAAATTCAGTGGGTGCTATTGGGCGTCATAATGTTGATCTGACCCCGTTTATTTTCAACGGCAATATTTTACTCTGACCCCACTATTTCGCATGAAAATACGGAGTTAGGCTCATAGCCCCAAAATAGAATGACCCATTGAATACAGCAGCAATATTTTACGCTGACCACAATATTAAAATGGACTTTCAGCGATCTCCCTTGCTTGAATAGATTTATGGAATCTTAAAATGGCTGCATCTAATAACTCAATTTCAGACCTAAGTTCGATAATATAAAAATCCACAAATCCTCGATTCAATCGACAGGAATCGTGTTGGAACATAGTCACTCTGCGGAAAGTAGATCTAGCTCTGTCACTTTCCCAGATAAGTTCTTCTTTACCATTTTTATCCTCAAATTCAGTTCCAAAACTATTTACGCAAAGAGTTACCTCCCTACTATCCACATAATCAGGTTTTCCATATTTTGCAGCAAGAGTTCCCGCGTCTACTTCCGGCGCATAAATTTCCAAGCTAACAAGATTATCATTCATAAAGATGGCTTTACTGCTGTGCCCAATAGACTCCAGAAACCCTCCGACCTTATACCCAGAATGAATTAGTTTATATTTCACTCCGCCAACTTCGTTAGCCTCAATGACGCCAACCGTATCGAAGTCGGAATTTGAACATAGCGACTTTCTATCTAGCGTAAGATCAACAATTTCAGCTTTATATATTTTTTTTCCACTCGATAATCGGTGAGTTTCGCAGTCGATTAGTTTAAGTCCAGTCTCCTTGATATATTCCCCCATCGGCATACCAAGATACAACGGACCAATTTTTTCTGGCGCAGCAATAACTTCACCTGCAGCCGTGACAACAGTGAAAATTATAAAAAGTAACACATGCTTCATATCATTACCCTCAAGAACCAATCTATCAAAAAGCAATCAATTAGATGATCTCATAAAAATTTGTGAATAATTATTCTTAATAGAAATAACCACACAACTAAAACCGGCCTGCAACTCATTCATATTATATTAGGCCGAAAAAATTCATTTATCTGAAATCTAGCATTACAGCCCTACCAAAACAGAGGAAAATCATATTTTCGCACTCTATCCACGAAGATCAATTAGCTCTCCAACATTGATCTGGTGCCATTTATTAGTGGCACCCCATCGACTTCGCCACCAATCAAGTGACATTACCTGCAATATTTTCAGCAGCCAAATCAAGAAGCTCTTGATATTTCTGAAGAATTGTTTTTGATGGATCATTAGGATCTAAGTGCAATATGAAATTGGCGACCGTGAAATTACTGACCGCACGCCCCAGAACTCTACTGGCTAATGCATCGAGCTGATGTTGCGTAGTGCTACTAAGATGAGCAGCAGCATTTCTGACTGTTTTCAAGTCAGACAAATCTCGCGCTATGGCAGAAATATTTGAAGAAAATGGCTCCCCATCCTCCAAGTATAAATTCGCGAGCCTGCGCACTATTTCATGATTTGCCCAATCTACATACTTTTGCGTTCCCACTAAAATCTTTAATGCATGATCTCTATCTGAAGGTGTTACGCACCTGGAAACACTAGTTCCATTTACCGATCTTTCACCAATAAGATAGCTGGCGAATGATGCCTCGACAAATGTCTCCCAGTGGATAAACATTCTTAAAAAAGCGGAGGAAACGATAAACTCTTGCTGTAATTCATCAAAGATTTCATTCCCATCAGAATCCACCTCGTAAGCCTTCTCTAATACTGCATTAACCTGAGATACTCCGGCTCTAAACTCTCCTATAGAGTCTGATAAGGACATCGCTTACTCCGTTATCAGTCTAGCAATGTACTCACTCCTGCGGATGCGGACAGCTGTATCCGTTGTCGCCCTCCTACAATCCTCTAGAAACTGCCTTTCTTCGCGACTCAACCTATCTTTGTCTTCTTCTTCGAAGATATAATCGAGTCTTTCTAAATTTTGAGAAGCTCTTGCGTACCCAACTTGCTCAATCGATATCCTTTCAGCCTGAATATTTGACACCCCAAACTCTAAGTGAAAAATTGAAACAAATAGCGAATAGAATACATGGTTTCGCCTAAACTCTCGCTTTTTTAGATTCGAGTCAAAAAGCTTCTTTATAATCTCGATTATATTCTGAAATTTTCTCTCTAACTCATCCACATCGTACTCAAAATTATCTTCATAAGTCTCGTAGAACTTTTTAATCTGCTTTTTAGAGCGAACTCCCTCTATCATTGCAATCAGCAAGTCTGCAGTCATTTGTACATCATACATGCGCAGCACGTTTTGCTCGGTAATAATTTTGTTGTCGATCCAGAACGAGTTATTTATATGGGCTAATTTATCCGCAGTCGTCTTAAAGGGGCCAAAGTGGTTGGCATTTATTTTTTCTTGTTCATTCAAAGTAACTGAGTATGAATTTAACCGACTAAAAACATCCAGAACATCCGGGTCGGACATATTAACCAACAAGTCGACGGATATTTCATAATTGAGTATTTGAGCTTGAATATCATCATCCACTTCACTCAACTGACTAAAGTAGAGCCCACCATAATCCTTATTATGCCTTTTGCTTATCACAAAACCATCTTTCATGAAAGACAAAATTGTCCTTAAACGTTGTTGGCCATCGACAACTTCTCGAATAGACTTTCTGGTTTGAGGGTTTAGTTTTTGTCTGATAAAAACTTTCGGAATGGGTTTTCCGCTTACAATGGTATCCATAAGATACGACCTAGCCGTATCAGTCCACACCGAGCGTCTTTGAAACTTCGGAGACAATTCGAGCTGCTCATTATCCGACCACTCCAAGAAATCGTTAATACTATATGTCCTGGAATCAAAATTTTTCATTTTACTTCCTGATACTATATTTTACTTGTTAGCCTAACTAGCAATCGTTGCTATTTAAATCATTCCTGTCGATCCTGCAATCAAACAATCTTCTATCAGATAAAGTCCCTATTTATACGCCTATTGCCTGCACAGGACTGGCCGTCCCAAGAAAATTATTATTTGATGAAAAAATTCGACATCTCTGGACATGACTGCACTCGATAGTATTTGAACACCCATATAAGTCAACGCCTTACCCGCCCTGTCGGGAATCCCAGCCCGAATACTGCCCTGCATGATGGTTACAAGCTGCGCTTCGCTCAATTATTAAGCAAAAAGAAACGGGCATAAAAAAGCGAGCCTCAATTGAGGCTCGCTCTTTCAACTCCCGAAATCAGCTAAAACAGCACTTGCCGCTATTCGCCGATCGTACTGCTAGGCCGACTATAAGCAGTCACCAGGCACCCGCACCCAACCCTCCATCAAAACCCGCGCACTACGACTCATAATGGCTTTGGTGGCAGTCCACTGCCCGTTCACCACTTCCGCTTCCGCACCCACACGTAAGGTGCCGGACGGATGCCCAAAGGTAACCGCATTTCGCTCCCCTCCCCCTGCGGCCAGATTGACCATGGTGCCGGGAATGGCGGCTGCGGTACCGATGGCCACCGCAGCGGTGCCCATCATGGCGTGGTGCAGTTTGCCCATGGACAGTGCGCGCACCAGCAGGTCGATATCCCCTAATGCTACGTCTTTACCGCTGGAAGCGGTATAGCCCTTTGGGGGGGCCACGAACGCGACCTTGGGGGTATGCTGCCGGGCTGCGGCCTCTTCCACCTTGCTGATCAGCCCCATCTTCACCGCGCCGTGCGCGCGAATGGTCTCGAACATGGCCAGCGCCTTGTCGTCACCGTTGATGGCTTCCTGCAGCTCGGTGCCGGTGTAACCGATATCCGCGGCATTGACGAAGATGGTGGGGATGCCGGCATTAATCATGGTGGCCTTCAGGGTACCGACGCCGGGGACTTCGAGGTCGTCCACCAGATTGCCGGTGGGGAACATGGCCCCTTCCCCATCCGCCGGGTCCATGAATTCGATCTGCACTTCGGCCGCCGGGAAGGTGACACCGTCCAGTTCGAAATCGCCGGTTTCCTGTACTTCGCCGTTGGTGATGGGCACGTGGGCAATGATGGTTTTCTTGATGTTGGCCTGCCAGATGCGCACGGTGCAGATGCCGTTTTGCGGCACGCGCTCTGCATCCACAAAACCGCTGTTGATGGCGAAGGCACCGACGGCGGCAGTGAGGTTGCCGCAGTTGCCGGACCAGTCCACGAATGGCTTGTCGATGGAGACCTGGCCGAACAGGTAATCCACGTCGTGATCGGCCTGTTCGCTCTTGGACACGATGACGGTTTTGCTGGTGCTGGAGGTGGCACCGCCCATGCCGTCGGTCTGCTTGCCGTAGGGATCGGGGCTGCCGATTACGCGCAGCAGGAGGTTGTCGCGTGCGGCGCCCGGGACCTGAGCGGCTTCCGGCAGATCGTCGAGACGGAAGAAGACGCCCTTGCTGGTGCCGCCACGCATATAGGTGGCGGGTACCCTTATTTGAGGGGGATAGATTTGCGGAGCAAATGCCATGATTATGCTGATGCCTCCGCTTCCAGGAAGTCGTTGGCGAAGCGCTGCAGTACACCGCCGGCAGCGTAGATCGAGACTTCTTCCTGGGTGTCCAGGCGGCATTTCACCGGGGCTTCTACGGTCTCACCGTCTTTACGGTGGATCAGCAGGGTCAGGGTGGCGCCCGGGGTTTGCTCGCCAATTACGTCGAAGGTTTCGGTACCGTCGATGCCGAGGGTCTCGCGGGTGGTGCCGGGCTGGAATTCCAGCGGCAGTACGCCCATGCCGATCAGGTTGGTGCGGTGAATACGCTCGAAGCCTTCGGCCACAATCGCTTCCACACCGGCGAGGCGCACGCCCTTCGCCGCCCAGTCGCGGGAGGAGCCCTGGCCGTAGTCGGCGCCGGCGACAATAATCAGCGGCTGCTTGCGCTCCATGTAGGTCTCGATGGCTTCCCACATGCGGGTGACCTTGCCTTCCGGTTCCACACGGGCGAAGGAGCCCTGCTTCACTTCGCCGTTGTCGTCGCGCACCATTTCGTTCAACAATTTCGGGTTCGCGAAGGTGGCGCGCTGGGCGGTGAGGTGGTCGCCGCGATGGGTGGCGTAGGAGTTGAAGTCCTCCTCCGGCAGGCCCATTTTTGCCAGGTATTCACCGGCCGCACTGCTGGCCAGGATCGCGTTGGACGGCGACAGGTGGTCGGTGGTGATGTTGTCACCCAGCACCGCCAGCGGGCGCATGCCTTTCAGGGAGCGCTCGCCGGCCAGCGCGCCTTCCCAGTATGGCGGGCGGCGGATGTAGGTGCTCTGCGGGCGCCAGTTATACAGGGGCTCGCCCTTCTCTTCCGCGCTCTTTTCCAGGTCGAACATCGGGATGTAGACCTCGCGGAACTGCTCGGGCTTTACGCTCTGTTTGACGATCGCGTCGATCTCTTCGTCGCTCGGCCAGATATCTTTCAGGGTGACCGGGTTGCCGTCTTTGTCGTGGCCCAGTACATCCTTCTCGATATCAAAGCGGATGGTGCCGGCAATCGCGTAGGCGACGACCAGCGGCGGTGAAGCGAGGAACGCCTGCTTGGCGTAGGGGTGGATACGGCCGTCGAAGTTGCGGTTGCCGGACAGTACGGCGGTGGCGTACAGGTCGCGGTCGATGACTTCTTTCTGGATTTTCGGGTCCAGTGCGCCGCTCATGCCGTTACAGGTGGTGCAGGCAAACGCGACCACGTCGAAGCCCTGTTGCTGCAGTTCCGGCAGCAGGTCGGCTTCTTCCAGGTACATTTTTACAGTCTTGGAACCCGGTGCCAGCGAGGTTTTCACCCAGGGCTTGCGGGTCAGGCCGAGCTTGTTGGCGTTACGCGCGATCAGGCCGGCGGCAATCATGTTGCGCGGGTTGCTGGTGTTGGTACAGCTGGTGATCGCGGCGATGATCACGGCACCGTCGGGCATCTCGCCCTCTTTCTCTTCCCATTCTTTGGCAATACCACGGGAGCCCAGTTCGGATACCGGCAGCAGTGCGTGCGGGTTGGAGGGGCCGGCCAGGTTGCGGGTGACGGAAGACAGGTCGAAGGTCAGCACGCGTTCGTATTCGGCGGTTTTCAGGCTGTCTGCCCACAGGCCGGTTTCTTTCGCGAACTTTTCTACCAGTGCAACCTGGTCGTCGTCGCGGCCGGTGAGCTTCAGGTAGTCGATGGTCTGCTCGTCGATGGCGAACATGCCGGCGGTGGCACCGTATTCCGGGGTCATGTTGGCGATGGTGGCGCGGTCGCCGAGGCTCAGGCTGGAGGCGCCTTCGCCGAAGAATTCGAGGTAGGCACCGACCACACGCTCGCGGCGCAGGAATTCGGTGAGGGCCAGCACCATGTCGGTACCGGTGATGCCGGGCTGCAGTTTGCCGGTGAGCTCGACGCCGACGATGTCGGGCAGGCGCATATAGGAGGCGCGGCCGAGCATGACGCTTTCGGCTTCCAGGCCGCCCACACCCACGGAGATTACGCCGAGCGCATCGACCATCGGGGTGTGGCTGTCGGTACCGACACAGGTATCCGGGAAGGCAACGCCATCTTTCTTCTGCACAACCGGAGACATTTTCTCCAGGTTGATCTGGTGCATGATGCCGTTGCCGGGCGGGATGACGTCGACGTTTTCAAACGCGGTTTTGGTCCAGTTGATGAAGTGGAAGCGGTCTTCGTTGCGGCGCTCTTCCACGGCGCGGTTCTTTTCGAACGCGTCTTTTTCAAAACCGGGGTGTTCGACGGCCAGGGAGTGGTCGACGATCAGCTGTGTGGGGACGACCGGGTTTACTTTGGCCGGGTCACCGCCCTTCTCTGCAATGGCATCGCGTAGGCCGGCGAGGTCCACCAGTGCGGTCTGGCCGAGAATATCGTGGCAGACGACGCGCGCGGGGAACCAGGGGAAGTCGAGGTCGCGCTTGCGTTCGATCAGCTGCTTGAGGGCGTCGGTGAGCATTGCGGGCTCGCAGCGGCGCACGAGGTTCTCTGCCAGGATACGGGAGGTATACGGCAGTTTTTCATAGGCACCCGGCTGGATTTTTTCGACGGCTTCGCGGGTGTCGAAATAGTCTAGGTCTGTGCCGGGGAGTTTTTTGCGGAATTCGGTGTTCATTTCTAGTCACCCAGTCGGGTCGTTTGGTGGGGCCGTTCAGTCGGGTCGTTGAGTGGCGGCACTGCTACCGGGGTCCCCTTTGCAGGACACGCCGTGTACCCATCCATGGGGGCTTGGCTGCGAGATCCCTCTCGCAGACAGTCCTGCAAAGGGGACCCCGGCATCAGCGCCTTCGCATCGCGTTCTGTAGTTCCGATCGAACTTAGCGATCCGCGATCGGCGTTACTTTGCGCAGTTCCGGGCCGGTGTATTCCGCGCTCGGGCGGATGATGCGGTTGTCGGCGCGCTGTTCGAATACGTGGGCGGCCCAGCCGGTTACGCGGCTCATCACGAAGATCGGGGTGAACAGCTTGGTGGGAATACCCATGAAGTGGTACGCAGAGGCGTGGAAGAAGTCGGCGTTACAGAACAGCTTCTTCTCGCGCCACATGACTTCTTCACAGCGTACGGAGACCGGGTACAGCACGTCGTCGCCCACGTCGGCGGCGAGTTTTTCGGACCACTGCTTGATGATGGCGTTGCGCGGGTCGGATTCGGTGTACACCGCGTGGCCGAAGCCCATGATCTTTTCTTTGCGCTCGAGCATGCCCAGCAGTTCTTTTTCCGCTTCGTCGGCGGAGGAGAAACGCTCGATCAGTTCCATCGCGGCTTCGTTGGCACCGCCGTGCAGCGGGCCGCGCAGGGAGCCGATGGCGCCGGTGATGCAGCTGAACAGGTCAGACAGGGTGGAGGCACACACGCGCGCGGTGAAGGTGGACGCGTTGAACTCGTGCTCGGCGTACAGGATCAGGGACACGTTCATGACCTGCTCGTGCAGTGCGTTGGGCTTTTCGCCGCGCAGCATGTGCAGGAAGTGGCCGCCGATGGAGTCGTCGTCGGTTTCGGTTTCGATACGCACGCCGTCGTGGGTGAAGCGGTACCAGTAGCAGATGATGGACGGGAATGCGGCCAACAGTCGGTTAGCTTTTTCCTGCTGCTGGTCGAAGGACTCTTCACCTTCCAGGTTGCCCAGCATGGAGCAGCCGGTGCGCATGACATCCATCGGGTGCGCATCGGCGGGGATGCGTTCCAGTACTTCGCGCAGTGCCAGCGGCAGGCCGCGCATGGTTTTCAGTACGCCTTTGTAATCGGCCAGCTGCGCGGTGGTCGGCAGTTCGCCGTTGAAGATCAGGTAGGCGACTTCTTCGAACTCGCAGTTTTCTGCCAGGTCTTTTACGTCGTAGCCGCAGTAGGTCAGGCCGGAGCCGGATACGCCTACGGTGGAAAGTGCGGTTTTACCAGCTACCTGGCCGCGCAGGCCTGCTCCGCCAACTTTTTTCTCTGCCATCTCTATTTCCCCTATTTTTGATTTGATTTCGGTTCGATTACTTCTTGAAGAGCTGATCGAGCTTGTCTTCAAAGTCGTGGTAGTTCAGGTAGTCGTACAGTTCCGCGCGGGTCTGCATGGTGTCGACCACGGCCTGCTGGTCGCCCTTCTCCAGGATGCTGGTGTACACATTTTCCGCGGCTTTGTTCATGGCGCGGAAGGCGGACAGCGGGTACAGCACCATGTCGGCACCGGACTCGCCCAGCTCGGCTTTGTTGTACAGCTTGGTCTGGCCGAACTCGGTGATGTTGGCGAGGATCGGCACGTTCAACGCGTCTTTGAATGCGCGGTAGTGTTCCAGCTCGGTCACGGCTTCGGCGAAGATGCCGTCGGCACCGGCTTCGATGCAGGCCTGGGCGCGCTCGATGGCGGCTTCGAGGCCTTCCTGTGCGAAGGCGTCGGTGCGGGCCATGATGAAGAAGTCGTCATCACTGCGCGCGTCTACCGCGGCCTTGATGCGGTCGACCATTTCTTCTTTGGAGACGATCTCTTTGTTCGGGCGGTGGCCGCAGCGCTTCTGGGCTACCTGATCTTCGATGTGTACCGCGGCGGCACCGGCGCGGATCATTTCTTTAACGGTGCGGCCAATATTGAAGGCACCACCCCAGCCGGTATCGATATCCACCAGCAGCGGCAGGCTGGAGGCGGCGGTGATACGGCGCACATCTTCGAGCACGTCGTTCATGCTGGTCATGCCCAGATCCGGCAGACCGTAGGAGGCGTTGGCCACGCCACCGCCAGACAGGTAGATCGCCTGGTGGCCGATGCGCTCGGCCATGATCGCAGTGTAGGCGTTGATGGTACCCACCACCTGCAGCGGCTGGTTGTCTTTCAGGGCCTGACGGAAGCGTGCGCCGGCGGATTCTGGTCTGCTCATAAACTGCCCCTGTTCTCTCATTTAATCGGGTTTGGTGTTGTTTGGTGTTAATTCTGCTTGGATAACTTGTTTTCGATATTGCTGCGCGACGCCCGAATGTGGCGACGCATCAGGATTTCGGCGAGTTCGCCGTCCCCTGCTTCGATGGCTTCAATAATGTGGCTGTGTTCGCGGAAGGCGCGGTGGGCGCGCGGGCTGGCCATACCCAGCTGATAGCGGTACATGCGCACGCGGTAGTAAAGCTTGTTGCAGAGGGTGTCGATCAGCAGGTCGTTGTGAGCGGCCTGCACGATGCGGAAGTGAAAGTCGAAGTCGCCTTCCGGCTGGAAATACGCGGTGCCCTTTTGCAGCTCTTCCTGCTGCTCGTGGCGCTCGAGCATCTGGCGCAGTTCCACCAGGTCTTCCTCGCTGCGGTTCTGCGCCGCCAGGCGGCAGGCCATGCCTTCCAGAGCTTCGCGGACGTCGTAGATTTCCAGCAGGCCGCGCTCGGTCAGATCCACGACCCGGGCGCCGACGTTGACCCGGCGTTCGATCAGGCTGAGGGACTCCAGCCGCATCAGGGCTTCGCGCAGGCTGCCGCGGCTGGCGTCGAAGCGGCGCGCCAGTTCCGGCTCGCTGATCTTGCTGCCGGCGGCGATGCGCCCTTCCACGATCTCGCTACGCAGAGTCAGGAACAGGCGGTCGGCGAGGCTCTGTGAACCCCGCGAGGATGTGCCGGGCTCAGCCACTGCGGCGTCTGCCTTGCCGTCGACGGCGGATGTTTTGGTGGCCTGACCTTCCATTCTCACGGGTCCCGCAAACGATTCTTCGACTGTCGACTTCTGGTGTCACTCCAGATTGTCGACACTTTATAGGTTGCAGGAGCTTAAATGGCCATTTTTTTTGCGTCAACCGTAATTTCTGTCAACACATTGGGATTTTTAGGCTGACTTGGCAGTCATGGGTGGCGATAGAGGATTTTCACGCCGGAGGCGCCCGATGGCGTCGGGGTCGCACCAAAGTAGGCAGGGTTGTGTTTGTAGCGGGCTGACCGGGTGGGCCGGGTTAATACTACGAAGGCATCAATGGTAGTCTTAAAAAAGTGATATGGGCATAATAGCGCCCGCGCTGACCGCCAAGACCGCTATAGGGCCATTAACGGGCCCAGCCACTCTATTCTTATAGGGTAACCAGACAGCGGATTGTCAGCCCCGAGTTTCCAGTCGAGAAGACAAATCGAGAGTATCGAGCAGATTTGAATCATGCCTAAGAGTACTATCAGGCGCTGGCTGCCAACTCCCGAACAAGTGCGCGCAAATAGCGGCCTGAAGATACTCGGCACCCTGCTGCACGACCCCAACCTGTTTCACCTGAACCGTCACTCGGTTTCCGTGGCGTTTGCGGTGGGCATCTTCACCAGTTTCCTCCCCCTGCCCGGCCAGATGCTGATTGCCGCAGTGCTGGCGTTGTGGTTCCGCTGCAACCTGCCGCTTTCGATGGTACTGGTGTGGATCAGCAACCCGGTGACCATGCCGGCGATCTTCTACAGCACCTACAAGCTGGGCGCGTGGCTGCTCGGCACGCCGCACGTGCCGTTCAAGATCGAACTGTCGTGGGAATGGCTAACGGAGGAAGTGGGAAGAATCTGGTTGCCGCTATTTTCGGGCTCGCTGATCTGCGGGATTTTCTTTGCCACGGTGGCCTATTTCGTCATGCAGGCGATCTGGCGCTGGCACGTGGTCAAGCGCTGGAATGCGCGGCTGGAACAACGCAAGGCGCAACTGGGCGAGAGCAACTAACGCGCGGTACCGCGCCCGCGGAAACCACCCCTCCCTTCTGAGAATCACCCACCCTGCCCTTGATTAAGAGCGCACCGGAACCACCGAGCGATTGCCCAGTAGTCCGGTATGGCGGGGACTAGAAGTCGTGCCGCAATGCGGCCGCCGGCTGCACCCGACTGGCCTGGAATGCAGGATACAGTGTTGCGATAAGGCTCAGCAGAAAGCCCGCCCCCACCACCAGTGCCACGTCACCCCACTCCAGCTCGGACGGAAGGTAATCCACCGGATACACGTCGGACTTGAGGAACTGGATACCGAACAGGGATTCCAGCCCGGCCACGGCATCGGTCACCAGCAGCGCGCCGATCACCCCGAGCACTCCGCCCACAAGCACCCCGATTAGCCCCACCAGTGCGCCCTGACTGACAAAGGTGAGCAGGATTTCGCGGGTACTGGCACCCATGGTGCGCAGGATGGCGATGTCCCCGTGTTTGTCGATCACCACCATGACGAGAGTCGAAACCACGTTGAATGCCGCAATGGCGATAATCAGGAACACCAGCAGGCTGACCAGATTGCGCGACATCTGGATGGCCTGGTACAGGTTGCCGTGGGTGCCGGTCCAGTCATTGCCGTAAAACCCTTCCGCCGGCAGCTGGCGCAGCAACTGCTGGAACACCGCGAACGATCGCAACATATCCTTGACCCGCATCTGCACCCCGGCACCACCGGCGCCACCGGCGAGGGATTGCGCCTGCGCCCAGTCCACCAATGCGAGGGAGTGATCCAGCGCGGTGCCGGAATGGAAGATATCCACCACCCGGAAGCCGGCCAGCTGTGCGGCGGTGCGACCGCCGGATTCAGCGCTGCCACTTTGCGGCACGATTACCGAGAGCTGCTCGCCGACGGCGATGCCCAGCTTATCGGCAATGCCACGCCCGAGGATGATGCCCGGCTCGGCCGGGTCGCTGGTGAGCGCGGCAAAACTGTTCGGCTGCAGGAACTCACCGATTGTCGACACATTGACGATGGTTTCGGGATTGACGCCCTGCACCAGCAGCGGTGTTACCTCGAGGCCATTGCGGGCGAGTCCGTTCACCTGCCACACCTCGGCGGCGGCGGTCACGCCCGGCGCCGCGGCAACCTGGTCCCGCAGCTGTGTCCAGTCGATATCCGGACTGGCGTTATACACGGTGGCATGCGGCATGATGCCGAGGATGCGCTCGCGCAGTTCGCGATCGAACCCGTTCATGACCGACATCACCACGATCATCAGTGCCACACCGAGGATCAGGCCGATCATCGACAGTCCGGAGATAAACGACACCAGGCCGGCAGAATCCTGATCGTTGCGCTGCGCGCCTGCGTAGCGCAGGCCAATAAATGCGGGTAATGGCCTAAACATGATCGCCCTGCTGCCAGCCTTCTATCAGTTCGCCATCGACCAGGTGAAGACAGCGATCGAGTGCGCCGGCGAGATCCGGGTCGTGGGTGACAATCACAAAGCTGATTCCTGTCTCGCTGTTGAGGCGGTCCATCAGTTTGTGAATTTCATGCGCCGTCGCGCGGTCCAGGTTGCCCGTGGGTTCATCCATCAGCACGCAGGCGGGGCGTGCCACCAGGGCACGGGCGATGGCCACACGCTGGCGCTCGCCACCGGAGAGCTGCGCGGGCTTGTGCGTCAGGCGTTGGCCGAGGCCCACGGCCTCGAGCATTTCCTGCGCGGCGGCGCGGGATTCGGAAACCGAGCGCTTGCCAATCAGCAGCGGCATGGCGACGTTTTCCAGCGCGGAGAATTCGTTCAGCAGGTGGTGGAACTGGTATACAAACCCGAGGCTGCTGTTGCGCAGCCAGCCGCGCTCGTTGGCGTTCAGCGCGGCGAGGTTATGCCCGCCGACCCACACTTCGCCGGAAGTGGGCGTATCCAGGCCACCCAGCAGGTTCAGCAGGGTGGATTTACCGGAGCCCGAGGCACCGACAATAGCGAGGCGCTGCCCCTTCGGCACCTCCAGCTCCACGCCGCGCAGCACGTCCAGTTGATCGACGCCCTGGCGATAGGTCTTGGTAAGTTGATGGCAGGCCAGCACCACGTCGGCGGACGCCTGCGGGCGGGATTCTTCCGGGTGAATTTCCACTTGGCTGTTCATCTTGTGATTCGTTTACCTTGTGGCAGACGGGTCGTGCCCGTCCGCTGAATTTATCGGGCTTATTCGTAACGGAGCGCTTCTGCCGGCGCAATCTGTGCCGCGCGCCAGGCCGGGAACAGTGTTGCCAGCAGGCTCATGACGACCGCGGCACTCAATACCATGATCGCGTCGCCGGGGCGGAACTCCGACGGCAGGAAGCTGACGAAAAACACCCGCGGATCGAAGATTTTCGCGCCCACCACATGCTCGATCCAGGACACCAGATCGGTCAGGTTCAGCGCGATCAGGGTCCCCAGGAGGCCGCCGATCAATGCGCCGATGATCCCGATGGCACTGCCCTGCACCACAAACACCGCCATGATCTGACGGGAGGTAAGGCCGAGGGTACGCAGCACCGCGATGTCCGAACGTTTGTCCGCCACCATCAGCACCAGCGCGGAGACGATATTGAATGCGGCTACCGCCACAATGATCATCAGCATCAGGGTGACGACGGTTTTCTCCATTTTCACTGCCTGGAACAGGCTGCCCTGGGAGTGGCTCCAGTCTTCGCCGCTGAAGTCTTCACCAAGGGATTGGGCGTAGCCTTCCACGCGCCCGAGGGCGTTGTTCATATCGTCAAACTTGAGCTGCAGCCCCTGCACCTTGCCCCGCATGCGCAGCAGGCGCGCGGCATCGTCGAGATGCATCAGCGCCATGTTCTGGTCCACCTGCGCTCCCACGGAGAACACACCGGCGACGGTGAAGCGCTTGGTGCGGGGGAAAATACCCGCGGGGGTGATCACCACTTCCGGCAGCGTGAGGATGACGCTGTCACCGGGAATGACACCCAGCTGGCGCGCGAGGATACGGCCGAGGACGATGTTGTAACTGCGGGACTCCAGCGCATCGAGGCTGCCCATCAGCATATGTTCGCCCACGGCGGAGACCTCGCGCAGGGCGACAGGATCCACGCCCTGGAACTCAACGCCCTGGGACTGGTTGTTGGCACCGAGCAGCGCAAAGCCGCGCACGAAGGGGCTGGCGGCGACCACGTGTGGCTGCTGGCGCAGGGTGTCGGCCGCTGCGGACCAGTCTTCCAGCCCGCCTTGCTGTTCCACAAAACCGTGGGGCACTACCGACAGGATGCGGGTTTTCAATTCGCGGTCGAAACCGTTCATCACCGAGCTCACCACGATCAGCGCCAGCACGCCCAGCGCCATGCCCAACAGCGAGAATCCGTTGATAAAGGAAATGAACTGCTGCCGGCGGCGGGCGGCCACGTAGCGGAGGCCGATATAGAGGGGAACTGGTTTTATCATGAAGTTGATTTAAGCGGAAAAACGCCAAGAAATCCAAGTATTTACGCACAATACCCGGGTCCGTCCGGCAAATTGGACAACAGCATTCAGCGCTTATTCCACTGCAGCAGGTTTTCTTTCAACTTCTTCAGCTTGCGCTCGTCCCAGCCCTCTGGCTCGGTGAGGTGATACCAGGCGTCTACGTAATCCCCTGGCGCATAACTGTGGCCGTACCCCATGGGCGCAATACCCGCGTGCATATCCATCGCCAGCTGGAGCATGGTGACAATCGGGTACCACTCGAGATCCGGCGACACATCCTGCGCGCGCGGTTTCTGCATCCACGCCGGCCTGCGGTAGGCGGCCTGTGGCTCGAAGAATACGATGGGATCACTGCCATGCTGCAGATAGGCAATGCGAAAGCGACCCCAGGGCTCAGTGCCCTTGTCGTAACCGCCAAAATGATTGCCAAACCGCACCATGGCACCGCCGTGGAACTGCGGCAGCCAGGCCGGCGAGCCGGCATCCCGCTCAGCGGTAACCTCCCGCCATGTGTCGCTGCGAAACGGCGGTCCGGTCCACAGGGCGCCGTGGAAGGGGTCATCGATGATGTCGAAGAAATCAAACGAGCGGTCGGAGTTCAGTGCGCCGAGACTGAGGCCAAACAGGTACAGTTTTGGCCGGCTCGCCTTGGGCAGCGTGCGCCAGTAACCGTAAATACTGTCGAATAATGCTTCGGCGGTTTCCCGCCCGTAGGCGTCCTGAGTCATCAGTGCAATGGGACTCGGGAGGTAGGAGTACTGCGCCGCCACACTGGCGATATCACCCGCGAACAGATACTCGACCGAATTGATGGCCCCCGGGTCTACCCAACCGGTACCTGTCGGCGTAATCAGCACCAGTACGGGGCGATCGAACCCCCCTACCCGCTTCAGCTCTTCCAGTGCCAGGTGTGCCCGCTCATCCGGGGAGTCAGCGGCATTGAGCCCTGCGTACACCCGGATCGGATCCTTCGCGGTGCCGGTAACCTTGGCGATGTCATCGCTGGTCGGGCCCAGAGCCAGATAGCGACGCCCCTGGTGCCCCATGTCGTTCCAGCGCAATAGCGATGCGGCGCTGCCCGCCTTGCCCGGGTCCGACGGCGGCTTCATATCCGGCACAATTTTGGCGTCCAGCCGCTGGTAGATACCGTCTACCGTGTGCAGCGCAGCGGATAGCAGCACGTCATTGATCACCGCCCAGAACAGCCAGAATGCCGCCAGCAGGCCAAGGACGATGGAAATACGGCTGGGAACCCGGCGCGCGAGCTTACCGGAAACAAGGTGAAACAGACGGCGAAAAAGCTTCCCCAAAAGCAGTATCAGCAGAAACAGCAGTGCGGCGACCAGCGCTATGGTAAGTGGCCTTACCCCCGGTCCCGCCTCCAGCCCGATCAGTGCGCGCACAGAGTTTTGCCAGTTGTTCGCCTGCCACAGAAACCCGAGCGCAAGCAGGCCACACATCACCCCGGCCGCCAGGCGAAGGTAGCGCTGGGTCCGCGCACTGGCAGACGGGAGCTCGAAGAACTTCCACAACCACAGGAGCAGCACACCCACACCGTAACCAGCCGCCAGCGCGACTCCAGATATGACGCCCTGCACGACTCCCTCGCGGGGAATCAGTGAGGGGGTTAAGGACAATGCGAAGAATATTGTTCCAACCAGCAGGCCGGCGGAAGAAAAGAAATGTCTGGTTCCCATCCCTGGACACTCAAGGCGACGCAGTAGCACTCAGGTTAGCACAGGCGATTCGCAGCCCTGTTACGGGCACTACCGATGGTGGAGTTTGAGCCGGAAATACTCCCCCAATCGAAGAAAAACGTGAAGAACTCCGCGTGTTTCGGCACAATATCTGCTTTAATGGCTGCCATAAAGAACAACGATACCCGGAGAAGGCTCATGTTCAACGGACTCCGCAAACAACTTCCTGCGCTGGCTGGCGCGACCCTGCTGGCCCTGTCTGTAGGCGCCCATGCAGAAAACCTCGAGGTGCCCGTTGGCGCCCAGAGCAGTGAAACCCGTGTGGAACAAATGCGCGGCCTGAAGAAAGACGAAGTAACGGCGCGCCTTGGCGAACCGCTCGGCATTCAGGGCCCGGTGGGCGAGCCGGCTATTACCCGCTGGGAATACAACGACTTCTACGTGTATTTTGAATGGGATGTTGCCCTGCACACGGTGAAGAAGCACCGCGGCTGAATCCTGCCGACGTATTCGGCCCGAAAAAAAGCGGCCTCCTGCGGGAGGCCGCTTTTTTTGTATCTGCTACCGAGTCGATAACCGGGAGACCCTATCGACTAGCCTCCACACACTTCCCGGAAGCCCGCAGCCATAAACGGAATCATGCAGTCGTAGGCGGACTGGAAGTCGTGGGACTGACAGGCGTTTCTGGAAAGGTGATCGATACGCCCGGTGTCGGCAAAGGTCAGAGACAGGGCGCCCGACAGATTGTGGTAGCACCAGTATATTTGCTTGGCGCTCGCTTTCGGGAAGCAGCGATGCATCGCATCACCAAACTCACGCACCAGTTTGTCGAAGTGCTTGCTGATCATTTTTTCGCCCCAGACCGGCGAGTTGTTGACGTAAGCAATCAGCGCGCAGTAGTTACGCCAGCCGCGGTCTTCCGTTTCCTGAGCGATTTCCAATGGACGCAGGAACGCCTCGATGACCTTCTCGATCGGTGGCGGCTCCGGAGCAAACTCTTCTTCCGCTGCACGCAAGGCATCCAGCCGCGCCCGGTTCAGGATCTCACCGCGCCGCTGTAACACCGCATCAAACAACTCAAGCTTGGGGCCAAAATAGTAGCTGGTGAGTGCGACATCTACCCCGGCCTGGTTAGCAATCTGCCGCAAGGTGACGCCATCAAACCCGTGCAGGGCAAACAGCTCCTCGGCCGCATCGAGAATCAGCTCGCGCCGCTCCTGGCTGCGCGCCGTTACCCGGGCGCCGCCCTTACCTTTTGCACTGGGCGATTTACCGGCACCCGCCGTTTTCTTACCTGCCACCGCCGTCGTCATTGCCCGCTCTACCTTTGATCTGAGGTTCCCAAGAATACCCGACCGCTTGACAGTTCAACAAGCGTTGAATTTAATCAGCCCATCCCTGCACCGCAACCGCCGTGCTCACCCACAATAATAACGAGGGTAATCTGATGAACCCGGAGCTATTCAAGTACCTCTGCCTGGGGGCCTATGTGCTCGCAACCCTGTGGCTGTCATGGATCGGTATGCGCAAGACCCAGAGCATCCGTAGTTTTGCCATCGGCAACCGGGATATGAACCCCTACCTGATCGGGATCACCATGGCCGCCTCCGTAGCATCCACCGCGACCTTCGTGATCAACCCTGGGTTCGTCTATGTGCATGGCGTTTCCGCGTTTATCCACTATGCGCTGGCCGGCGGCGGCGGCATTATTGCAGCATTATTCCTGCTCACCCGCCGCTTCCGCGCCCTTGGCGATGCCGCTGGCGCGATCACCGTGCCAGACTGGATTTATCAGCGCTACCAAAGCCGACCACTCAGCATTTTTTTTGCGCTTATCAACCTGCTGTCCCTGGCGTTCGTGGTGCTTATCCTGGTGGGCTGCAGTCTGTTGGTCGCTGAGTTATTTCCGATTGGCCAGCGGGCGGCCCTGATTCTGATTGCCGCGTTTGTTTTCAGCTACGTGCTGATGGGGGGCACTTACGCCCACGCCTACACCAATACGCTGCAGGGCGTGATGATGCTGGTGATTTCGCTGGTAATCTTCATTGCGGGCTGGCATCACTTCGGCGATTCCCCCATGCAGTCGCTGCGGCAGGTCGGTGAGGGCTATGCGGGCTGGATCAATCCGGACAGCGACCTGTATTTCAGCTTTTTCTCCGTTTTCGGCAGCGGGTTCCTGATTACCTTTGCGCTGATGCTGCAGCCGCACATCCTCACCAAAATGCTCTACCTCAAGGGGGATGGTGACGTAAACCGTTTTATTGGTACCACCGCCGTAGCGATCATCTGCTTCATGCTGATGCTGACCGTGGGCTTTTATGCGCGCCTCAGCGGCCTCGAGGTACCGCAACAGGATGCCGTCGTGGCAAGTTATATTGCTGCAGAGTTTGGTAGCAGTACTGCAGGCAGCTATCTCCTCGCATTTATCGGTATCACACTGTTAGCAGCCGGCATGTCCACGCTGGACGGAATTCTGGTTGCCCTTTCGGCAATGGTTGTGCGGGATATTTACCAACCCCTCGCAGGCAACCGGCCATTCGCTGAGGGGCGTGGATTGCTACTTTCTCGCGTTGTACTGATTAGCATCGGGGTGATCGCGGTGGTTATTGCCTACGACCCGCCACCGCTGGTCGGTATCTTTGCGCAAAAAGGTGTTTACGGCCTCGGCGCCGCATCCCTGGTTCCACTGCTGTTCGGTATCACTTTACACAGGGCGCCCCCAGCCTGGGCTGTTGGCAGTGCAGCGGTTATCGGTTTGCTGGTGCATGTGCTGCTGATTACGCTCGGCGGTATCACCAACCCGGCCGTTGCGGCGGCCTACGCAATACTGTGCTCTCTGGGGTACTTCCTCTCGGTTCTTCTCGTTCGCAAGTTGGCTGGCCTGGCCGTACTCTCGAAAAAGCAAAAAACGCCAATTTCAACAGGTGATGAATTTTCCACTTGACAGCTCAACGGTTGTTGAGTTTTCCTTAATGCAAATTCAACAGGTGTTGATTTTTACGTAGTGGCGGTACGCTGTACTGACCGCCCCCAATAAGATTGATAAATATAAAAGCGATAATTTGAGGGAAAATCAGTGAGCCAAACCAAACGTTACTTCCTGCATCCGCTGGCCGCGGCCATCACCTTCAGCTGCGGCATCAGTGCCACCGCCGCAGACATCGAAACAACCAGAGCGCTGGAAGAAGTTACCGTTACCGCGCAAAAGCGTGAGCAGAGTCTTCAGGACGTACCGGTTGCCGTAACTGCTCTGACGGGTGACGAACTGGACAACATGGGTATTCAGGCGCTGGATCAGGTAGCTCGCCAGAGCCCCAACGTGACCCTGGAAGCGAGCCGCGCGACCAACTCTACCCTGACCGCGTACATCCGCGGTATCGGCCAGCAGGATCCCCTGTGGGGCTTTGAGCCGGGCGTCGGTGTGTATATCGACGATGTTTACTTTGCTCGCCCGCAGGCAGCACTGCTCGATGTTTTCGATGTGGAGCGGATTGAAGTCCTGCGCGGCCCGCAGGGTACCCTGTACGGCAAGAACACGATCGGTGGTGCCATCAAGTATGTCACCCGCAGCATCGCCGGTGACGCCAGCAGCAAAATAAATCTTGCGGTCGGCAGCCATAACCAGCGCGACATCAAGGCTTCGGGCTCCATACCGCTGGTCGAAGACAAGCTGTGGGTCGGCGCGGCATTCGCATCCCTCAGCCGCGATGGTTACGGTGAATACGTAGGCCCGCAATTCGAGGGGGAAGAAAACGGCAACAAGGATGTGTTCGCGTATCGCCTGTCTATGGAGGCACAACCGACCGACGCCCTCAATCTGGTACTGAACTACGACAACACCTCAGACGACTCCAACCTCCGCGGTGGCTATCGCATGACCCCCGGATTCGTCGACGGTGCCGCCCCGCTGAATAATGTCCACGACACACGCTCCGGCATGGACCCCACTAATCAGCAGGTAAACAGTGAAGGCCTGGCCCTGACTGTATCCTACGACGTGAATGAATCCATCCAGTTCAAATCGATCACCGCAAGTCGTGAAGGCGACCAGCAGACCGCTATCGATTTTGACAGTGAGCAACTCGGCCTGGTGGAAGCCCCGTTTTTTGTCACCAGTGATGAACAATTCAGCCAGGAATTCCAGCTGATCTTTACTGGCGAAAAATTGAGTGGCGTCGCAGGCCTGTATTATTTCGATGGCGATGCGTTCGGCGCGTTCGACCTGGACGTATACAAGTCGCTCTACAATGACGGCACCAACCCGCTGATCGGCACCCGTACCATTGGTGATGTCAATACGGTCAGCAAGGCCCTGTTTGCCAACGGTACCTATCAGTTCAACGACGCCTGGTCCATGACGCTCGGTGGTCGCTATAGCAAGGACGAGAAAACCACCAACGGATTCTTCTCTTCCTACAATGTACTGGCTGGTGCCGGTGACTTTAACAACCAGATCACCGCAACGGATTTCAAAGACTCCGTAACCTTCTCCGACTTCTCCCCGCGTGCAAGTGTTGAGTATTTTGCCAGCGAAGATGTGATGCTGTTTGCCTCCTTCTCCAAGGGATTCAAAAGCGGCGGCTTCGACCCCCGTGCCAACATCACTGCCCTGCCCCAGTCTGCAGAGCCATTCGACTCGGAAGTGGTCGAAACGGTTGAACTCGGGGTGAAGAGCGAGCTGGCAGACGGTCGCCTGCGCCTGAACGCAACCCTGTTCAACAATGACTACACCGATATGCATGTAAAAACTTCGGTAGGCATTGATATAGACGGCGACGGAAACTCTGACAGCTTCGCCGGCCAGGTCATCAACGCGGGCTCCGCCAGTGGACTCGGCGGTGAACTGGAGGCGATAGCGCTGTTGACCGACAACCTTTCTGCCAATCTCACCGTGGGTATCATCAACGCTGAATTCGACGAAGTCATGCTTCTCAACCGCGCTACGGAACAGGTCGAAAACGCGGCGGATCTTATGGTGGTTTCCTATACCCCGGAAAGCACGGTCAACTTCGGACTCACCTACGACACCAGTGCCTTCGGCGGCGAGCTGATGCTGAATGCTAACGCTTCCTACCGCGGCGAAGTGCATATGTATGAAATCGAAACGCTTCTGGACCAGGAAGGCTATACACTGTTCGACATCAATGCAGTCTGGGTGAGCCCGGCGCAAAACTGGACCCTGGGGTTACACGGCAAAAACCTCACTGACGAGGAATACCGAACCTCCGGCTATCCCTTCACCGGTATCGATGACGGCACAACACCGGCGCAGCCGAACCTGGCCAACTCTCTGATTGGCTACTACGGCGCTCCGCGCACGGTCACGGCCTCTCTCTCCTATCAGTTCTGATCGTCCGGTTGTCTTGGGCGGGCAATTGACCCGGCACTCTGTTGCCGGGTCAATTAAACAGGCAAAGCGTCACCCGCCCGTTTTTAGGATAGGAAAATCACATGCAAACGTATTCTGACCTGCGCTACCAGAGTAGCGATGGACTGGCACTCTACGCCCGCGACTACAGTAGACAGGCACACACCGGGAGCAAACCGGTTATGCTCTGCCTGCATGGCCTCACCAGGAACTCGGCGGATTTCGAGGAACTGGCAGAACATATGGCGAGAGACTTCCGCGTGCTGGTGCCCGACCAACGCGGTCGCGGTAAATCACAGTGGGATCCCGTTGCCGATCGTTATCAACCAAATACGTATGTTGCCGATACGCTGGGCCTGCTGAATCAGTTAAATATCCACAAAGTCATCATTGTCGGCACCTCCATGGGAGGCCTGATGGCGATGATCATGGCCGCCACTGCACGGGATCGCATTGCCGGCATTGTATTGAATGATATCGGCCCGGAAGTGGACCCACGCGGACTCCAGCGCATTCAGGGCTATGTGGGTAAAACGGACCCGGTGGCCAACTGGACAGACGCCGCAGAGACTGTGCGCACATTGAATGCCGTTGCGTTTCCCGACTACACAGACGCCGACTGGATGCGCATGGCGCACCAGCTGTACTTTGAAAATACACAGGGTGTGCCCGAACTCGCCTACGACCCGGCGATATCCAAACCCATTGCCGCGGATACCGGCAGTGCCGTCCCGCCCAATCTTTGGCCGCTGTTCGAAGGCCTCGCGGGCATTCCCACACTCGCCCTGCGCGGCACGCTATCCGATATTCTCTCGCGGGCCTGTTTTGCGGAAATGCAAAAGCGTATGCCGGGCATGCAAGCGATGGAGATTCCAGGCCGCGGCCATGCGCCGGCTCTGAACGAACCGGAAGCGCTGGCGGCCATCGACCGCTTTGTCGAAAAACTTGTCGAGGTGCCGGTATGAGCCAGCCGATATATATCGCGGGCGGTGCACATACCAAATTCGCCGCGCACATTGCCAAAGCCCCGGGCAGCGGAGAACGGGAAGACCGCTATTCAATCGAACAAATGCTGCTCCACGTCACCGGTTCTGCGTTGGCCGATGCCAAAGTCGGTGCGGCAGAAATTGATGGCATCTGGGTCGGCAGCTGTTCTCCCGGCGCCTTCGCCAATCAGGAACTTCTCGCGCCGCTCACGCTGGAAGCAGAACCAGACCTGCGCTTTACCGCTGTACAACAGTGCACTGCTGCCTGCGCCTCATCCACAGCCGCACTGCATGCCGCCGCCGACGCCCTGCAATCCGGCCGCGTCAATGCCGCACTTGTCATCGGCATCGAAAAAATGAATCTGCTGGGTACCGCAGCAGTCACAGAAATACTCGGTCGCTGTTCATACTGGCCCGAGGAAGGCGGCCACGGATTGACCTTTCCCGGCCTGTTTGCGCAGCTCGGGGAAAATTACCGCAACCATCACGGTATCGCCAGCGAACGCTACCGGCAGATGCTCGCTGCCGTTGCTGCGGCCAACTATCGCCGCGGCATTCACAATCCCCTGGCACACTTTGGCCCCGGTAGCCTGCCAGACAAACTTCAGCTAACGAGTGCCGCCGCCATTCTCGATCTGCCAGCAGAGTCCAATCCGGAAATCGCCGCTCCGCTCCACCTGCACGATTGCTCGCCGATCAGCGATGGCGCCGCGGCACTGGTGCTGGTGCGCGGAGATAGTGGCCTCAACGGTGCCGGATCCAGAGTCGAACTTGCAGGGCGCGCGATTAGCACCGACCAATTAGCGCTGTCACGCCGCGAGAAAAACTATGCGCTGGATGGCGCGCGCGATGCGGTGAGCAAGGCCTACCGAGAAGCCGGAATCTCAGCCGCCGATCTGGATCTCGCGGAGGTACACGACTGCTTTACCAGTAACCAGCTGCTTTGTCTCGAGGCCCTGGGGCTCAGCGACGCCGGTCGCGCCGGTGAGGAATATCTGGCTGGAGGCTTCGGTGACGATGCGCGCTGCCAGATCAATTTATCCGGTGGGCTCAAGTCCAAGGGCCATCCGGTCGGCGCCACCGGCGTCTCGATGCACTATTTTGCTTACCGGCAACTTCTGGGTCGCGCCGTTGGTGCGGCTCACCCGGGGAATCCACAGACCGCTGCGGTACTGAACATCGGTGGCAGTGGCGTCGTGAACTGCACCAGCATTTTGCGCGCTGTTTAAAACAATAAGTAGGTATCAGATATGACAGTTGATCAAATTAGAGACATCCATCAGTGGTCAACCGCCAAAGTACTGGCACGCCAGGCACGCGAAAACCCTGACAAGAAGGCCGTCATTTTTGTCGATGATCGGAGTTATACCTACCGTGACGCCTATAACAGTGCGAGACAAATTGCCGCCGGCCTTAGAAAGCAAGGTATCAATGCTGGCGATAAACTTGCCACGCTGCTCCCCAATGGTCCGGAATTCTGCGAGACCTGGTGGGGCTGCCATCAGGCGGATGCGGTACTGGTGGGAATCAATACCGAGCTACTCGGTAGCTTTCTTGTGCATACCCTCAACCTGAGTGAGAGCAAGGTGCTGGTGTGTAGCGCAGAACAATTTGCCAAGCTTGGCCCGATCATTGATCAACTGCCATTGCTGGAGAAAATCTTTGTCACCGGACAACTTCCGCCCGACAGCGAACATTTCCCTCTCCCGGTACACCCATTCGATGTGCTGCGTGGCGATATTGCGCAATCCCCCGTATCGGAAGCCGGCTTCCAGGATCTGGCCTGTCTGATGTTCACATCCGGCACTACCGGCCCATCCAAGGCGGTGATGATGCCCCATGCCCACTGTTACCTCTATGGGCTGGGCACGATCGACAACCTCGATTTCCACCCGCAAGACAGTTACTACATCAATATGCCGCTGTTCCACTGCAACGGTCTGTTTATGCAGCTCTACGCGTGCCTGATCAATGGCGCCACTGCGGTTGTACGACAAAAATTCAGCGCTTCCAGCTGGTTACAGGATATCCGCGACTACAAGGTAACGCACACCAACCTGCTTGGTGTGATGACCGAGTTCCTCGACCGGCGCAAACCGTCGGTCAACGATCGCGATCACCAATTACGCGTTATCGCGGCTGCACCGGCGGCACCGGTATTTATTGAGCGCTTTGAGCAGCGCTTCGGTGTGAAGATGGTGGAGCTCTACGGAATGTCGGAAGTAAATATCCCCCTGTTCACACCACTGACCGAGCCCCGCCCCGGCAGTTGCGGCAAAGCCTACGATCAGTATTTCGAGGTGCGTGTGGCTGACTCGAAAACCGATCTGGAAAATCCACCCGGTGTTGTTGGCGAGATACAGGTACGACCAAAGATTTCCGGCGGCTTTATGTCTGGCTACTACCGTATGCCGGAAAAAACCATCGAAGCCTGGAGCAATTTCTGGTTCCACACCGGCGATGCCGGACGTATGGATGAAGACGGCTACTTCTATTTTGTGGACCGCCTTAAGGATTGTATCCGCCGCCGCGGTGAGAACATTTCTTCCTATGAGGTGGAAACCGTTCTGCTCACTTTCCCCGGCATCACCGAGTGCGCAGTAATCGCGGTGCCCGCGGATATTACCGGTGGCGAGGATGAGGTGATGGCGGTACTGGTGGCTGATGGTGAGCCTGACCCGCTAGCGGTTATAGCCCACTGTGAAAAGAACATGCCGCGTTTTGCCGTACCCCGCTACCTGCGCTGCGTACAGCCGGAGCAGATACCGCGAACCTCCACCAACAAAATTCGCAAGGTGGAACTGCGTAAACAGGGTGTCACTGCTGACACCTGGGACAAAGAAGAAGCCGCAGTTTGCGTTTAAAGAATTTACTCCCGCATTGATTGATCGTTGAAAGGAGCACTATCACGACAAGCGGTAATCGACTGTTAGCGGCGATGTAAATGGCCGTTATGTAAAAAATCAAGCTGTATACATAACAATAATGACTCTGATAGAGGATATAGCGATGAATATTAGAAAACTCCTGGCACCAGTGATCGCCGCTGGCTGCCTGTTGGCAACTGCTTCAGGAGCCGCCGCCTACAGTGGCTCCTGGTCGTCCGAGCAGACGGTCGGCGGCAAACTCAAGACCTTCATTTACACACCAACCACTGCCCCCGCATTGAACGGAAAACGTGCACTGATGGTCAGCCTCCACGGCTGCGTGCAAAAAAACGACGACATTAAAAACGACGGTAACTGGGAAGCCGCAGCCGATCAGTACGGCATGGTGGTGGCGGTTCCCCAGGCCTCTGGAGAAGGCACCTACGGCTTTACCGGCTGCTGGAATTTCCATACCGGGAACAATGCCAGCCGCAGCTCCAGTGATCAGAAGTACCTGATCAACCTGGTCAATGCGCTGCTTGCCGACAGCTCGCTGAATATCGATCCCGCCCAGGTCTATCTCACCGGCCTCTCCTCGGGTGCGGGCATCACAAACCAGATGTGGTGTATCGCACCCGACGTGTTCGCCGGTGTCGGCGTTAACGCCGGCCCGGCTCCCGGCTCGACCGGCAGTACCCTGGATCTGAACAGCCCATCCATCTCGGTAAGCCAGGGCGAGACCAACTGTGAAAACTTTGCGACGCAGGTCCCTGGCGGACTGGGTGCCGACTACCTGAAAACGCAACTGTGGAATACCGTGCACGGGACCAATGACGACTCTGTGGCTCCAGCTCATGCACACCGCAATGCGGATATTGCGGTGGCCGTCTATGACGACTACGACAACATCAACCAGTGTCGTACCGAGACCATTCCCGGGAGCGCCGGCGACTCCGATGCCACCATCTGGTGCGACAGTATCGGCGAACGGGTTTCCAAGATCATGGCCAATGGCATGGGACATGCCTGGCCATCGGGTGGTAATGATGGTTACTACATCGATGGGGATTACGTGGACTACCCGGCCTGGATCAGCCAGTGGTTCTTCGCCAACAACCGACGGGTCGATGGCGGCAACCCCCCTCCCCCCATCGGAGAAAACGCGCTGGTACTCGAACCGCCCACGGCGATCACTCTGAACGAATGTGATCCATACCAGGAGCCAGGTTACACCGCTACCGATGCAGTCAACGGGGACATTTCCAACCAGGTTATCGTCAGTGGTGCGGGCTTCGATAGCTGCGTTGCCGGTAATTACACCATCGACTACTCGGTGACTTTCTCCGACGCCAGTAGCGCGTCTGAAAGCCGCACCGTCACGGTCGAATCCGCACCGCCGCCCGCCAACTGCACTGAATACACCGACGACAACTATGCCCACAGTGTCAGCGGTCGCGCCTATGTACTGTTCGGCCTGACTTATGCCAAGGGTTCCGGTGACGCTCTGGGACTGTGGAATATTTTCACCGTGACGACACTTGCCGAAACTTCTCCCGGCTATTTCGAAAAAGGAAGCTGCCCGTGAAGCAAAAGTGGAATTCTCTTCCCCTGGACGAATTTTCCACACCAAGCTCAATTACAACGTTTTAATCTCTCTCCTGCCCTTTACTCCGGGGCAATGTTGGCGCGCCACAACGGCGCGCCTTTTTTGAAGGAAAAACTAATGGAAATAAAAGACGCTGTTGTCGCCATCACCGGCGCGGGACGCGGCCTGGGGCGTGCCATGGCGACTCATCTGGCCGCACGTGGCGCGCGTCTGGCACTGATTGATATCGACGCCCAGGCGCTGGCCGAAACTGCGGAGCTTTGTGGCGAATCGCGTGTATATGCCACTGACATAACCGACGAGGTAGCGGTAGACGCTACTTTCGCGCGGATCCGGGGTGAGTTCTCCCGGGTCGATGTACTGGTCAACAACGCCGGTCTGCTGCGCGATGGTCTGCTACTGAAAGTCGAGCACGGTGAGGTCGTCGGGCGCATGTCTTTACAGCAGTGGCAATCGGTAATCGATGTAAACCTGACCGGTGTCTTTCTGTGCGGCCGCGCCGCCGCCAGCCACATGCTTCAGGGCAGAGGCGGCGTCATCGTCAACCTTTCCAGCGTAGCCCGTGCGGGCAATGCCGGTCAGAGTAACTACGCTGCCAGCAAGGCCGGAGTAGCCGCGATGACCACTACCTGGGCCAAAGAGCTGGCGCGCTACAATATTCGCGTTGCCGCTATCGCACCGGGATTTGTGGAAACCGAAATGGTGGCACAGATGCGCCCCGAAGTACTGGAACGAATGTTGGCAAAAGTACCGTTGAAGAGAATCGGCCAGCCCGATGAAATCGCATCCGCACTGCGCTTTATTATCGAGAATGATTACGTGAGCGGACGCACGATTGAGGTAGATGGTGGTCTGCGCATGTAGCGCGTCTCCATAACCCATTCGGAGAATAATTAGCAGGAAGCCAAATCATACCAATGCCTGATGCCGGCGGCACCCGACTCTGGTAACGTGAAGGATACCCGCTCACACCTACAACACGATCAATACAACACCGGAGAATAAATATGGCCGTTCAGTCAGCACGCATGCTCGCATGCCTGATCCTGCTGGGCCTCAGTAGCCACAGCGTTGGCGGCACCTGGACCGATGAACGGGTGATGGGGGGAGAGCTCGACACCTATCTTTATATTCCCGACTCAGAGCCGGCGCTGAGTGCTGGCCGCGCGCTGATGGTCAGTTTGCATGGCTGCGTCCAGCGCAACGAAACCATCCGCGAATCGGGAAATTGGGAGACGGTAGCGGACGAGTACGGCATGGTGGTGGCGGTGCCACAGGCTTCCGGTGAAGGTGGCCTCTACGGATGGCTTGGGTGCTGGCACTTTCATGAAGGGCCCGAGGCAAGCCGGAACGACGGTGATCAGGCCCACCTGGTAGCGCTGGTACAGGAACTCCTCGCCGACGAGACGCTCAATATTGATCCCGCACAGGTCTACCTCACCGGCTTATCTTCCGGCGGCGGTATCGCCAACCAGCTCTGGTGTATGGCGCCTGACCTGTTTGCAGGTGTCGGTGTCAGTGCCGGACCGGCGCCCGGCTCGACCGGGGCACGCAGCGACCTCAAATCGCCATCTGTATCCGTGGAAGAAGGCCGGGAGTACTGCCTGAAATACGCGGCTCAGCAGAATGGTATATCCATTGAAGAGCTTCTCAACACCCAGCTATGGAATACCGTACACGGGGTGGAAGACGATGTGGTCGTGCCGGCACATGCGGATCGAAATGCGGAAATTGCCTTATCCGTCTATTCCGAGTTCAGCGCGATGTCGGTATGCGATGACGCGGCTTCCGCCACAGACAAGACCTCGGTATCACAGTGGTGCGACGCTCAGGGGCCGAGGGTTTCCAAGGTGCTGGTAAATGGGATGGGACACGCCTGGCCGGCCGGCTCTGGCGAAGGTTTCTTTGTTGACGGTGAACATCTGAATTATCCAGCCTGGATCACGCGCTGGTTCTTCGCCAACAATCGCAGGCTAGCTGCAGAATAAACTGTGCGACAGCAATAGCAGGGGTGAATGGCGGCCTGTATATGCAGCAGGCCCCAATACCCGGTGGTCATTTGCTCAGTAAAGAAAGGTCGCCGTGCCGGTCGCGATCAACTCGTCGCGATCGTTATGCAACTCCATCCGGGTGACCACCAGTTTGTTGCCCACCCGCAAGATCTTGCCGTCACACACAAAACGCTCACCGCGCCCCGGTTTCAGGTAATCCACCCGCATATCCACGGTTCCGAGGCGAATCAGCCGTTGGATTTTTTCGTCCCACCCGATGGCGCCGCCCATACGATGGTACGCCGCCACCATCGCGGTAAGGCCTCCCACCGTATCCAAGGCCGTGGCGATCACACCGCCGTGCAGAATATTCTGGAAGTGATTACCGATCAGCTGGGGTTTCAGCTCGAACGCCGCGGACAACGTCTGCTGTTCGAGATCGAAATCCTGCAGCCTCAGGCCAATTTCCCGGACAAAGGGGATATCGGAAAATATCCCCTCCACCATCGCCCGGAATTCCGCGGGAGACGGCTCACTCATAGCCGGGTTATCCGATTGAGTCCGTCCAGTGCGGCACTGCGGTAGGCCTCCGCCATGGTCGGGTAGTTGAA
The DNA here is from genome assembly GCF_009931115.1 of Microbulbifer hydrolyticus. Classification (NCBI taxonomy): domain Bacteria; kingdom Pseudomonadati; phylum Pseudomonadota; class Gammaproteobacteria; order Cellvibrionales; family Microbulbiferaceae; genus Microbulbifer; species Microbulbifer hydrolyticus. The sequence continues at coordinate 1,961,521 of NZ_CP047491.1, read as the reverse complement.
TGTGGTATTCACAAAGAAGTCGATCGAGTTGTTCGGTGCCGGCTGCTTCATGATCGCCTGACCGATATGCACAATCTCCGCAGCCTCTGCACCAAAGCAGTGAATGCCGAGAATCTCGCGGGTCTCGATGTGGAACAGGATTTTCAGCATGCCCACGCGCTCACCCGAAATCTGTGCACGCGCGGTGTGCTTGAACAGCGCCCGCCCCACTTCGTATGGCACCTTGGCGTTGGTCAGCTCGGTTTCGGTTTTACCCACGGAGGAAATTTCCGGAAGGGTATAAATACCGGTAGGTGCATCTTCGATCACCCGGTGGCCACGACCGACGATAGCGGCGGCCACTGCCCTGCCCTGGTCGTAAGACGCGCTGGCCAGGCTCGGCCAGCCAATCACGTCACCTACCGCAAACACATTTTCCACAGCGGTACAGTAGTGATCATCCACCGCGAGCTGGCCGCGGTGGTTCGCCTCGAGACCGATCTTGTCGAGGCCGAGTGAGCCGGTATTACCGGAGCGGCCGTTACACCACAGCAAGGCGTCTGCCCAGATCCGCTTGCCGGATTGCATTTCCATGGTCACGCCGCGATCGGTGCCGATTACTTTTGCGTATTCCTCACGGTGGCGAACGGTGACGCCCATATCCCGCAGGTGATAGCTCAGCGCATCGGAAATTTCGTCGTCGAGGAATTCCAGCAGATGGTTACGGCTGTTGATCAGGTCCACTTTCATACCGAGTGCGGCAAAGATGGAAGCGTACTCACAGCCAATCACACCGGCACCGTAAATGATGATGGCCTGGGGCGTGTGCTCCATATCCAGAATCGTATCGCTGTCATAAACGCGTGGATGATCGAAATCCACATCCGCCGGACGATACGGGCGCGACCCGGTCGCTACGACAAATTTTTCCGCGGTAATGATTTCCCTGGCGCCGTCCGCCAGTTTGACCTCGACACTGTTGGCATCGCGGAATTTGGCATCGCCAACGATCAGGTCCACACGATTGCGCGCGTAGAAACTGGTGTGCATTTCCACCTGGTAGGAAATGACCTTGTTGACCGACTCCATCACCTGCGGAAAGGTCAAACGACGCGGCTCGCCCAGCGCGCGGAACACACTCTGGGTGTTGTAACGCATCAGCTGCTTTACAGAATGACGCAGCGCCTTGGAGGGGATGGTGCCTTTATGGGTGCAGTTGCCGCCTACCGCTGCACTGCGTTCGATAACGGCTACGCGCAGGCCTTTCTTCGCTGCGCTCATGGCCGCGGCTTCCCCTGCCGGACCGGAACCAATTACTACCAGATCGTACTTGGAATCTGCCATTGATTTACTGTCTTTGCCTATACGGTTTAATCAGGATTTTTTGTTCTGTTTGCTGGTCGCGTCATAAGCCAGATCGGATTCCGCAGCGACCTTTGCCAGTGCCGCCTGACGCTGACGCTCCTGCTCTTTTTCGCATTCGTCGTCGTCACCGCCACAGATATCGCAGTCTTTCTTCATGCCAATCTTGTTGAGGCCACCACAGGAGCCTTTGAGCGGCTTGTTCTGCACAATCGCACCGAGAGCCATACCGGCCACAATCAGTACCATAATAATGAACGCCAAAATGTAAATAGTCACGGTTACCTCCCCTGACTTTCAAGATAGGGCTGGAACGCGCTGCTCGCGCGCTCCTCAAACCCTGAATCGGTTTTTACCAGCAGGAAGACCGCCAGTTGCCGCTCTTCTGCCAATTTTAACGCTGCTTCGGCGCCGATCACATTCAGTGCCGTGGCATAGCCATCCGCCTCGGCACAACTGTCCGCAATCACGGTTACCGAAGCCAGTTTATGTTCCACCGGCCGCCCGGTACGGGGATCGATGGTATGCGCGTAGCGCTTGCCATCACGCTCGTAGTAGTTGCGGTAATCCCCGGAGGTGGCCACCGCCTTGCCAATGACTTCGATCGGCTTCTGCACCACCTGGCCTGCCGAGGGTCGCTCGATACCGATGCGCCAGGGCTTCCCTTTGGGGTTCACCCCCGCGGTACGCAGCTCCCCGCCCACTTCGACCAGGTAGTTCCCAATACCTTTGTCCTCGAGCAGGTCGGCCACACGGTCCACACCGTGGCCCTTGGCGATAGCGGAGAGATCTATCGCCACTGCCCGCGCTTTGGACAGTCGCGTGCCTTGCAGGTTCAGGGCATCAGAGCCCACCACCGACTGCAGTGCCGCGATCTCCTCATCGCCGGGAATGGTCTCGGGCTCAGGATTCGGGCCGAATCCCCACAGATTGACCAGCGGTCCGACCGTTACATCGAAGGCGCCATCGCTGTGGCGATGTATTTCAAGCGCACGCGCCACCACTTCCGCAAGGTGGGGAGAGACTTCCACCACCTCACCGACCGGTGCGCGATTGAAGCGCATTAGTTCGGAATCCGGGATATACGTCGACATCTCCTGATTCACCGCGGCCAACTCGGCATCGATTGCAGATTGCAATTCTGCCTTGTGAACGGCCGCGGGCACATCCACCACCGTGATGTGGTAGGCGGTACCCATGGTGGGGCCAGACAGCTTCCATGTGTGGTTCTCAGCGGTACAGGCGGACAGCGCGAACACTGCCAGCAGCACAGCGCCAAAACCGCCGAGCCGCTCCCGCCTGGAAAACGCTTTCCGCACAAACAAAAACAGGGCCGATAGCAGCGGCCCTGTTTTCGTGGATGTATTGTCACGTCCAATCATGCGTGATCAGCCACCGAAGTCGTCGAGCAGGATGTTTTCATCCTCAACGCCCAGGTCTTTCAGCATATTGATCACTGCCGCGTTCATCATGGGCGGCCCACACATGTAGTACTCACAGTCTTCCGGAGCCGGGTGGTCCTTCAGATAGTTCTCGTACACCACGTTGTGGATGAAGCCCGTGTAACCTTCCCAGTTGTCTTCCGGCTGCGGATCAGACAGTGCAATGTGCCACTGGAAGTTGTCGAACTCGTCCTGCAGGCCGTTGTAGTCGTCCTCGTAGAACATCTCGCGCAGGGAGCGCGCGCCGTACCAGAAGCTGATCTTGCGCTTGGAGTGCAGGCGCTTGAGCTGGTCGAAGATGTGCGAACGCATCGGCGCCATACCGGCACCACCGCCGATAAAGACCATTTCATTATCGGTATCCTTGGCGAAGAACTCACCAAAGGGACCGTATACGCGCATCTTGTCGCCCGGCTTCAGGTTGAAGACGTAGGAAGACATCTGGCCCGGCGGAATACCTTCGGTACGCGGCGGCGGGGTCGCGATACGGATGTTGAACTTAACAACACCCTTCTCTTCCGGGTAGTTCGCCATGGAGTAGGCACGAACCACCGGCTCGGTGACCTTGGACTCCAGCTTGAAGAAGCCAAAGTGCTCCCAGTCACCGCGGTACTCTTCTTCGATGTCGAAATCGGAGAATTTCACATGGTGGGGCGGCGCTTCCAGCTGAACGTAACCGCCCGCGCGGAAGTCGACGTTTTCGCCTTCCGGCAGCTTCAGGGTCAGCTCTTTGATGAAGGTCGCCACGTTGGGGTTGGATTCCACAGTGCATTCCCACTGCTTCACACCGAACACCTCTTCCGGCACTTCGATTTTCATGTCCTGCTTTACAGCAACCTGACAGGAAAGACGCTTGCCTTCTTTCGCTTCACGCGGGGTGAAGTGCGCTGCTTCGGTCGGCAACATGTCGCCGCCACCCTCTTCAACCACACATACACACTGCGCACAGGAGCCACCGCCGCCACAGGCAGATGCCAGGAACAGGTTATTGGCCGCCAGGGTCTGCAGCAGTTTGCCACCCGCCGGCACGGTGAGGGTTTTCTCACCATTGACCACGATGTTGACGTCACCGGTGTTCACCAGACGTGAGCGGGCAACCAGAATAATGGCTACCAGCGCGATCACGATCACGGTGAACATGCCTACGCCAAAATAAATATCCGTTAATTCCATTCTATTCGACCTCCCCGCTTAGATATCGATGCCGCCGAAGGACATGAAGCCCAGCGACATGAGACCAACGGTAATGAAGGTGATACCCAGGCCTTTCAGACCGTTCGGCACATCGCTGTACTTGAGCTTTTCACGAATACCGGCGAGAGCGGTAATCGCCAGTGCCCAGCCAAGGCCAGCACCGAAGCCGTAAGCGACAGATTCACCAAAATTGTATTCGCGCTCCACCATGAACAGAGACGCACCCATGATGGCGCAGTTCACGGTAATCAGCGGCAGGAATACACCGAGGGCGTTGTAGAGCGCCGGTACATATTTATCCAGGAACATCTCCAGGATCTGTACCAGTGCAGCAATAACACCGATGTAAGACAGCAGGCCGAGGAAGCTAAGGTCCACGTCCGGGTAACCAGCCCAGGCCAGCGCGCCGTCTTTCAGCAGGTAGGTGTAAATCAGGTTGTTAACCGGAACGGTGATGGTCAGTACTACAACAACCGCAACACCGAGACCAACCGCCGCTTCGACCTTCTTGGATACCGCGAGGAAAGTACACATCCCGAGGAAGAAGGCCAGCGCCATGTTTTCAACGAAAACGGCGCGAATGATCAGAGAAATAAAGTGTTCCATCTATCAGGCCTCCTGTTGTGCCAGCGGCACTTTAGAGTTGGACGTAATCTTGAATTCGTCCTCTTCCACCTGCGCAGGCTTCCAGGTACGGATTGCCCAGATGAACAGACCGATCAGGAAGAATGCGCTCGGCGGCAGCAGCAGCATACCGTTCGGTACGTACCAGCCGCCGTTGTTCACGGTAGACAGGAGTTCAATACCAAACAGTTTGCCAGCGCCGAAGAGTTCGCGGACAACCGCGAGGCCAATCAGGATGACGCTATAACCCAGGCCGTTGCCAATACCGTCGAAGAAGCTGTCCTTGGGACCGTGCTTCATGGCGAAGGCTTCCGCGCGGCCCATTACGATACAGTTGGTGATGATCAGGCCAACAAATACCGACAGCTGCTTGGAGATGTCGTAGGCGTATGCCTTCAGGATCTGATCCACCACGATTACCAGCGATGCAATTACGGTCATCTGTACGATGATCCGAATGCTGTTGGGAATCTGTTTCCGGATCAGAGAGACCGACAGGTTCGAGAACGCAGTTACCGTGGTCAATGCAATACACATCACCAGGGTGACCGCCAGCGAGCTGGTGACCGCCAGCGCGGAACAGATACCGAGGATCTGCAACGCGATGGGGTTATTGTTGAAAATCGGCTCCAGCAGAGTGTCTTTCAATTTCATGCTCATGCTTACGCCTCCCCTGCTTTAAGGTTTTTCAAGAAGGGACCGTAACCCTGGCCGCCCAGCCAGAAGTTAACCAGGTTGTTGACGCCCTTACTGGTGAGCGTGGCACCGGACAGGCCGTCTACCTTGTGCTCAGCGTTCGGCGTGTTGGCATCAACGCTGCCCTTGATGACGGCGATGTCTACGTTGCCATCCGCATCGTAAACCTCTTTGCCTTCCCACTGAGCTTTCCAGCGCGGGTTGTCCACTTCGCCACCCAGTCCCGGGGTTTCCTTGTGCTCGTAGAAGCCGAGACCAGCAACAGTCTTCAGATCATTCTCGAGCGCCAGGAAGCCGTACAGCTGGCCCCAAAGGCCGTAGCCGCGAACCGGCAGGATGATGCGCTGCAGTTCACCGCCCTTTTCCACCAGGTACACCTCTTTGGTGTTTTCACGGCGGATGATCTTGGCAGTGTCCTCTTCCGCAGGCAGCTTTTCACTGGCGCTGGCGATCTTGGCAGCGGCACGGCCGCTACCACCTGCCGGCGCTTCATCGGTGAATTTGCCAGTATTCAGGTCGACGTACTTGATGGTGACATTGCCGAACGCTTCTTCGATCGCCTTGCGGCTGGTCTGATCCGGAGAGATCAGGCCACCAGCGAGCAGTACGTTCTTCTTCATGTCCAGCTCGGCATTCGCCTCTTGCTTGGGCTTGAGCATCACTGCCGCGGTGGAGACCACCACAGAACAGACGATACACAGGACCAGTGCGACAATCAGAGTACCTTTTACAGAATCTTTATTAGCCACGTGCCAACCTCCGTTTGATATGGGACTGCACAACGAAGTGGTCAAACAGCGGCGCGAACAGATTGGCGAACAGGATCGCCAGCATCATGCCTTCCGGGAATGCCGGGTTCACCACGCGGATCAATACACACATCACGCCGATGAGAATGCCGTACCACCAGCGACCGGCATCGGTCATGGCAGCAGACACCGGGTCGGTAGTCATGAAGATCAGGCCGAAGGCGAAGCCGCCCACTACCAGGTGCCAGTACCAGGGCACACCGAACATCGCATTGCTCTCGGAGCCGATCATGTTGAACAGGGTCGCAGTCGCCATCATGCCCAGCAGGGTACCGGCAACGATACGCCAGCTCGCAATCTTCATGCCGATCAGGATGACACCGGCAATCAGCATGGCCAGGGTGGAAGTCTCACCGATAGAACCGTGCATGTTGCCCAGGAACGCGTCCATCCAGGTCAGCTGTCCGGTGGGCACGCCAACGGCACCGTTCTGGATGCCCTCACTGGCCAGTACGGACAGCGCGGTTGCACCGGTGTAACCGTCAACGGCGGTCCACACAGCGTCGCCAGACATGGCGGCCGGATAGGCAAAGAACAGGAAAGCACGGCCGGTCAGTGCCGGGTTCAGGAAGTTTTTACCGGTACCACCGAATACTTCCTTACCGATCACCACACCGAAGCTGATGCCCATCGCGACCATCCACAAGGGCAGGTCCGGCGGACAGGTCAGCGCGAACAGAATGGAGGTTACGAAGAAACCTTCATTTACTTCGTGGCCACGTACCGCCGCGAACAGGACTTCCCAGATACCACCGACGATGAAGGTCACCGCGTAGATGGGCAGGAAGTACATGGCACCGTGGACGAAGTTGTCCCAGCCGCTATTGGGATCGTAGCTGGACAGAGCGCCGATGATGGCGTGGCGCCATCCGCTCAGGTCCACGTTTTCCATGCCGGCGATGATGCTGTTGGCCTGGAAGCCCACGTTCCACATACCGTAGAACATCGGGATCAGGGCACACGCCCACACAGTGATCATGATGCGTTTCAGGTCGATACCGTCGCGCACATGAGCCGTGGTTTTGGTGCGGTCAGCGGGCTGGAAGAGACCGGTGTCGATCGCTTCGTACAGCGCGTAGAACTTTTCGTATTTGCCGCCCTTGTGGAAATGCGGCTCCATGGAGTCGAGTAGTTTGCGCAACATCCTTAACCCTCCTTCTCAATACGGGTGAGGTTGTCCCGCAAAATGGGACCGAAGTCGTACTTGCCCGGGCACACGAAGGTGCACAGTGCCACGTCTTCTTCGTCCAGCTCCAGAGCACCCAACTGCTGGGCCACCTGAGTATCGCCAACGATCAGCGCGCGCAGCAGCTGGGTCGGCAGGATGTTCAGGGGTACCACGCGCTCGTAGGTGCCGATCGGCATCAGTGCACGCTCGGAACCATTGGTACTGGTGGTGAAGTTGAACAGCTTGTTCGTCAGACGGCTGATATAGATCGGCAGCACGGAGAAGCGGTTCGCACCGGGAGTGAAGTAATGCAGCATCGGGCGCTCGCGGCCCTCTTGCAGCACGCTCACCTGGTTGTGATAGCGACCCAGGTAGGCCAGCGGACCCGCGGCGGTGCGACCGCCAAATACGGAACCGGAAATCACGCGGTTGTCGTCACCTGTGGTTTCACCGGCAGTCAGCGCTGTCAGATCGGCACCGAGACGGGTGCGCAGCAGACGCGGCTTGGTCACCTGCGGGCCACCCAGGGCAACCACACGGTCGGTGAACAGCTTGCCGGTTTCGAACAGCTTGCCGATGGCAATCACGTCCTGGTAACCGATGGTCCACACCTGGCGTCCGGGCTTGACCGGGTGCAGGAAGTGGATATGGGTTCCGGAGAGACCGGCCGGGTGCGGGCCGGCAAACGCTTCGCGCTGGACGCTGGCTGCGCTCGGCACCGGGATATCGGCGTCCGGTGCGGTGCACACGAAGGTCTTCTCGGCCAGTTTGGACAGGATTTCAACGCCCTGGCTGAACGCGTCGCGCTGCTCGGCAATGACCAAGACCGGGTCAGCCGCCAGCGGATTGGTGTCCATGGCGTTGATGAAGAGCGCAGACGGCTGGGCGTCGAGCGCCGGCACCTTGCTGTATGGACGGGTACGCAGGGCCGTCCACAGACCGGATTCCACCAGGTTCACGCGAACCTGCTCATCGGTCAGGTCAGCCAGCTTGTCGGCGCTGTAGCTGGCGAATTGCTCAGCTTCATCGCCTTCCACCTCGATTACCACAGACTGCAGCACGCGACGGGCACCGCGGTTGACGGCAACCACGCGGCCAGCGGCCGGTGCGGTGTAGCGAACCCCTTCGGTTTTCTTATCGGTGAACAGCAGCTGTCCGAGTTTGACGCTATCCCCTTCCGCAACTGCCATGGTGGGCTTCATCCCGTTGTAATCGGGACCAATCACCGCGACAGTCTTGGCTGCTGGGCCATCATAGATGACCTGCTCGGGCGCGCCGGATATGGGTAAATCCAATCCCCGACGGATCTTTCTCATACGCCTATGCCTAAGTTCTAAGTTGATAGATTTAGTAGGTTTACTAGGTTAAAAACGGTTTCTAGGTTCAAAACCCTAAAATGAGGAACCCGTAGCGGGGGCTTAGGCCGTGGCGAGCCCGAATCTAGCCTGGAAGTGAGACTATAAATAGCAGTCACCGCAGGAAGGCACCACGGAGGTGAAGATGTCGCTCAGCACTCGGGAGGCGCGAAGACCCGCCGTTGCCCTTGCAACTCGCAGTCTTTGCGCACAATTTCCCGGCACACGGCAGCCCCGCAAAATCGCGCGCATTATAAGTATGGGGCCCGGGGTTTACCAGAGGAGATAGAGCCAAATCGGCTCAAGGTGAGTAAGTTTTTGCTGAAAAAACAAAGACTTTAGTTGGAGACGCCACCCTGGCGCCCGCCTCACCCAGAAAAGGTGGGGCGGCGCGGGATTGATCTGTCTGACCAAAAGACCCGCGCCACGGAACCTGCAAGGGGGCTGGCGCCCCCTCAGCGATCGTCAGGTCAGTCCTTCTTCGGGAAGACCTCGTAACGCACGCCGGCCATGTCTTCCAGGCAGCGAACTACCTGGCAGCTGTAGCCGAACTCATTGTCGTACCAGCAGTACAGCACCGCATTGTCGCCTTCAACGATGGTGGCAATGGAGTCAAATACACAGGCGCGACGGGAGCCTACGAAGTCGCTGGAGACCACTTCCGGGGAATTGGTAAAGTCGATCTGCTGTCGCAGCGGCGAGTGCAGCGCCACATCGCGCATGTACTCGTTCAGCTCTTCCTTGTTGGTCTCCTGCCCGAGGCGCAGGTTCAGGATCGCCATGGAGACGTTCGGAGTCGGCACCCGGATGGCATTGCCAGTGAGCTTGCCTTTGAGCTCAGGCAGCGCCTTGGCCACCGCTTTGGCGGCACCGGTCTCGGTCAGCACCATGTTCAGGGCCGCCGAACGGCCGCGACGCTCGCCCTTGTGGTAGTTGTCGATCAGGTTCTGGTCGTTGGTGTAGGCGTGAACCGTCTCCACGTGGCCGTGCTGCACGCCGTACTTGTCCATCATCGCCTTCAATACCGGCACGATGGCGTTGGTGGTACAGGAGGCCGCAGACAGGATCTTGTCGTCGGACGTGATTTCACCGTTATTGATGCCGTACACGATATTCTTCAGGTCGCCCTTGCCCGGAGCAGTCAGCAGCACCTTTGCCGCGCCCTTGCTCTCGAGGTGCTGGGACAGGCCTTCTTCGTCTCGCCATACGCCGGTACTATCCACGATCAGCGCGTTGTTGATGCCGTACTGCGTGTAATCCACTTCCTGCGGGGAATTGGCGTAGATGACCTTCACTTCGTTGCCGTTACAGATCAGGGTGCTGGTCTCTTCATCGACGCGGATGGTACCGTTGAAGGCACCGTGTACGGAGTCGCGACGCAGCAGAGACGCGCGCTTGACCAGGTCATTGTCAGCCCCGCCCTTGCGCAGCACGATGGCGCGCAGGCGCAACACGTCGCCACTGCCGGCCTTTTCGATCAGCAGGCGTGCGACGAGACGGCCGATACGGCCGAAACCGTAGATCACCACGTCCTGGGGCTGCGGCAGCGGCGTGCCCGCACCACTGGCGTCGGACAGCTCTTCGCGGACAAACTCATCGATGGAGAGGCCGCGCTGGTCGCGCATGTATTTGTTGGTCAGGGTACCCAGATCGATGTGAACCGGACCCAGGTCCAGTTTGCAGATGGCCTCCAGCACCGGATAGGTCTCAAACTCGGACAGCTCATTCTCTTCCACCTGACGCACGAAGCGGTGGGCTTTCATGATGCTGAGAACGGAGCGGTTCACCAGGTTTTGGCCGTACATATAAATGCCGACGTTGCTTTCCCGGTTGAGCTTACCAATCATCGGAATCATGGATTCCGCCAGCGCTTCACGCGCCTTCCAGTCCTTGAAAAAGTCAGCGGGCTTCGGTCGCTTCTGAGTCACAGTCAGACACCTCTGCAGAGTGAAATTGGGGGTCGTGCCTAAGCTCGGTTCAGATGATAAGAATGGCTCAAAATATCACCTCTGGGGCGAAGGCCGGCGCATTATGTGGATTCACCTGAAGCCGCGCAACCGCGCAAAAAATGGCCTAAAAACTGTAGTTAAACTACATTTTTTCGACACCTGTGACGCCCCGAATCAGCGCTATACACGCACGGCCTGGGTGCCGGATGCCAGCCTTCGCGAAGCCCGCACCTGCACCGGCCACGTTTCGCCGCTACAATAGCCTCCCCTTGGGCCGCCAGCGGTCAGAAAGCACGGAATTATAAGGAAACATGAGTCAATTCCCCCCTTTGTCCCCACCCGCTTTTCACTCGCAGAATGACCGGCAATTCTGGGGCCAGTTGCACGGCGCGAGCGCCGCTCTGGCGATCCTCACTGCGGCCAAAAGCAGTAGTGCCCCCACCCTGCTGATCGCACGCAACAGCCAGGAAGCCCACCAACTTGAGCTTCAGCTGAAATTTTTTAACAAGTCGCGGCGAGATGGGGGAGACGCTGAGCACGGTGGAGAGCTGCAGATTTTCCAGTTCCCGGACTGGGAAATTCTCCCCTACGACACCTTTTCGCCACACCAGGACATTATCTCGGACCGGCTCGCCACCCTGTACCGGTTGCCGCAAATGAAAAGCGGCATTGTCATCGCCCCGGTGAGCACCCTGCTCCACAGGCTGGCCCCCAAGGACTACGTCGCCGGCAATGCGCTGATCCTGAAAGAAGGACAAAAGTTCGATCTCGACAGCCAGCGCCGACTGCTCGAACAGGCCGGCTACCACTGCGTCGATACCGTATACGAGCACGGTGAATTTGCCGTGCGTGGTGCGCTCATGGATATTTTCCCCATGGGGAGCAGCCTGCCCTATCGCATTGACCTGTTCGATGACGAGATAGAATCCCTGCGCACCTTTGACCCGGAAGACCAGCGCACAGTGGACAAGGTGGACCAGATTCACCTGCTGCCCGCGCGTGAATTCCCTATGCACAAGCCCGCGCTGGCAAAGTTCCTGGAGCGCTGGCACGAACAGTTCGATTGCGACCCGGGGCCGGTCTCCATCTACCAGGACATCAGTGCCGGTATTGCGCCGGCGGGCATCGAGTATTATCTGCCGCTGTTTTTCGACCGCTGCGCAAGCCTGTTTGACTACCTGCCGGACGGCAGCCAGGCCTTTATCCAGGGTGACCTGCAGCAACCGGTAGAATCTTTCTGGCGAGAAACCGACAACCGCTACAAGAGCCGCTGCGGCGACCTCACCCGTCCGATTCTGGAGCCCCGTCAGGTCCTGCTGGATATCGACGAGTTTTACGGCGCACTGAAATCCTTGCCGCGCGCCTTCTTTTCATCAGAAACCCTTCCCGAGACGGCGGGCAACTACAATTTTGCCAGCGTCGAGCCGCCGCGCCTGCCGGTAGACGGCAAATCCGATCAGCCACTCAAGGCACTCGAAGCCTACCTGATGGAATACGATGGCCGCGTGCTGTTCTGTGCGGAGAGTGGCGGTCGACGGGAAGCACTGCTCGAGCTGCTGAGCGGCATTCGCCTTAAGCCCAAAACATTCGATGGCTGGCAGAGTTTCCTCGACAGCGACGACCAGTACGGTATTACCGTTGCCCCGATCGATATCGGTTTACAGCTGCAGGATCCACCGCTGAACCTGATCGCAGAGCCGCAACTGTTCGGCGATCGCGTACTGCAGCAGCGCCGTCGCAGAAAGGCCAAGGAAGATGCGGATAACGCGGTAAAAAACCTGGCCGAACTGCGTATCGGCGCACCGGTGGTACATATCGACCACGGTGTCGGTCGTTACAAAGGGCTGCAGAGCCTCGATATCGACGGCCAGCAGGCGGAATTCCTGACGCTGGTGTATGGGGACGGTGCCAAGCTCTATGTACCCGTTGCCAACCTCCATCTGATCAGCCGCTACTCCGGTGCCGATGAAGAGCTCGCACCGCTGCACAAACTGGGCAGTGAAACCTGGCAAAAGGCCAAGCGCAAAGCGGCGGAAAAAGTCCGCGATGCGGCCGCGGAACTGCTGGACATCTACGCGCGCCGCGAAGCCCGCGTGGGCCATGCCTTCGGCGACCCGGGTGTGGCTTACCGCGAATTCACTGCTGGCTTTCCGTTTGAAGAAACCCCCGACCAGCAGCTCGCCATCGAGTCTGTGGTGGGCGATATGCTGTCAGACAAGCCCATGGACCGGCTGGTATGTGGCGATGTGGGCTTCGGCAAAACCGAAGTGGCGATGCGCGCGGCCTTTGTCGCCGCCCACGGTGGTAAACAGGTCGCTATGCTGGTACCCACCACCCTGCTCGCCCAGCAGCATTTCCAGTCACTACAGGACCGCTTCGCCGACTGGCCGATTACCATCGAGGTGATCTCCCGCTTCCGCAGCAACAAAGAGGTGGAGGCCATCAAGCAGCGCGTTGCCGATGGCAAGGTGGACATCCTGGTCGGTACCCACAAGCTGCTACAGAGCGACCTGAAGTTCAAAAATCTGGGACTGCTCATTATCGATGAGGAGCACCGTTTCGGGGTGCGCCAGAAAGAAAAGCTGAAGAGCCTGCGCTCGGAGGTCGACATCCTGAACCTGACCGCCACCCCGATTCCGCGCACGCTGAATATGGCCATGGCCGGCATCCGCGACCTCTCGGTAATCGCCACCCCGCCGGCGCGACGCCTGTCGGTAAAAACGTTCGTCCGCGAGCGAGACGACGCGCTTATCAAGGAAGCGATCCTGCGTGAGATCCTGCGCGGCGGCCAGGTCTATTTCCTGCACAACGAAGTAAAAAGCATCGAGCGCATCGCGCGGGAGATTCAGGAGCTGGTACCTGAAGCACGCATCGGCACCGGTCATGGACAGATGCGGGAGCGCGAGCTCGAGCAGGTGATGAGCGACTTCTACCACAAGCGCTTCAATGTACTGGTGTGCACGACCATCATCGAAACCGGGATCGATATCCCCAACGCCAACACCATCCTGATCGAGCGCGCCGACAAGTTTGGCCTCGCCCAGCTGCACCAGCTGCGCGGACGCGTTGGCCGCTCCCATCACCAGGCCTATGCGTACCTGCTAACCCCCAACAAACGGGCGATGACCAATGACGCGGTGAAGCGCCTGGAAGCCATCAGTGAGGCCCAGGACCTCGGCGCCGGGTTCACCCTGGCCACCCACGACCTGGAAATCCGCGGTGCCGGGGAATTACTCGGTGAGGATCAGAGTGGCCAGATCCAGAGCGTCGGCTTCAACCTGTACATGGAGATGCTGGACCACGCGGTGAAAGCTATCCGCGAGGGCCGTACCCCCAATATCGACGAACCACTGGAATCACCTGCCGTCGACGTGAACCTGCGGGTACCCGCGCTGATCCCGGAAGACTACCTGCCGGACGTGCACAGCCGCCTGATCATGTACAAACGCATTGCCAACGCAGAAGACAGCGCGGCTCTGAAGGAGCTACAGGTGGAGATGATCGACCGCTTTGGCCTGCTGCCAGAGCCGCTCAAGCACCTGTTCCGGATCACCGAGATCAAGCTCAGCGCCAATAAAATGGGGATCCGCAAGCTGGAGGCCTCCGCCACTGGTGGCCGCATCGAGTTCGCCGACAACGCCAATGTAGACCCGCTGACGCTGGTAAAACTGGTGCAGTCACGCCCGACCACCTACCGGCTGCAGGGCGCCAACCAGCTGAATTTCGTGCTGGATGAGAGTGGCCCGGAGCAGCGCCTGCAGCAGGTGAACGAGGTATTGCAACAGCTGTCTCAGTAGCCGCCACAGCGCGGAACAGTCGGCACAAACGGCGATCAAACAGTGATAATATGGAGGAATTCGTCGCCAACGGCGGCTTCGAATGGCCAGGGATACAGCCAAGGCCCTCACATAGGCATAACGAATTAGCGGTATCAAAATGACCCTTACCAAAAAGCAGGTCACAAATCGGCTGAAACAACTGACCGGGGCTGCACTGCTCACGCTGTGCACCGCCGGCGCCGAGGCGGCCGGCTACGCAGGCACCCAGTTTGAAATTGAGATGGTGGTATTTGCCCGCGAGAGCGGCATGAGCCAGTCCCGTGAAACCTGGCCCGCCGTGCCCCAGCTCGCGTACGACAGCCACTGGGTAGACTTCAACACCCCTTCCGAAAGTGACCCGACCGTTCCGGCCCTGCAGCCGGTACCCAGTCAGCTGGATAACAAAGTGGCAGCGCTGAAGCGATCGTCCGGATACCAGGTGCTCTTTCACAAAACTTGGCGACAGGTATTGCAGACCGAGCGCAATGCCCCCGCGGTGCTGGTGAGCGGTGGAACCCGGGACGGAAACCATCACCAGCTGGAGGGCAGCGTGACCCTGAGCGTTTCACGCTACCTGCACCTGAGCACCGACCTTTGGCTGAGTGAATGGTTGCCGGAAACCACTGGCGCCCCTGGGTCCGGCTTCAGCGCGCCAGCATCCGTGAATGTCTCCGCGGCTGGAACCGAAGCACCGAAAGGAATTTCGGTACCCACGCGCCCACGAGCCACTATGACCGTCGCCGACACACTGGCCAGTGATGAGCCCATGGATCTCGGCAGCTCCGCGCAGAACAACCGCGAGTACGGGTTCAGTGAGACCAGTGGCTACAGCACAGCGGCTGACTCCGCAGTATTTGGCAACGACAACCATTCCGAGCCCGAAGCGCTGGAGCCGGCCTCCAAACTGGCCGCGCGCGTCGCGGTGTTGAATGAACAGCGCCGCCTTCGCAGTGGCGAGCTGCACTATATCGACCACCCCAAGCTGGGCGTACTGATCGAAGTGCGGACTGTCCAGGAGCCCGAGGAGGAAGAGTCTCTGGAGACCGCTCCCTGACAAGTGCATCAGGCAATGGAAACGGCCCCTCGTGGGCCGTTTTTTTTAGCCTTCGGCGTAAATACCTGTATCTTCTATAACAACCAACTCCTGCCCCTGACACTTTTCGCGCTCAGAACAGGAAACCATAAAAACAGGCGACTTCAACCATGATTACCAACGACGCCATTATTCTCGGCATGCTTGCCGCCATACTTGGGTTCGTTTTTTATACCGCAAGCAGCGAGCAACGGTTCTGGAAGCGGTTTTATCGCTTCGTCCCTGCCCTACTGCTCTGCTATTTCCTTCCGTCTCTACTGACAACGTTTCATATCATCGATGCGCACAATTCCAATCTCTACTTCGTCGCGTCACGCTATTTACTGCCAGCGAGCCTGGTGCTGCTGACCCTGAGCATTGACCTGAAAGGGATCGTCAACCTTGGGCCGAAAGCGTTAATCATGTTCTTGACGGGTACCGCAGGCATTGTCATCGGTGGCCCGATTGCGCTTCTGATCATGTCCGCAATCGACCCGGGCATGCTCAATGGCAATGGCCCCGACGCGATCTGGAGAGGGATGACAACGGTAGCCGGCAGCTGGATCGGTGGTGGCGCCAACCAGGCCGCGATGAAAGAAATCTTTAACGTCGGTGGCAATGTTTTCTCGGCGATGGTGGCCGTCGATGTGATCGTTGCCAACCTGTGGATGGCGGTTTTGCTGATCATGGCCGGCAATGCGAAAAAGCTGGATGCACAACGTGGTGCGGACACTTCGGCCATCGATACGCTCCGCGATAGGGTCGAAAGCATGCAGCGCAAGCACTCCCGCATTCCAACCCTGCAGGACCTGATGCTGATTGCGGCGGTTGGCTTCGGTATCACCGCCATTGCACACGCGTTTGCGGACATCCTTGCCCCCTGGTTCCAGAACAATGCACCGGAGCTGGCACGCTTCAGTCTCACCAGCCCCTTCTTCTGGCTGATCGTCATCGCCACCACCCTTGGCATTGCCGCAGCCTTTACGCCGGCCAAAAAACTGGAAGGCGCTGGCGCAGCCAAAGTGGGCTCGGTATTCATCTACTTTCTTGTGGCCACCATCGGCACCCACATGGACATTACCGCACTCAAAAACAGCCCCGAGCTGTTTGTGCTTGGCCTGATCTGGATGGCAATACACGCGGGACTCATGCTGCTCGTTGCCAAACTGATCAAGGCACCGACCTTCTTCATGGCGGTAGGCAGCCAGGCAAACGTCGGCGGTGCAGCCTCCGCACCGGTGGTGGCGGCCGCCTTCCACCCGTCACTGGCCCCGGTGGGGGTACTCCTTGCGGTCGTGGGTTATGCGCTGGGCACCTACGCGGCGTGGTTCTGCGGGCAGTTACTGAGAATCGTAGGCGCGGGCTGATCAGCCCCGCTCACCAACCCCGCAAACAAAAAAAGCCCATATTGCCGCGGAGTCTATCCGCGGCAATATGGGCTTTTTTATTAACTGACAGCACTCAATCGCTATCGCCGTAAAAATTCCGACGAAGAAGTTGCCATCGGTTTAAATGCATGCGCGATGTACAAATGCTGCACACAGACAGCTCATAGGCTGTTACCAACCCTGGATGCTTCTGGGTAGTGGCAACCTTGCGGCAGCCACGATAAAAGCAGATTTGAGCGTGCGTCTATTCGCGAGTTATTCGCAGGGCACTACATCTTCCGCGAGCAGGCCCTTGTCGCCCTGCTGCATTTCAAACTCCACGGCCTGGCCCTCGTTGAGGGTTTTGTAGCCTTCACCGCGAATGCTGCGGTAGTGAACGAAGATATCCTCGGAACCCTCAGCGCAGGTGATAAAGCCATACCCCCGGGCGTTGTTAAACCACTTCACGGTACCCGTAACGCGATCACTCATTAAGCCAACCTCATTTATTGTTATTGCGCTCGCCCCGGTTGCGGGCAATGCGCCTACCCCAATTGCCGTGGCCATCGCCCTCTTTGCGGGGAGGTCCACAGTCTCGAAGTACCTGCTCGGGCATCCGAACAGGCCGTTACTGATTCTTAGATAAAACAGCGCCACTGTCTAGGTTTCCGCGTGAAATTAATCTTACATCCCATAAACAATGCGCAACAAATCACCAAAACAGTGCCAATATCACCACAGTTTTTGACATTTCATGCGGTTTAGCAAAATGTCACTTAACTGCCATTCAAGCACCAATTGACCTTTCGCGGCCACTGGCAATTGCCAGCTCTGGCAGATCCGCGATATGCAGCGTAGAGGTGGGGAAGGCACAGGAAGCACCGTGCTGCTCAATGATCTTGAGAATCTTCAGCAACACATCCTGTTTGATCTCGTGGTAACGCACCCATTCCGTGGTTTTGGTGAAGGTGTAGATAAAGAAATCCAGCGATGACGGTGCGAAGGAGTTGAAGTTCACAATCAGCGTCTGGTTGGTGTCGATTTCCGGGTGCTGCTGCAGCATCGCCTTTACGTCTTTTACGATGGGTTCCATCAGCGGTGCGTCTTCATAACGGATACCGATGGTTTCATAGATGCGGCGATTCAGCATCCGCGAGGGGTTTTCAACCGAGATCTGGGTGAAAATCCCATTGGGTATGTACAGGGGGCGCTTATCAAATGTGCGGATACGGGTAAGGCGCCAGCCAATATCCTCTACAGTGCCCTCAATTTCCTTGTCCGGAGACCGCACCCAATCCCCGACCTTGAACGGCCGATCCAGGTAAACCATCAACCCACCGAAGAAATTGGCCAACAGATCCTTGGCCGCAAAGCCGATCGCCAGACCGCCGATACCGCCGAATGCCAGTACACCGCTGATGCTATAACCAAAGTGCTGCATGATCACCATGGCGGCAGTAATGATTATTGAGGCTCTGATCAGCTTGCCGATGGCACGCACCGTGGTGGCATCCATCGGCTTGCCCATATAGCGGGGATCCGCCAGGTTGCGCTCCACTGCTTTTGCAAAGCGCAGCGCAAACCAGGTGATCAGTACAATAAAACCGATCTCACGAACGGTCACCGCATAGGAAAAGACCTCAGCGCCAGTCGCTTTCCCCGCACGGGAGGCTGCCAGGGAAAGGCCCACCAGCCATACCAAAATGGACCCCGGGGGGTTGATCGATCCACAGAGCGCATCGTCCCACGGGTTGACGGTGCGCTCCGCCCTCGCCTGCAGGCGCGCCACAAAGAGCGCGAGCATCCAGGCCGCAAAAGCGGTTGCCAGTACGATCAAAAAGACTTCGGCAATCCAGAAACGGTCTTCCCCCACCAGGGAGCGCAAAAACGCTTTAGCCTGCTCCACAAATCACTCCATATGCTGCTTTAGGTTTATTCGGTATCTGCGAGTCTGCCGCAAGCGGCTCTTTCACCAAGGCCGCCCATTGTGCGTATTTACATCCAGGATTCCAGCCAACGCCTTGTCTCCAGCCAACGGGGCGTGGTCTCTAACGCTGCCCAGCTATCGATCGCGGGCCGCCCCCGCATACGCTCCAGTCGTTTGCTTGAGTGTGGGTCCGGGACGTAACCTTCAAGTGCCTTCAGGACTTCCAGTGCGCCCTGGCGGTTATTACATACAACGCCCATATCACAACCGGCCTGCATGGCCGCGCGGATACGTGCCGCATAGCCGCCCGCGGCACCGGCGCCCTCCATGGTGAGGTCATCACTGAATATCACCCCATCAAACCCCAGGCGCTTGCGCAGGATTTCCTGCAGCCAGAAGCGGGAAAAACCGACCGGGTTTTCATCTACCTTCGCGAATCGTATATGGGCTGGCATGACCGCCTCCAGCTCTCCTGCGGCGATGCATTCTTCAAACGGCTTGCCGTCTGACGCGAGCACATCTTCCAGTTCGCGTTGGTCTACTGGCAATTCTTCGTGACTGTCTTCCAGCACCTGCCCATGCCCGGGAAAATGCTTGCCAGTGGTGGCCATTCCGGCCTCGTGCATACCCGCCATAAACGGCCGCGCTTTCGCCGCAAGCTTCAGCGGATCACAGGCAAAACTGCGATCACCAACGATACGACAGAAATCATCGTCCGCATCCAGTACCGGGGCGAAACTGAAGTCCACACCCACCGCCAGAAGCTCAGCGGCCAACAGCCACCCGACATCTTTGAGCTGCTGCGAATCGGCCCGGGCGCTCAGCGCCTGCATGGAGGGGATACGGGTGAAGGAATCCTTGAAGCGCTGCACACGCCCCCCTTCCTGATCCACGGCAAGCAGAATTTCGGGCCGTACGGCACGGATTTCTGAGACCAGCGCTTCGAGTTGCGGGCGATCGCGGAAGTTACGCGCGAAGAAAATGAGCCCGCCTACCTGCGGGTGGCGCAGTAGCTCGCGGTCTTCCTCGGTGAGCTCGGTGCTCTCCACATCAATCATTACCGGACCAATCTGCACAGACATGGTTCCTGCTCCCGCTATCAGTGAATGGTGTTCAACAGGGAATAACATCTAAATGGGAGGCTCGACGTCGCACCCAGCCATCCCCGAGTTTATGGGTCCTTTGACTCTGGAGCCGTCAGCATCGCCGCGGCCGCTGGCGCCAGCCGGGCCAGGGTCTCTTCCAGGCTACTCTCGGCACCGAAATCTTCCCTCAGGATAGCTTCGATCGCATCAAAGCTCGACAGGGAAAAGATGGTGGCACCCAGCATGAAATACAGGCGCCAATAGAAAGTGACAGGATCCACCTGGGGCAGCGCATTGGCGAGCTCACCGGCAAAGCGCCGGTAACTGGCACCGTAGCGAGAGACAATAAACCGTCGCAAGTGGCCTTGTGACTGGGTATAAGCCAGTCCCAACAGCCCCATGAAACGCTTTGGGTCCCGGCCTTCTTTTGCCAGGCCGGCCAGCGCTACGCGATACAGGCTCTGCAACAGGTCATCCACCTGCAATTGCTCCCCGGGAGACTCTGCGAGCTGGGCCTGGCGACGACTCAGCTCCTGATCCAGACTCTCCGTAAAAGGCGTTAGAAAGCGCTCGAATACTGCCTGTATCAGCTCCTTTTTCGAACCGAAATGGTAGTTCACTGCCGCCAGGTTGACGCCTGCTGTACTGGTAATGGTTCGCAGAGAAGTCTCGGTAAACCCCCGCTCGGCAAAAAGCACCTCGGCGGCATCCAGTATACGGTTGACGGTATCCAGCTGACTCATACCCTGCTCACAGTAATTCAAACCAACAATTAAAACGTTTGTTTAAGTGCTGAGACTAGCATAGTCGCCCCCTCTCGCAATAGCTGGAACATTCCCCTCGCTTCGCGCGCAAGACGCCTTCTGACAATCCGATCACCTTCACAGCAACAACACCAAAAGCGAATCCGCGCGACTTTCGCGACCTGTCAGTTACCAAGCCACCGCATCGCACACTAGATTGAAAACAAGGGCTCGTACGCGCGCCATAATTCATTAACCCGGGAGGGCTGCATCATGGCAAGAATTGCTCCTGAGATTGGCAGCTGGTTTGAAAACTTTGACAGCGGAGACCTGTTTGAGGTGGTCGCAGTAGACCACCCCGGCCGCACCATCGAGATTCAGTATCTCGACGGGACACTGGGTGAGATCGACTTCCAGAGCTGGCCGCGGATGCCGGTCATTGGCGCCGCGGAACCGGAAGATGCGAACGCCGGTTACGGCACACTGGCAGAAGAAATGCAGGACGCTGAAGATGGGGGTTATCGGAGCCCCATTTTGTCCCCGGCGCAAAGCGCGATCGACAGGCTTGAAGGAGAGTCTTTTCCCGGCACCGACGAAGGTTTTTAACGGGAACCAATGAAACGCTCATACCGAACGTGAGCGGCAATCTAGCGGATACCGGATCAGGCGTCGCCATTTCGAATGTGTTCGATAATGATCTCCGCCGCCTCTTCTACGGTATCCACCAGGGTGAACAGGTCGAGATCGCCCGCATCGATACAGCCTCGCTCAAGCACGGTGTTTACCATCCAGTCTACCAGCCCCGCCCAGTAACGCTTGCCCACCAGTACAATCGGAAAGTGTCGTACTTTCTGGGTCTGTACCAGAGTCAAGGCTTCAAACAGTTCGTCCATGGTGCCGTATCCGCCGGGCATGGCAATGAACCCGACGGCGTGTTTGACGAACATGAATTTGCGTACAAAAAAGTAACGGAAGTTCAGATTGATATCCAGGTAGGCGTTGGGCACTTGCTCGAACGGCAGCTCTATATTCAGCCCGATCGATGCGCCACACTGGGTAAACGCACCGCGATTGCTCGCTTCCATAATTCCCGGCCCGCCGCCGGTCATGACTGGCACACCCTCGCTCGCCAAGAGCTCGCCGAGGCGCACCGCTTGCTGGTACTCAGCAGCTTCTTCGGGAAATCTCGCACTTCCGAAAACGGTAACCGCACCCTTCAGGGTAATCAGGCGCTCTATTCCATCTACGAGCTCAGATTGAATACGCAGCACGCGCCACGCTTCCGGCATTTTTGCATCCAGCATATGCCTTCTCCTTATCGCTATTCGCGGCTTGTTCTGACCGCCACTCTTTCGCCGCAGACATAAAATTCCACAAGTCTCCCCAAGTCTAGCAGTAATCGGCTCGTGCCCCTTAAGATTGCGCACCCGCCAAATCTGTATATAATCACAGCACCTGTATAAAAACACAGACTCAGGGAATACGGGTATACGGGAACACTGACATAACAGGAACGAGCCCATGACAAACCTTACTGCGCGCCAGGCCCAGGTACTCGAGTTGATCAAAACTTACCTGGACGACACCGGATACCCGCCCACCCGAGCGGAAATTGCAAAGCAGCTCGGCTTCCGCTCACCCAACGCGGCGGAAGAACATTTGAAAGCGCTGGCGCGCAAAGGTGCGATCGAAATGGTCGCCGGTGCGTCACGCGGCATCCGGATACCGGACTACCAGAGCGGGCTTCCGATCGTCGGTCGCGTGGCCGCCGGCAACCCGATACTGGCGGAAGAAAACATCGAGGAATACTGTGAGATCCCCGCTGAGTTTTTTCACCCACCCGCCGACTACCTGCTTCGGGTTCACGGTATGAGCATGAAAGATGCCGGCATACTCGATGGCGACCTGCTCGCGGTTCAACGCACCGATAACATCCGCAACGGGCAGATCGTGGTGGCACGCATTGAAGATGAAGTGACGGTCAAGCGCTTCAAACGCCGGGGCAATCAGGCGACCATACAGCTGATGCCGGAGAATGAAGAGTTTGACGTGATTGAAGTGGATATGCGCGACAGAAGCTTCGCAATCGAGGGCCTCGCGGTTGGCGTGATCCGCCAGAACCCGGTGTAAACAAAAACGGGCAGTCGATCGTCAGATGGCTATTGCGATTGCTTAAGACATAAAAAAACAGGGCTCAGGGCCCTGTTTTTTTATGCATCCAATATGGAGATCTGCCGGCCGCTTGCGACTCAGCAGGTGCCGGGGTTTAGTGGATCGTGTGCTCGGTAATATCCACTTCTTCCTCCTCAAAGGGTTCCGGCTCCAGGTCGTTGATCTCCTGTACCGCCTCAATGCCCGCTTCCAGCATGGCGCGCGCTATGGTCACCTTGTGCTCACGCAGGAACTCGAGACTCTCGGCAGAAAAATGGATACGCACCAACGGATCGTCCTTGTGACCTGCGCGTCGCAACGCCACATCACCATTGGACAACTCGATGATTTCGTAGGTCTCAGAAGACATTCATTTCTCCACAAACTTCCCAGGAACCGCGTGCCAGGCACCGCACAATTTGGGGCAGTGTAACACAGGGAGAAGTGATTAATCAGCGGACACGGCCCCTGACCATGGACGCCATAGGGCCCCAGAGTTCGCACCGGCCGAAGCGGCCAACCTTCACCACTCCTCACCATGCGCACGCTGACGCTGCACCAGCTCATTGAGAGCGCGAAGCCACTTTTCCAGCGCTTCATGGCCAAGCGGTTCTGGCGCGCGCCGATCGAGCTGCTGTAGAGGGATGAGGCTTTGCCCCCCCGCCGCGTCGACCGCGGAAGCGGCGGGCTGCTGAGCGGTACCCGTGGCCGGTTGCCACAGGGCCTGCCAGGCTGCCGCCATCGACTGAAACCAACTATCCGGGTTTTCGGCGAGGCTCACCAGCTCGTTCACCTCAGCACTGAATTTGCCTCTGGCGGAGACCAGCTGCGCCAGCGCGTGTGCGGTTTCCGGCTCGCCGCCCGGACCAAACCCCAACTGCAGCTGTTGCCCCTGCTCCGCGAGAAACGCCTTATAGGCACGCCACAGCTGGAGCAGCGCTGCTTCGTGCTGGGCGCTCTCGTACAGGGCCTGCTGACTGCCTGCCCCCTCTGGCGAGGCCAGAGAGTGCAGAATCAGCTGGGCTTTTCGCAGCGCCGACGCCACTGCGCAGGTATATGGATTGCTCACCGGTCTACCTACTTGGCGGGCGCTTTTTTAGAGGGCGCCTTTTTCGCGGCGGCCTTCTTTTTCGCCGGTGCTTTTTTCTTCGCAGCAGCTTTTTTCTTGACTGCCGGTTTCTTCTTCGCCGGCTCTTCTACCTGCCACTTGCCGTCGCGATAGAACGCTTTCCAACCGGTTGCCTTGCCCTCTTCCTCAGACTGCACGTACTGTTCCTGGGTCTTGCGGCTGAAGCGCACCACGGTGTCGCGGCCTTCATTGTCTTCCACAGGCGCCGAGAACAGGAAGCTGTACTTCGGATCAATCTCGTCTTTGTGCGGCAACAGTTCCTTGATCAACGGCGCACGGGTCTCCCGGTTTTTCGGGAACTGGCTCGCTGCGAGGAACAGTCCTGAGGCGCCATCGCGAAGAATGTAGGTATCTTCCACCTTCTCGCACGGAAGCTCGGGCATCGGAACCGGGTCCATTTTCGGCGGTGCCGGCTGGCCACTTTTCAACAGTTTGCGGGTATTTTTACAGGTCTCGCTGGTGCAACCGAAATACTTGCCGAAACGGCCCGATTTCAACTGCATGTCCGCACCGCATTTGTCGCACTCGATCACCGGGCCGTCATAACCCTTGATCTTGAATGTGCCCTTCTCCACCTCAAACCCGGGGCAATCCGGGTTATTACCGCAAATATGCAATTTGCGATGCTCGTCCACCAGGTAGCTGTCCATGGCGGTACCGCATTTGCCGCAACGGCGTTTTTCGCGCAGCTGCCGGGTTTCCGCATCCTCGTCCTTGTCCGCGTCAACCGCTTCCTCACCGGACACCAGGTTCATGGTGTTGGTGCAACGCTCTTTGGGCGGCAGTGCATAGCCGGAACAGCCAAGGAAAACCCCGGTAGAACCGGTGCGAATCTGCATATGGCGACCGCACTGGCTGCACTCGATATCGGTATCGGTCGGTGCGTTGCGGCGCATGCCGTGTTCCTTGTCCTGCGCGGCTTCGAGGCGCGCGCTGAAGTCGGAATAGAAATCGTTGAGCAGGTCTTTCCAGCCGCGATTGCCTTCGGCAACGGAATCCAGGGATTCCTCCAGGCTGGCGGTAAAACCATAATCCATCAGGTCGGTGAAGCTCTCGCTCAGGCGATCGGTGACGATGTCGCCCATTTTTTCCGCGTAGAAACGGCGGTTTTCCAGCCGTACATAGCCGCGGTCCTGAATGGTGGAAATAATCGACGCATAGGTGGACGGGCGACCGATACCGCGCTTTTCCAGCTCTTTAACCAGTGCAGCTTCGCTGAAGCGCGCCGGCGGCTTGGTAAAGTGCTGCTTCGGATCGAGTTTCTTCAGGTTGAGCTTTTCGCCGACCTTGATATCAGGCAGTACCAGATCTTCGTCTTTCTTGCTCTGGGCGGGCGCGACTTTCAGGAAACCATCGAAGCGAATAACGCGACCACGGGTACGCAATTCAAAGTCACCCGCAGTAACCACTACCGAGGTGGAAGTGAACTGAGCAGGCGTCATCTGGCAGGCCACAAACTGTTGCCAGATCAAGGTGTACAGGCGCTCGGCGTCCCGCTCCATGCCGGACAGCATATTCGGCTTCACCCGCACGTCGGAGGGGCGGATCGCCTCGTGCGCTTCTTGCGCGCCCTCTTTACTGCTGTAGCGGTTGGGGTTTTCCGGCAGGTACTTGTCGCCGTAATTTTCGACGATAAAGTCGCGTACGGAAGACACCGCCTCGGCACTGAGATTGGTGGAGTCGGTACGCATGTAGGTGATGTAACCCGCTTCGTACAGACGCTGGGCCATCATCATGGTTTTCTTTACGCTGAAACCAAGGCGATTGCTCGCCGCTTGTTGCAGTGTCGAAGTAATAAAAGGCGCACTGGGCTTTGAGCTCGTAGGCTTGTCGTCCCGGGCAGTGACCTCAAAATCGCTGGCCTGCAACGCCTTGAGGGCCGACATCGCCTGCTCTTCGTTGGTCGGGCGGAAGGCCTCGCCGGACTGCTTTTTGACCTCCAGGCGCAGCGCATCGGTTTTTGCGGTCTGCGTATCCGCAAACAGCGTCCAGTATTCCTCGGGGATAAACGCGCGAATTTCCCGCTCGCGTTCCACCACAAGACGCACGGCAACCGACTGCACCCGGCCAGCGGAAAGACCACGGGCGACTTTTTCCCACAACAGCGGGGACACCATGTATCCCACAATGCGGTCAAGGAACCGGCGCGCCTGCTGAGCATTTACCCGGTCGATATCCAGCGGACCTGGATCTTTAAACGCCTCCTGGATCGCCGACTTGGTGATCTCATTGAACACCACACGACGATAGCGCGACTCGTCACCACCAATGGCTTCCCGCAGGTGCCATGCGATGGCTTCCCCTTCGCGGTCCAAGTCCGTTGCGAGGTAGACGTGGTCGGCGTTGGCAGCGAGCTTGCGTAGCTCGTCCACCACCTTTTCCTTGCCGGGCAGGATCTCGTAGTGGGCTTCCCAGTTGTGATCCGGGTCAATTCCCATGCGCTTGATCAGCTGTTCACGGCTTTTCTTGCGCTTGTAGATCTCTTTCTGTTCCGGAGAAAGCTTGCGGGTTTCCGCCGCGCGACGGGCACGCTCTTTGGCATCGACCGGCTTCTTGTTGGAAGCGCCGGTGGGAAGATCCCGGATATGACCGATACTGGACTTCACGACAAAGTCCTTTCCGAGATACTTGTTGATTGTTTTTGCCTTCGCCGGCGACTCGACGATGACCAGTGATTTACCCATAAGCTTTTGATTTTTAATAGAAAATTTACTGCTTTCGCACGTTCGGCAGCGGCCAGATTCAGCTGTGCGCTGCGCGAATATATATGCTTGGCCCCCAGTGCGGTCAAGCAAGCGTCACAAATTGATGACCAGATTGTCCGTTCAGTAACCGGTTGTGACCGGCAGTTTGACCATTGGTTCAGCTACAAACCGGCTGCGTCACATCGAGCCGGATTTGCACAGCCAATCCGGATTGGCCGCTAAAAAAGTAGACCACTTCTGCGCGGGGAAGCGTTAACCACGCGGTTCGCGGTTCCCGGTGCCCTCCTCCTGGCGCGTTGCCTGACGGATTGCTTCTTCTATTACCGGGCGCATGGAACCCAGCGCCTCCTGCACCGCCGCCAATCCGTTGTCTCCGCTGCGCTCACGCCACTGTACGCCGAGCCCACTATCATTCGCGTACACCGCCGTCGCATCCGCCGGCAACATACTCAGGAGCTCTTTCAACGGCAGCTTTGCGGATTCCGGTGCTTCGCGGCCGTTGCGCCAGTCCCACACGTCATCAAAGTTCATCTCGTGGGACATGCGCTGGAGTTCCAGCCCCCAGCCCGTCTGCAGGCGGCGGGGGTTGCGCCACTGGGAAAAGTAGACCGCCGCATTGCCCGTGCCCTGGGATGCCGGCAGCGACTGCATTTGCACCTTGAGGCCGGACATGGCCGCGCGCTGGCGCAGATCCGCCAGTTTGCGCTCGCGGCTGCTCGGTTTGAGCCACATAACCGGGCCCACAACGAGGACAACAGCAAAAATGATAGCGACGATAGGCAACCAGCTAGCCATGTTCAGGATCTTCCGTGTCGAATTGTGATCTTGTGGTGCCAGCGGAACACCAAACCCTCCGCTGAAACCGTATTCAGGGCGCGCATTTTTCCCCGCAAGCCGGCGGTTGTGTCAAGTCTGTTTTTTTAAAGTAGACTCAATAGCACTACGGGGGGTTGGACAATTACCCGGTAGTCCCGAATGAAACGATTAAAATTCACCCAAATTGCGGGGGCCAAATGTCAGGCTACAACAACATACTGGTCGGACTGGACCTTTCTGAAGAATCCGCACAGGTACTGGAGCGGGCAGCGCAAATCGCGGCGTACAGCAACGCCAAGATGAGTCTCGCGCATATCATCGAGCCACTCACCTTTGCCTATGGCGGTGATGTTCCAATGGATCTCTCCGAGGTGCAGGAGCAACTCCAGAACCAGGCCAAGGAGCAACTGCGCAAAGCCGCAGCCGACCTGAACATCCCGGCGGACCGCCAACACGTTGTGCTGGGGCAGCCCGCGACGGAAATTCACCGCCTGGCGGAAGAGTCCGGGTGTGATCTGATCGTGATTGGCAGCCACGGCCGGCACGGTCTCGCGCTGCTGCTGGGCTCTACCGCAAACGGTGTACTGCACGGTGCTGGATGCGATGTTCTCGCAGTCAGGGTACAT
This sequence comes from Microbulbifer hydrolyticus, assembly GCF_009931115.1. Taxonomy (NCBI): domain Bacteria; kingdom Pseudomonadati; phylum Pseudomonadota; class Gammaproteobacteria; order Cellvibrionales; family Microbulbiferaceae; genus Microbulbifer; species Microbulbifer hydrolyticus. Next base: position 1,933,504 of record NZ_CP047491.1, on the reverse strand, counting down.
GCGCCGAGTGAATAAAAAACGGGGGCTTTGAGCCCCCGTTTTACCGCCTTGCGGTGCCTGAAAGCACCCCTGAAAGCCCCACTGTAGGCAACGCAGTCACATGCTATCCAGTTCAGCCCAGCGCTCGAACGCTTCCTCCAGTGCCTGCTGTAACTCCGCCAGTGACTGCAGCCGCGCCTGCACGGTCTCACTGTCCTGCTGGTAAAAATCCGGGGCCGCCATTTCTTCTTCAAAAGCCGCGATGTCATTTTCCAGTGACTCGATTTTTGCTGGCAGCGCATCCAGTTCACGTTGCAGTTTGTAGCTGAGCTTTTTGGCCTTCTGCGGTTTGGGCTTGTCTTCCGGTGTAACGCTGGACGTTTCCTCCACGGCCTTGGTGTCGGCCGGCCTGCGGGCCTTGAGCTGCTCCTCGGCACTGATAAAACGGCCGCCCTGGCGCACAAAGTCCTGATAGCCACCCACGTATTCCCGTACCACGCCGTTCCCTTCAAACGCCAGGCAACTTTCCACCACATTATCCAGAAACGCACGGTCGTGGCTGACCAGAAGCACCGTTCCGGAGAACTCCATCAACAACTGCTCGAGTAACTCCAGGGTCTCAACGTCCAGGTCGTTAGTGGGTTCGTCCAGCACCAGAACATTGGCCGGCTGGCTGAAAAGTTTCGCCAGCAGTGCGCGGTTGCGTTCACCACCACTCAAGGCACCCACCTTTGTGCGCGCCTTGATACCGGTAAACAGAAAATCACTCAGGTACGACATCACATGACGGGTACTGCCCCCCACCTCGATGTTTTCACGGCCCTCGGCGATATTATCGACCACGGTCAGGTCCGGGTTCAGGGTATCCCGGCGCTGATCAAAATAGGCTACCTGTTGTTTGGTTCCCAAGCGGATATGGCCACTCTGCGGCTCCAGGTCGCCAAGCAGCAAACGGATCAGGGTACTTTTTCCCGCCCCGTTGGGGCCAATCAGGCCAACCTTGTCACCCCGCATCAGGGTAAAGTCCAGGTCGCGAATCAATGGCGCGGCATCACCCTCGAATCCAAAGGTTACCCCCTTCAGTTCCGCTACCAGCTTGCCCGAGCGCTCGCCGGCATCCAGTGCCATCTTGGCCACACCCTGGCGCTCGCGTCGGGCCTGGCGCTCTTTGCGGAGCGACTGCAGCGCGCGCACGCGCCCCTCATTGCGGGTGCGGCGAGCCTTGATGCCCTGACGAATCCAGGTCTCTTCCTGCGCGAGCTTCTTATCGAACAGGGCGTCGTTGCGGGCCTCCTCTTCCAACAGCTTCTCTTTTTCCTGCTGGTACCGGTTAAACGGGCAGTTGAAAACCCGCAGGATTCCGCGATCCAGGTCCCACACAGAGGTAGCGAGGCGCTGCGCCAGCGCACGGTCGTGGCTCACGAACAATAAAGCACCGCGATAGCTGGCGAGAAAGTCCTCGAGCCATTCCACTGCCGCAATATCCAGGTGATTGGTAGGCTCATCCAGGATCAGCAGGTCCGGTTCTGTGACCAGTGCGCGAGCCAGCGCGGCGCGGCGCTGCCAGCCGCCGGAAAGGTCCATCACCTTGGCGCTTTCGTCCAGGTCCAGCCGGTCAAGCACACTGTCAATTTTTGCCAGTAGCTCCCAACCGTGCGCGCTTTCGATCTTCGCCTGCAGCTCCGGCGCCTGATGATCCCGGTATTCCGAAAGCCAGACGCCAACATCGCCGAGCCCCCCGGCAACATAGCGATACACCGTATCGGTGCAGTCTTCCGGCAAGGCCTGCTCTAGGGTCGAAAGCACCATGCCACTCTGGCGAATAATCTCGCCCTCATCCGGATCCCCCTTACCACCAATCAGGCTGAGCAAACTGGACTTGCCCTCGCCATTGCGCCCGACCAGGCAGATTCGATCCCCGCGCTCTATCTTGGCGTTTACATGATCCGCCAGTACCTGAACGCCATAGCGTAAACAAACGCCATCCAACTGAAGCAACATAAATAACCACTACAATGGTTTTGAGGCATCGATATAAATCAACGCTGTGTGCGCCAGTTGGCCATAAGCGGCCAACACCACGCACACGCCGCAATGATTTTTAGCGATACCCAGGTGAAAAAGGACATTTTACGCTTTATTCTCCGGCCTTCGAATAAGCGATTTCTCAATCGGGTTTTCAGTATGTCGATTGGCAGCAAAGGACTCGCCCTACTCTGCGCAACACTGTTTGTTTCCGGCCTCGCCGGTGCTGGCCCGGTGCAGGCTCAACAGGCCTCCAAGACCGGCCGCACCGCCCCGGCGCCCGCCACCGCGTTACCGCGAAAAGCAGAAAGCAAAGACACCAAGGCGGCCAAGGCCGCCATAGCACAGCGCGAAAAGCTGCAAGAAGCCCGGCTGGCGATTGCGCAAAATGATCAGCGCAGGCTAAAGCAACTCAAGCGCGAGTTGAAGGATTATCCGCTGCTGCCCTATATCGATTACTGGGCGATCAGCAAGAAGCTCTCACGCCTTCCCTACGAGGACATCGACGCGTTTCTTGACGCCTATGACGGTACGGCTATTGGCGACTGGATGCGCATACGGGTGTTGCGCGAACTGGGTAGCCGCGAGCGGTTCCGCGCCTACCTCAAGTACTACCGCCCGGAACAGATCCAGCGCACCCAACTGCGCTGCTACTACGTCGATGCCCTGTCCCGCCATGGCGACAAACAGGAAGCGTACAAGCTGATCGAAGAGCTGTGGACCGTGGGCGCCTCGCAGCCAAAAGAATGCGACCCGGCCTTCAGTCGCTGGATGAGCGACGGTGGTCTCACTCAGGATCGGGCCTGGAAGCGCCACGCGCTATCCGTTCGTTCCGGCAACCTCGACCTGGCGAGCTACATCGCCCGCTCGCTGGATAAGGGGCGCCGCGGACGTGCGGAGCTGATGCGCTCGGTCTACCGCGAACCGGACCAGATCCTCGATTTCGACCGCTTTACCAAGAAAAACCCTGAATACCGCGACATTGTCACTATCGGGCTACGCCGCCTCGCTTCCCGGGACGCGGAAAAAACCAGCCAGGCCTGGCAGCGCTACAGTGCGAGCTATCTGTTCAGCGATGAAGAGCGGGATGAATTCCTGCGGTATCTGGCACTGCAGTTTGCCCGCCAGGACGACCAGCAGGGACTCGAGACACTGATCCGGTCAAACCCGGGCTTTTTTGACCTGCGCACCTCGGAATGGCTGATTCGTCAGTCCCTGCGGGAAATGGACTGGGCACAGGTGGAGTTCTGGATCGACCAGTTGCCACAGGATGACCAGAGCCTTGACCGCTGGCTCTACTGGAGAGCGCGCGCCATCAGCGAGCAACTGGCAGCCAGTGGCAAGAAAGATCCGGCGCGGATCGCGCAGATGGAGAAGCTCTACCAGAAAGCCGCGGCGGAACGCAGCTACTACGGGTTTCTTGCCTCCGACACACTGGGCAAAGACTACAGCTTTGTCGACCGCCCAGCCCCCATCACGCCGGAACTGGTCGATAAAGTAGCGGCGCTTCCCGGCATGCAGCGGGCGGAAGAGTTACAGGCTATCGGCGAGTTCTACCACGCCCGTCGCGAATGGGATTACGCTACCGATGCGATGTCCACGGAAGAACTGATGACCGCCGGCAAGGTGGCGAGCGCATGGGGCTGGTACCACAAATCCATTCAATCGATCCTCGCCGCAGATTACCTGGACGATCTGGAGCTTCGCTTCCCGCTCGCCTTCTCCGATATCGTGAGCGATGTGGCCGGGCGCATGGGCAAGAAAACCGCACTGGATTCTTATCTGGTACTGGCGGTAGCCCGTCAGGAGAGCCATTTCAGCCACGATGCCAAGTCCCACGCGGGCGCGATGGGCCTGATGCAGCTACTCCCGTCTACCGCCCGGGCGACAGCGCGCAAGGCTGGCGTACCGTACCGCCGCAGCTGGGATCTGCTGAACCCGAGCACCAATATCAGCCTCGGCGCCTACTACCTGAATTCACTGCTGAATCGTTTCGACAACAACCGTTTTCTCGCTGCTGCGGCGTATAACGCTGGACCGACACGGGTTTCCCACTGGCTCAAGGACACCAACAAAAAGCTGCCTTTCGACGTGTGGATTGAAACCATCCCCTACAGCGAGACACGCAAATACGTGCAAAACGTTCTCTCTTACTCGGTTATCTACGCCTACCGCAGCGGCGACAAGGCACAGCTGCTGCGGAAAAATGAAGCGGAAGCAAAACTCTGAACTTCTGAATTGGGGATGGTTATTTCAGGCGAGTCTGGAGCCACTGCTCCAGCTCAGAGGCGGTAAACGGCCAGCAGATAACGTCGTCAGTATCCCCCAGTCCGACCACCGGGATGCTCCAGCCAAACAGCCGACTCAACTGTTCGTCCTCGGCAATATCCACCGACTGAAGCCGCAACTGGAATTTCTCCAGTTGCGGCCAGATCTCGACTTTCGCCTTCTCACACAAGCTGCAGCCAAGGGTTGTATAGAGAATCAGGGCACGCTCGGACACGCTTTACACCAACCCTTGCCCCTGGGCCCAGAAATAGCCTGCCACGGCGGCAGCCGCCACCAGCGCTGCGACCCAAATCCATCCACTGCCCCCGGCCGTGGTCGAGCCGCCGGCATATTTCTGCGAGGGCGCCGAATCCGAGCTGTATGACACCTTGCCGCTCTCTTTTACCCGGCTGCGCTGCATTGCCTGATCCAGTGCGGCACTCTGGCGTACCGTATCCGGCATTGTGACTGCCTGGCGCACGGTGGTTTTGTCGATATCATCGGCCGGCCCCACAACGCTGAAACTCAGGCTGTCGAACCGCAATTCATCCCCTCGCCGCACCCGGCATTCAGTCACCCGCTGGTTGTTGAGGTAAGTACCGTTGGCCGAGCCCAGGTCCACCACAAACAGCAACCCCTCACGAACCTCCAGCCGCGCATGACGCCGCGAGAGATGGGACATTGAAAATGTCAGGTCACACTCATCTGAACGCCCTACCACGCTCGTTTCCCGCACCGGGAACACACGCCCGACAATCGCCGGGTGATTGGCGCGCAGCGCCCAGGCGGCGTTGGCGCTGGCACCTGCCGCCTTCAGGCGGGTAATTTTGGGGTCCACAACCGCCAGATTGCGTTCACCCAATTGCACGCGGTCGTTCCGCTGGAGTTTGCAACTGCCTTCAACCGGTTTGCCGTTCACCGCCACCTGGCCTTTTCCTGCCAGGTTGCGCAGCTCCAGTTCCTCGCCATCCACAAGGATTTCCGCATGTAGTTTCGCGATGGATGCGTCCGCCAGTGTGAGGTCACACTGATTACCGCGCCCTATCGTCACCTTGGGAGCCACCAACCACACACTCTGGGTGGCATCTTTCACGTCACAAAGTTTCAGCATCGTCCAGCTTCCTTAAAAGCACGCAAAAGTGTACAATTTTTAACCAGAGCCTGGATCACACAGCGCCAAACTCCCGAGAATTTCACCGACCGGAGCACCCTTCAGGGAACCCTCCGTCACTATCGGCACATTGCCAGAAAGTTTATCACGGGCAATTTCATTGGCCTGTGATTCGGTTTGCAGCTTACAATGCTCGCAGGCTCTAGTATGGAAGTGTTGAAACCCGCATGGATCTGCACGGTTTGGCGCTTTCGACAATAACGACAGGTAACAGGTAGTTGCATACCAGTGAGTGAAGCCAAAGTACGGGAACGCCCGAGTGGTGTGAGCCAGCCCGCCGTCAGCACAACCAGGCGCAGCGCGGGCGCCACCCATACCGGGTACCGACGCGAACAGAATGAGGATGCATACTGGGGCGATGAGACCCGGGGTATCTGGGTTGTCGCAGATGGTCTTGGCGGCCACCAGGCCGGTGAGATTGCCAGCCAAACCGTCGTCGAAGAAATCCAGCGCTCTTCCGCCACCGACCGCCATTACGAGCAAGCCTTGCGGCGGGCACATGCACTCCTGATCGGTGATGAAAACACCACAACCGCCATGGGCACCACCGCGGTGGTAGTGGCCGAAGACGGCGGTTACTTTCACATCTACTGGGTTGGCGACAGCCGCGCCTATCTGTGGACCCCAGCGCAAGCGGGACAAGATGACACCCACTTTCCCTCCGGCACCCTCAAGCAGCTGACAGTTGACCACTCTTACGTACAGATGCTCGTGGACTCTGGCGCAATCAATCAGGAAGAAGCCGCCAGCCACCCGAATCGTCATGTGATCACCCGATGTATCGGTGGATCTACCAACCCCAGCCTCGAAATTGACCGCGCTTCTTTTTCATGGGACGCCGGGCAAAGGTTGTTACTGTGCAGCGACGGGCTCAGTAATGAAGTCAGCGAAGCTGAAATCTGTCAGGTTCTGGCAAGCAATCCCGATAACCAGCGCGCCAGTGAATTGCTGGTTGCTGCCGCCCTCGATGCCGGAGGACGGGACAATATTACCGTCCAGGTCATCAGCTCCCCCGACGACACTTCGCCAGATTCTGAAAACCGGAACTCCCGCACACCAACTCAGGAACCTGAGTCCCGCCAATTTTTTTCCGTTCAGGGCACACTTATCGCAAGAATCGCTACACTTGCGATTATTTTTTCACTAAGTGCTTTCGCGGCCTGGCAGCTGCTGAACGGATAAATAGGGACAGGCTCGAATGGAAGTTGTCAGCAGCGGTACCGCTTCGCTGGAAATTCCCGGCTATCAGATCCTGAAGAAAATCAATCAGGGCGGGATGTCGACGGTTTATCTCGCCACTCAGCGCAGTATGGGCCGCCAGGTAGCGCTGAAAGTAATGTCACCGGTACTGAACGCGGACCCGATCTTTAGTGAGCGCTTCCAGCGCGAAGCGAATATCGTCGGCCAGCTCTCCCACCCCAATATCGTCGCCATTCACGATATCGGCCGCTATCGCAGCCTGAATTACATTGCCATGGACTACCTGCCCGGTGGTTCGGTGGCAGATGCTCTCACCAAGGGTGCACTTGAACCCCTGGAGGCGCTGCACATCACGCGCCAGATTGCGATGGCACTGGACCACGCCAGCAACAAGGGATATGTACACCGGGATCTCAAACCGGAAAATATCCTGTTCCGGGAAGATGGCTCCGCGGTACTGACGGACTTTGGTGTTGCCCGCGCCGTTGCACGCACCACGCGCATGACCAACACCGGCATGGTGGTGGGTACTCCGCACTACATGAGCCCGGAGCAGGCACGCGGCGCCGCCGTGGATGGCCGAGCAGACCTCTACAGCCTGGGGGTGGTGTTTTACGAGATGCTAACCAGCGCGGTGCCCTTCCAGGCGGAAGAGGCTGTGGCAATCGCCATCAAACACCTCACCGACCCGATCCCCCGCCTGCCGGCACGCCACTCCCTGTATCAGGGACTGATTGATCGCTTTCTTGCAAAAGACCCGGATCAACGCTTTCAACGCGGCCTGGACGTGGTCGATGCCATCGACCAGCTGCTCGCCGCACTGGATGGTAAGACGCCGGCGCCGACAACCAAGCTGAATAACACCTCCGTGCGCGTTTCCAGCCTTCTGCGTGCCCTGGTGATGACCCTTTACGGCACACTTAGTGACCGGCTAACGGCCAGCTGGGCACGCTGGCGGGACAAGCCGCTGCACCAGCAGAATCCACGCGCTGAACAACAAACCATAATGCGTATCCAGCAGGTGATGCAGCAGGCTGCTCCGGTCAAACGCCGGTCATGGCTGTTTGCTGGTACCGTCGCCGCGAGCCTGTTGCTGGTCTGGGTGTTGTTCAGCCTGTTCAGCAACAAATTCCAGTGGCAGAGCGAGTCTGGCCTGGTAAGTGACGCGGTGGATATCACCTCACAGATACTTCTGCCAGAACCGGTCAGTGACACCTCGACCGCGCGAAACACACCTCCCGAGCAGATTCCCGGCCCGATCACACCGCTGATTACCGATCAAACCAACCAGATACGCCCGATTATTCGCAGCGAGCAGAGCCCGGTAGCACCGGTAGAGACAGCTACTTCGGCGAAGAGCACCGCAGATGCTGACGCCGAAGAGCCAGAAGCTGATACCAAAGGCGCGACACAGGAAGACAGCCGACCTGTGTCAGAGCCTGAAGAGCCCTCAGTGGAGGATGTGCCGCCCACTTATGCCCTGATGGTATCCGCGAAGCCAAAAGGCGCCCGCATCCGTATCATGAATATCGTGCCGCGTTACACGCCGGGCATGGCCCTGGAGCCCGGGCGTTACGATATTGAAGTCAGTAAAGCCGGCTACAGCACTGTGCGCCGCTGGATCGAAATCAGTTCCGCGGATGTAAACCTTGCGGTGGAACTGGAGCGTAAATTCTTCCCTGGCAAAAGCTTCCGGTCCGCATTGAAATCCGGCGGCAAGGGTCCGGAAATGGTGGTCGTGGCGCCTGGTGAATTTACCATGGGCAATAATCGCCGGCCGTTCACCAGCCCGGAACACAAGATTGCCATCCGTCGTCCCTACGCCATCGGCGTTCACGAAATCACTTTCAACGATTACGACCGCTACGCCAAGGCCAGTGGCCGCGCCCTGCCTTCGGATGAGGGCTGGGGGCGAGACACAAGGCCGGTAATCAATGTGAGCTGGCAGGATGCTCAGCGCTATGCCAAATGGCTGAGTAACGAGACCGGGCTGAACTACCGCCTGGCCAGTGAAGCAGAGTGGGAGTTTGCCGCCCGTGCCGGCACAGATACGCCGTTCTGGTGGGAAGATGGTAGCGCCAAGGGCAAGGCCAATTGCCGTCGCGGTTGTGCCAGCGAATTCAATTCACTGTTTAGCATTTCCAGCGCGCCGGTAGGAAATTACAAGGCTAACCCCTATGGCCTTTTTGACACCTCGGGCAATGTGGGAGAGTGGGTGCAGGATTGCTTCCTCGGCGACTTCACCAATCACCGTAATGATACGCGCCCGGTGCAACTGAAAAACTGCGAACTGCGCGTAATACGCGGCGGGTCCATGCGCGACCCCCTGCGCAATATCACTTCCGACTACCGCACTGGCCTCAGCGAAAAAGCCACCTCCAGAGAGGTGGGCTTCCGCCTGGTCATGGAGCTCTGAACCGAGTGACGGAGCGTGTTTAACGCTCCGTAACTACCGGTTAATGCGCCTTGATTTCCCATACATTGTGTATCTTGGGATTGCGTTGAAAGTCCTTGTCCAGCAGCGTGGATGACAGGTTTTCAACCGCATATTCAGACTGTATGGCTTCATCCATCTTGAAACTTCGCAGGTTGTTCGAAAACAACAAGGTGCCACCGGGACTCAATAGCGCCATGCACTGGCGAATCAATTCCCCGTGATCCCGCTGGATATCCAGCACACCGCGCATTTTTGCCGAATTGGAAAACGTCGGCGGATCGAGAAAAATCACATCGTAGTGACCGCGACGATTTTGCTGCGCAGCCTGCAGCCACTGCATACAATCCGCCTCGATCAGCTGGTGGCGATAGGGATCCATATTGTTCTGACGGAAATTTCTCTGCGCCCAGGCCTGATAGGTTTTCGACAGGTCCACACTGGTGCTCTCCGTGCAACCGCCGAGCGCCGCCTGCACGGTTGCGGTAGCGGTGTAACAGAACAGGTTGAGCAGTTTCTTACCGGCCGACAGCTGTTTCAGGTACTGACGAACAGGCCGGTGATCCAGGAACAGGCCGGTATCCAGATAATCCCACAGGTTGATTTCCAGCTGGGCGCCGTATTCGTCCACCCAGAATGCCTGCGCGGCATCCCCACGCTTCTGGTACTGACTACCGCTGTCCTTGTGGGAGTGCCGGCGGCGCTCCTTGATAGAAACATTGCGACCAGGCAAGTCCAGCACATGGCGTGTGGCCCGCACCAGCTCTGACAGTCGCGCCCGGGCCTTGTCCTCGGGGATAGTCGCTGGAGCCCGATATTCCTGAATATGCGCGTAGGTCTGATCCTCCACTGAGCGGTAGACATCAATGGCGGCGGAGAACTCAGGTAAATCCGCATCGTACAGCCGGTAGCAGCTGACGCCGTTTTTGTTCGCCCATTTACCCGTATTGCGGAGGTTTTTCTGCAGCCGGTTTGCCACCATCTGAGCTTCATCGGAAAGGCGCGGCTTGGTACGCTCGCCGCTGCTGCCTCCTTCCGAATCGCGCTGCTGGTGAATTTCAAACAACAGCAACTGACTGGGGATACTGCCGTTGAAAAGCTTGTACTGCTTGTGCGAGCGCAGGCCAGTGGAGTGGCACAGTTCCGGGTTCCCGGTAAAGATAGCCGCTTTCCAACCGCCAAATTCCTGCTTCAGCTGGCGCCCCAGCTCCGCATAGGTTTCCCGCAGCTCCTCCTGCTCCCCGAGGCGCTCGCCATAGGGTGGATTGGTAATCACCAGCCCCGGCTTTACCGGGCGGTGACTCGGCACCTTGAAGGCACCGACCGGGCGGCAACTGACCCGCACGTGCTTGTCCAGGCCGGCGCGGGCGATATTGGACTCCGCAGCAAACAATACTTTCGCATCGGCATCGTATCCGCGAATCTCTGGCAAAGGCTTTTGCAAACCTTCCACCCGGCGTTGTAATGCCTCTTCGCGGAGTGGCAGCCACAGGTCGTTCTGGTGATTGAGCCAGCGCTCAAATCCGAAACTGTCGCGCATAAGTCCCGGGGCTATATCCGCAGCCATCAACGCGCCCTCCACCAGGAAGGTTCCGGAACCGCACATGGGGTCCAGCAGAGCGCCACCCTGCTCGGCGATTTCGGGCCAGCCGGCGCGCACCAGGAGCGCCGCAGCCAGATTTTCCTTGAGAGGTGCCGCTCCAATATGGGTTCGATACCCACGGCGGTGCAGACTGTCACCACACAGGTCGATGCCTATTTCCAGTTTGTCGCGGTGCAAGCGGAGCATTACCGACAGGTCGGGGTCCCGCTTGTCGACGTCCGGGCGTGCCCCGGTGACCTTGCGCAGCCGATCGACGATCGCGTCCTTGGCCTTCTGCGCGCCGAACTGACTGTTGCGGATCTCGCGGTTGGTGCCGGAAAACTGCACCCAGAGCACGCCCGTAGGGCTGATATGCTCCTCCCACGGAATTTCGACGACCGCCCGGTAAAGCCCTTCCGCATCTTCAACCCGCTCGTGCCCCAGATTGAGCAAAACGCGGTTGGCGAGCCGGCTCCACAGGCAGGTCCGGTACGCCATCGCCAGGTCTGAAGAAAAGCGCACTGCAGCGGGCTGTTCACGCTCCACGGCGGCGCCCAGCGCGCGCAACTCCTCTGCAAGCACGTTTTCCAGCCCTTTCGGGCAGGTTGCGGTAAATGAATACTTGGCAGTCAAAAGCTCAGCCTCTGTGATTGATTAGCGATTCTGGCAACGTCATGCCGGGCAATCTGGCCAGGCGGTGAATTTGGTGGCGCAAGCATACCGGAAAGCAGCACAGCATTCTTCAGTTCCCGCAGGGCAAACAACAACACCCGCCCGCCTAGATAGATTCTTCCTAACCAGTGCTTTTTTCAGAAAAAACCATTCGTTCCGACGCGGCGCGGAATCTGGTTTACTGCAACTCTTCTCGCCAGGCCGCTTCCACAATAAGCTGGTTTCTGCGCAGGGGGGAAATTGTTGATCCCGATCAGCACATTCCAGATTTGAGAAGAAGTTCGAGGTACCCTATCTATGAAACGCCAAAAACGTAATCCCAACGATAGAGCTTTCCACAAAGGTTACGTTGCTGCCGTTGAAGGCAGAAACCACGACAGCTGTCCCCACGATGCTGGATCTCAGCATCAGGAATGGGTAAACGGCTGGCGCCAGGGGCGGCAGGATTACTGGAGCGGCTTTGGGCGAGCGGCTCTGGCGCAGCGCATGGCCAATATGTAAACGCCCGGACTATTTATCAGTTTGCCACGCAGGGCTCTCACCCTGCGTGGATACCGTTTTCTCAACTAACATTTTCTCAACCAACAACTGTCACGTGCTTGTTGAGACAAAAATCCCGGGAAGACCCGGGATTTTTTTCGGCCAACTATTCCAGATACTGGAACGACTATCTTACGAACCTTCTGAAACAACCCTGCCCTTATGCAACTCGGCAATTGCGGCAGCGGCTTCGCGAATAACATCCGGACCGCGGTATATGAATCCAGTATAAATCTGGACTGCAGTAGCGCCCGCTCGAATTTTTTCTGCCGCGGACTCACCGTCAAAAATACCCCCTACCCCGATAATCGGGATTTCCCCGTTTAACGCGTCGGACAGTTTACGAATGACTTCGGTAGAGCGTTCCGCCAGCGGGCGGCCACTCAGCCCCCCTTCTTCATTTCCATGCTCCAGCTTCGCTACCGAGGATTTATCGATGGTGGTATTGGTGGCAATAACCCCATCGATCTCATGATCGCGCAGTGCCTTGGCCACATGATGAATCGCTTCCTCATCCATATCGGGCGCAATCTTGACTGCCAGGGGCACATAGCGGTCGTGCTCTGCGGCCAGAGCATTCTGTTTTTCTTTCAGTGCTTCCAGCAGCTTGCTCAGGCTGTCTCCGAACTGCAGGTCACGCAGACCCTTGGTGTTCGGGGAGGATACGTTCGCGGTGATGTAGTCCGCATGCGCGTAGACTTTCTCCATGCACAGGCAGTAATCATCTGCCGCATTTTCTACCGGTGTATCAAAGTTCTTGCCCACGTTGATACCAAGCACCCCGGAGTAACGCCGGCGCTTTACCCGCTCGAGCAGATAATCAACACCTTCGTTGTTAAAGCCCATGCGGTTGATGATGGCTTCCGCCTCCGGAAGGCGGAACAGGCGCGGATGCGGATTCCCCGGCTGTGGCCGCGGGGTTACAGTGCCAACTTCCACAAAACCAAAGCCCAGAGCGCCCAGTCCGTTAAACGCCTGGGCGTTTTTGTCGAGACCAGCAGCCAGCCCCACCGGATTTGGCAGGGTCAGCCCCATCAGCTCGACCGGATCATCCGGGATCTGACTGGCAATAAGGGACATGAGCCCAAGACGCTCTGCGGCGCCGATGGCATCGATAGAAAGGTGGTGAGACCGCTCCGGGTCCAGCGCAAACAGGGCTTTGCGCAAATGCTGATACATGGGCTTCCCTTAGAATCCATCGCCCGGCCTGAAATACGCCAGCGGCCCGGGCTTTCGACTGTACAAATCCGGCGGCCCCGGTGGTGTGGATGGGCCAGCGAACTGGCCCCGTGGTCCACCGTGGGCGCGCCTATTGTACGGATTTCTGGCGCAGTTTGCTGGCCGGATTAACCGGCCAGCGTCTCGTGGTCTGCGGTGGCATTTGCCAGGTACATCAGTTCACGCAGTGCCACGGTGAACATGGCGAAGTCTCCCTGCGGTGTGGACTTGAGCTCCTTCACCAGGTTCTCCCAGCGCTGGATCGGCTGCGCCATCAGATCTACCCAACGCTCGACCGCGGTTTCGATATCCAGGCCGTCGTCACCCGCCAGACGCAGAAGGTGGATAGCGAGGCGCGACAGCTGGCTGTCCAGGTCATCCATACTGGTCTCGCGCGCCTGTGACTGCCAGAAGGTCGCGGCGGGCAAATCAATGATCTGGTTACCGAACCAGTACAGCCCCAGCTTGTCGGCCAGCGCGAAGTAGACTTTCGCCACTTCCTCCACCGGCCGGTCACTGATCCGGGCCGACTCGGAAATACCCAGCGCCGAGAACAGGTAGGTGGGTGATGCAGCCAGCATGGCCAGCTGTTCGGGCACGTTCGATTCCACCAGATACTCTTGCCGGGACTTCCACGCGCGCAGCGGTTCACCACTCAGCACTTCCGGCAACGCCCGGATAACCCGCTGTACCGGCTCCAGGAACAGTTCCCGCTCCTGCGCCGGATCCAGTTCTCCACGCCGGTTACGTATAAACCAGCGGGTGGCCCGGCGTACACGGCCAATCATCGAGTTCATGAGCTGGAGCTGGAGTTCTGCGGGCACCTTGTAGTCCAGTGCGGCTACGCCGTCCTGGAACTCCGACATCAGGTAGACGTCCCTCGCACTGATGTATGCCGCCGCGATGGTATCGATATCGGCGCCGGTCGCACCGCTGATACGGTTATAGAACGTAATCCCCATGCTGTTGACCACGTCATTTGCCACCTGGGTGGAGACAATTTCACGGCGCAGCTGGTGGTCATACACGAGGGCCTTGTAACGGGCTACCAGCGCCGGAGGGAAAGCCGACTCAACCGCGGACTGCACATAGTCATTGTCAATGATATGTGACTGCAGCAGCTCTTCCTTCAGCTTTACCTTCACATAGGAAATCAGTACAGACAGCTCTGGCCTTGTCAGATACTGGCCCTTGTTCTGGCGTTGGTTCAGTATCTCGTTGTCGGGAATAAACTCCAGCGCGCGGCGCAGGCGCCCTTCCGATTCCAGCGCATTGATGGTGCGGCGGTACTCGTCAAAACGATCACTCACCTGATAGGCGGCGACACTGAGGGCACGAGTCTGGTTGTAATTGTTGTCGAGCACCAGCTCGGCTACGGACTCGGTCATTTCCTCCAGCAGCTGATTGCGCTGCTTGTCAGTGAGGTCGCCATTGGCCACCACCTTGTCCAGCAGGATCTTGATGTTCACCTCGTGGTCAGAACAGTCCACACCACCGGCGTTGTCGATGAAGTCGGTATTACAGCGGCCACCATTCAGGGAAAACTCAATGCGGCCACGCTGGGTCATGCCCAGGTTCCCACCCTCACCAAACACCTTGCAGCGCAGCTGGTTACCGTTGACCCGCAGGTTGTCATTGGATTTGTCACCCACCTGGCCATGGCTTTCAGCGCTGCCTTTGACGTAGGTGCCAATGCCACCATTCCAGATCAAATCGACCGGTGCTTTCAGCATCGCGCTGATCAGCTCATTGGGAGTCAGCTGGTCTTCCGTAATACCAAATGCCTGCTGCATCTCCGGGGTAATTTTTACCGACTTCGCGCGGCGCTCAAAAATACCACCACCTTTCGAGATCAGGCTCATGTTGTAGTCTGCCCAACTGGAACGCGGCAGATCAAACAGGCGCTTGCGCTCGACGTAACTGCTCGACGCATCCGGGTTCGGGTCCACAAAAATATGCAGGTGGTTGAAGGCCCCTTTCAGGCAGATATGCTCAGACAACAGCATGCCGTTGCCAAAAACATCACCGCCCATGTCGCCAACACCGATCACCGAGAAATTCTCGGCCTGGACATTGATGCCCATTTCACGGAAATGCCGCTGTACCGAAACCCAGGCACCGCGTGCGGTGATGCCCATTTTCTTGTGGTCGTAACCATTACTGCCACCAGAGGCAAAGGCGTCACCCAGCCAGAAATCGTACTCGGCGGCGATGCCATTGGCGATGTCCGAGAAGGTCGCAGTGCCCTTGTCGGCGGCGACCACCAGGTAGGGGTCTTCGTCATCACGGCAAATCACGCGCTCCGGCGGAACCACCTCGCCATCCTTCAGGTTATCGGTGATATCCAACAGGCCACGGATAAAGGTCTTGTAACAGCTGATACCCGATTCAATAAACGCTTCGCGGCTATTGTCCATCGGCGGCTTGCGCACGACGAAACCGCCTTTGGCCCCGCTGGGTACAATCACCGCGTTTTTCACATTCTGTGCCTTAACCAGGCCCAGCACTTCGGTACGGAAGTCTTCCAGGCGATCGGACCAGCGCAGCCCGCCACGTGCTACCTTGCCTCCGCGCAAGTGCACCCCTTCGACCTGTGGCGAGTAAACGAAGATCTCGAACTCCGGGCGCGGTTCCGGGATATTCGGAATATCCCGCGGGCTGAATTTGATCGATATGTAATCTTTCGGCTGGTCCTGATCATCCAGCTGGAAGAAATTGGTTCGCAGGGTTCCCCGAATCAGGTCGAGATAACGGCGGATCACCTGATCTTCGTTGAGGTTGTCCACCCCATCCAGTCCGTCGTGGATCTTCTTGATCAGACGCTCGACTCTTGACTGGTCCTGACGATCGCTTGCGTTGATACGTGGGTCAAACATCGCCCGGAACAAGGCAACCAGATTGCGGGTAATTTCCACATGGTTGGCCAGTGTGGTCGCAATATAGGTCTGGCTGGCACTGAACTTGGTCTGCTTCAGGTAGCGCGCATAGGCCCGCAACATCGTCACTTCACGCCAGTTCAGGCGCGCGGCCAGTACCAGGCGGTTGAACGCATCGCTTTCCGCCACCCCATCCCAGATTGCCGCGAACGCGTCCTGGAAGAGTGAGCGGGAGGCCTGGGCGTCGACCCTGGTGGGCAGGCCAAATTCCAGGTGGAATTCGTGCATCCACACATCCTGCTGCCCCCGGGGCCGGATCGTGTAGGGGAACTCTCCCATCACACGCAGACCGAGGTGTTCCAGAACCGGAATCACGTCCGACAGCGTCAAACCGCTGCCCACATTGAACACCTTGAAGCGCAGACTGCCAGGCTCTGCGCCGACCGGCTGATAGAAGCTCATCGCAACACGATTTTTCTCACTGAGCTCCTGGATGGAAATCACATCCTGAACGGCGATGCGAGGCTCGAAATCCTCCCGGTATCCCGCCGGGAAGGCCTGCCCGAAGGTGCCAATCAGGCGACTTCCGACCTCCTCACCGTGGGTTTCAATCAGGGATCTTTGGAACACGTCTTCCCAGCTGCGGGTAATATCCACGATTTGCGCCTCCAGTCGCGCTACATCAATTTCCACCGGTTGGTTGGGGTCTACTCGGAACACCAGATGTACCCGGGCGAGAATCGATTCGGAAAAATACGTCGTAAAATCGGAGTCCAGCGCGTGAATGGTACGGGCGATCCGTTCGCTGATCCGTTCGCGCACCTCGCTGGAAAACTGGTCCCTCGGCACATACACCATCGCGGTGACGAACTTGCCAAAAGGGTCTTTGCGCATAAACAGCCGCAAACGGGCGCGCTCATTCATCGCGAGCACGCCCAGTGTGGTTTCGTACAGCTCACGGGTACTGCTCTGAAACAGCTCGTCACGCGGGAACGTATCCAGAATCCTCTTAAGCGCCTTACCGTCGTGGCTGGTCGGCGCCAGCCCGCTCTGCTCAATCACCGACGCGAGCTTGCGGCGGATAATGGGGATCTTGGAGGGGCTCTCGGTATACACCGGTGAGGTGTACAACCCCATAAACGCGGATTCGCCGATCACATCGCCGGCGGCGTCGTAGCGCTTGATGCTTACATAGTCAGAGTACGCGGCGCGGTGCACCCGGGATTTCACCGAAGACTTGGCGAAGGTGAGGAAGTTGGGACCCTGATAGAACTTCTGCTTGCCTTCGTTGAAGGCATATTCTGGCGTCGGCTCAGCCGATTGCTCGAGGTTTTTGAAAATACCCAGGCGGCGGCCCTCCACCTCGCACAGCACCTTTTTATCGCCCTGCTGGCAAAACTCGTATTCGCGATAACCAAGGAAGGTGAAGTTACCGTCACGCATCCACTGCAGAAACGCACTGGCCTCTTCCAGATTGGCGTCATTATCCGCCAGACAGGTGTGCAGCTGGTCTTCCATGGCCGCGCAGGTATCCAGCATGGGCACGTAATCATCCACCGCTAACGCGACGTCACCCAGGGTTTCCTTCAGGTCCCGGGTCATCTCGGATGCGTGGGAGGCCGATGTATCCAGGTTGATCTCGACGTAGATCAGCGCCTCTCCGGTTACCCCGGGATTTTCCTGAAGACCTTCGTCCTCCCGAGGCCCCGGCGGGAGCAGCTTGTGAAGACAGCCGTCGTCACCACGCCGCATTTGCAACACGGTGCTCTTGATGGAGTGGATAACCGTGTCGCGCTGATTGATCTCCATCCGCACGGAATCCACCAGAAAGGGCATGTCCCGTTGCAGTACACAGACCACCGTGTGCGAACATTCCCAGCCGTGCTCTTCCAGGCGCGGGTTGAATACGCGGATTTTGGGTTCCCCGGCAGTGCGCTGCTGGATAAAGTCCCAGCAGGTGTAAATACACCCGTACACATCAGCCAGGCGCCGCCCCGCCAGATCCTCCAGCGGGTACTGATTCAGAAACTGCGCGGCAAAGGCCGCCACCGGCTCTGCCTTGTCGCCCAGTTTTTCCCCTATGAGGGCACTGACCTGTGCCAGCAGCTCCTCCCGGCTATCGGTAATGACCGTCGCCATATTCACGTGCTTCCTCCCATCGCCGCGCGACTGCCATCGCGCGCCAGAATGCTACATTTGCAAATTCAAGGTAGAACTAACCGTCAGAATAACTGTCTACTCTGCGGTCTTCGGGTTGCCCGAACAGCGACAGCGGTTGCCTCACGGCTCATCGCCGCTAAAATCAACCAGCCCGCGAAATCCGAACGAGTAGCTATATATAAAGATGATAGATAGCCACCCGCTCCGGGCAGCGTATTGAAACAGGAAATTGGCAAAAGAAGTGACGATATGGACACACGCCAGCAGATAAAAATTCTGGGCGATTGGCTGGAACAGCAGATTATTGGTCAGGAGATTCTGGTCAACCGAATCCTGATAGGACTCCTGGCCGACGGACACCTCCTGGTAGAAGGCGCTCCGGGCCTCGCCAAGACGAAAGCCATCAAGACTCTGGCGGATGCCATCGAGGGGGACTTCCACCGGGTCCAGTTCACCCCGGACCTGCTGCCGGCAGATATTACTGGCACGGATATCTACCGACCGGAAACCGGTGAATTTCATTTCCAGCCCGGTCCGGTATTTCACAACCTGATTCTCGCGGATGAGATCAACCGTGCACCCGCCAAAGTTCAATCCGCCCTGCTCGAGGCGATGGCAGAGCGCCAGATCAGTGTGGGCCGTAAAACCTACTCCCTGCCCGACCTGTTTCTGGTGATGGCCACCCAGAACCCCATCGAGCAGGAAGGCACCTACCCTCTTCCGGAGGCGCAGCTCGACCGCTTCCTGATGCAGGTCAACCTGCATTATCCGGATGCCGAAGCCGAGACAAGGATTCTCAAGCTGGCACGCTCCGAAGCGAGCCATGGCGAGGGCCGCCCGCAGACCGTGATCAGTCAGGAGACCATCTTTGCCGCGCGCCAGGAGATTCTTGACCTGACGATGGTAGAGGCGGTGGAAACCTACATCGTGCAGCTGGTCATCGCTACCCGCGAGCCACAACGATATGATGACGAGCTGGCCGCGTGGCTGGATTTTGGCGCCAGTCCACGAGCCACCATCGCATTGGATCGCTGTGCCCGCGCATACGCATGGCTGGCGGGGCGCGACTACGTAACCCCGGATGATGTTATGGCCATCGCACCGGACGTGCTCCGCCACCGCCTGCTGTTAAGCTTTGAGGCCGAGGCCGCCGGCGCCAATGCCGACCAGGTAATTCATCGCCTGTTGCAGCAGGTACCGGCCATTTAAGCCAGCGCCAGAGAGTTTCGAGCAGACGTGCAGAAAGCGATCAATCACAACGACCTGAATATCCGTGGCGCCTACCCTGAAGTAGCGCCGCTGGTACGCCTGCGCCATATTGCCCGCCAGTTGCGACTGTTCAAACCAAGGGTCAATCGCAGCGACCAGGCCGGAAACCTGCTGACCCGCTACCGTGGACGTGGAATGAACTTCGAGGAGGTGCGTTATTACCAGCCAGGTGACGACGTACGCTCCATTGACTGGCGCGTAACCGCGCGAACCGGTAAAACCCACACCAAGCTGTTCCAGGAGGAGCGCGAGCGCCCGGTAGTCATCCTGCTCGACCTCCGCTCACCAATGTTCTTTGGTAGCCAGAACGCCTTCAAGTCGGTTGCCGCCTGCAGTATCGCCTCCGCCCTGTGCTGGGCGGGCCTACAGCACGGCGACCGTATCGGCGCCCTGCTGTTCTCCGATCACGGCGTCGATACCGTGCGCCCGCGCCGCAGCCATCACGCCGTACTCGCCGCTATTCACGGTATGGTAGAAACCGCGGGCGCACTGGATAGCCCCATCGCCAGCGGCGGCAGCCAGCCCCTGAGTGTGTTGCTGGAAGAAGCCCGTCGTATCGCCCGGCCTGGCAGCGCCCTGTTTTTGATCAGCGACTGCCACGATATGGATGAGAGCTGTGAGCAGCCGCTCTACCTGCTTACCCGCCATGCTGATCTGCAGGTATTGCGTATCACCGACCCGCTGGAACAGCAGCTGCCAGAACAAGCGATGACCATCAGTGACGGCAAGCAGCGGACCTTTCTCGGCAAATCCAGCCGGGCACTGCGACAGCAGTTTGCGAACCACCAGTATCAGGTTCGCGAGCAGACCGCTCAGCTTTGCCGGCGACTGCACCTGCCGCTGGTGGACTTTGATAACACCCAACCCGTCGTGCCACTGCTGCTCAGTACTTACGGGGACCGGCAGCCGTCTCCCAACCGGAGTCCTGCGTGATGTACGGGTTTTCAGCCCTTAAGCAGGCCGCTCCCCCGGTTCCGGCGCCGCAGAACAATCCGGCAGCCCCAAACCCGATGACGCCGGAGATGCAAAGCCTGCTGGATCAACTAAAGGATATCCACGAGCCCGCCGCAATCGGCTGGTGGCCCCTGGCTCCCGGCTGGTGGATGCTCGCAGGGCTCGTCCTCACCCTTATATTTGCCGCAGGCTGGTTCGCACTTCGACTACGGGAGAAGCGGCGCCGCAACCTTTATCGGCAGGAAGGTGTGCGCCTGCTGAAAGCGCTGGACTTGAGCGAGCCCCATGCAGTGGAACAGATCAATATCCTGCTGAAACGCATCGCGGTTGTTACCTTTGGCAGAGACACGTGTGCGCCGCTGACCGGGCAGCGCTGGATCGCTTTTCTGGAATCCTCCGTCGAGGACCCCATGCCGGAACCCGCCCGCCGGGCACTGCTGGAGAACCTCTATAGCGGATCCACCGGATCCAGGGCTGACCTCCAGTCTCTGCAGGACTTCGCCACGTATTGGGCGCGCGCCCACCAACGCCCGCAGACCCAAGGAATACCTGAAACGTCACCGCTGGCGGAAAAACCGGAGGTCGATCGTGTTTGAGTTCGGCCTGCCCCTCCTGTTTATGCTGCTGCCATTGCCGTTACTGGCTCGACAGATGTTACCCAAGAGCGAACCGCTCAGCAGTGCGCTCAAGGTGCCCTACTACCGGGAGCTGTCTCACAAAGGTGGCGGCGCGGCAGGCAACCGACTCAACCTGATCCTCCTCTGGTTTATCTGGACCTTGCTGGTAGCGGCTGCGGCACGCCCCCAGTGGTACGGCGAACCAATCTCCCAGACCAGTAGCGCGCGCGACCTGCTGATCGCCGTCGATATCTCCGGCAGTATGGAAACCCCGGATATGATCCTCAATGGCAATCCGGCCATGCGCATCACCGCGGTAAAAAATGTCGTCGGGGATTTTGTGCTGCGGCGCAAAGGCGATCGCCTGGGGCTGGTACTGTTCGGCACCCGGGCCTACCTGCAGGCGCCCCTGACCTTTGATCGCGAGACAGTAGACACGCTGCTTGCGGAAGCGCAGATCGGCTTTGCCGGCCAGGGCACCGCTATTGGCGACGCAATAGGCCTTTCCGTCAAACGCCTTACCCAGCGACCGGCAGATCAACGCGTGCTGATCCTGCTGACGGATGGTGCCAATACGGCGGGCGAAGTTGCACCGCTGAAGGCCGCCGAGCTGGCCAAACAGGCGGGCGTGAAGGTATACACCATCGGCGTGGGCGCGGAGGAAATGGTTCAGCCCGGCCTGCTGGGATCGCGCTTCGGTGCACGTCGTATTAACCCGTCCCGCGACCTGGACAGCAAAACACTGCAAGCCATCGCGGATGAAACCGACGGCCTGTATTTCCGCGCCCACAATCCTCAGGAACTGGCGAACATCTACGCGGAACTCGACCGCCTGGAGCCTGTGGAACAGGAGGCGGAAACCTACCGCCCGCTGAAATCCCTGTATGTCTGGCCACTGTCTACCGCGCTGCTGCTTTCGCTGCTGTGGGCCGCCATTCCCCTAATTACGTCCGGGTCTTCCGCGCTGGTGCACCGCCCCGGCAAAAGTGCGCGCGCAGGGAAAACGAACGGAGGCCAGCCAGTATGAGCTTCCTGGTGGATATTGAGCAGTTCCACTTTCTTCGCCCGGCCATCCTGTGGCTGATCCTGCCAGCTGCGCTTGCATGCTGGGCGCTGGCCCGGATCGTGTTTGCCAGCGGCGGCCTGCAAAAAGTGATCGACCCGGACCTGCTTCCCCATCTGCTGATGCGCGGTGGTGAAAAAAGGCCCTGGCTGTTCACACTGATTTTCGCACTGCTGACAGCGGCCATCGTCGCCCTCGCCGGCCCCACCTGGCGAAAATTGCCCACGCCGGTATATTCGAACCAGGACGCGCTGGTGATACTGCTCGACCTGTCGCCATCCATGATGGCCACCGACCTCTCCCCCAACCGGCTCACCCGTGCGCGCCTGAAAATTCTCGATATCCTCAAACAGCGGAAAGACGGGCTGACCGCACTGGTGGCCTATGCCGGCGAAGCGCATGTCGTAACCCCCCTGACAGACGATACCGCCACCATTGCCAACCTGGTGCCATCCCTGTCTCCGCGCATCATGCCTGTTCCGGGAAGCAACATCGAAATGGCCGTGCAGGCAGGTACACGATTAATTAAAGACGGCGCGAACGGCAAGGGCCGCCTGCTCGCCGTCACCGATGGCATCGCCAAGGCGGCAGTCGACACGGTCAAGAGCGAAGCCATTAACAGCAATACGCCCCTCTCAATCCTCGCTGTCGGCAGCGGTGAGGGCAGCCCCATCCCGAAAAACACCGGCAGCGGTTTTATCACCGATGACAGTGGCTCCATCATCATTGCCAACTTCAACCCTCGGGAACTCACACGACTGGCGCAAAGTACCGGCGGGCAGTTTTCCGCGATCACCGTGGACGACATTGATATTGCCCGGGTACTTCCACAAACCGCCACGCCGGAACAGGCAGAATTGACCGAACGTGAATTTGACCAGTGGCATGAAGAAGGGCCATGGCTGGTGCTGCTCCTCCTGCCATTTGCCCTTTTGCTGTTCCGCAGAGGCACCCTCGCCTCCGCATTACCAATCGCGCTGTCAACGCTCATGCTCGCCAGCCCCCATACCGAGGCCGCGGAAAAGGGCAGCCTGTGGCAGACGCCAAACCAGCAAGGTCGCGACTTACTGGCCGAGGGCGACGCAGAAAGCGCAGCCCAGGTATTCGAGAACTCCCAGTGGCGAGGCACCGCGCAGTATCGAGCCGGCGAGTACGATGCAGCAGCGAAAAGCTTTGCACACAGCAACAGTCCCCAGGGCTTATACAACCTCGGCAACAGCCTCACCCAGGAGGGGCGCTTTGACGACGCCATCAAAGCCTACGATGAAGCCATCCAGCAGAATCCCGAGCTTGCAGACGCCCGACACAATCGCGAGATCGCGAAAAAGCTGAAAGAGTTACAGGAACAACAACAGCAGCAAAGCCAGCAGTCGGACCAGCAACAGCAAAACGACCAACAACAGGATCAGCAGCAAGACCAGCAAAACGCGCAACAGAATCAACAGCAACAGGACCAGAACGGGCAGTCCTCCCAGCAGCAAAACGCCCAGCAGGATTCCCAGAACCAGCAGCAATCGGAACAAGAGTCGCAGGATCAGCAAAGTGAAAGCGAGTCAGACCCGGGGTCCGAAGAGGAACAGGAGCAGCAGGCCCAGAGTCGCCCGCAAGATGATCAGGGCCAGCAGCAAGAGCAAAATGCCAACGCCCAGCCCGGCGACCAGGAAAGTCCTCTCGACCCTGAGACGCAGCAGGCGCTTGATCAGTGGTTGCGTCAGATCCCTGATGACCCCGCAGGCCTGATGCGCGAAAAGTTCAAATACGAAAGTCTGCAACGTCGCCGCGCATACCGCGCGGGCGAATGGCAGCCCCCGGAGAACGGAGCCACCCAGAGATGGTAACCACAGTGGAATCCCGCAAAACCATATCTTTCGCGAGTAGGTACCAGCCAATAGGTGATATCAACACCAGGAGCTTCTTGTCACCTGTGCGCAGGTTTGTACGTCAATGCCTCGTGCTTTTCATGCTCCTTATGGCCTGCAGCACCGCAAATGCTCAGGAGCTCACCTCCACCGTCGACCGCAACGAACTCGCCATCAACGAGACCTTCACCCTCACCCTGCGCTACAGCGGTAGCCAGAGAGGCGGACAACCGGACTTCGACCTCCTCGAACAGGACTTCGAAGTCCTGTCCCGCCAGCAGTCCAACCAGTACCGCGTGATCAACGGCCACGCCGAGAGCTTCGTAGAATGGACCGTGATCCTCGCCCCACTGAAAGAAGGCAGACTCTTTGTCCCTTCCCTGCACTTGCACGGCCAGATCTCCGATGCCATCCCGATCACCGTAAACAAAGCCGGCCAGGCCCCCACAGGGGATAGCCGCAAAGCGTTCCTGGAGATAGAGCTCGACAAAGAAAAGCTCCACGTGCAGGAGCAGCTGCTGGTAAAAGTCCGCCTCTACACCACCGTGGGGCTGCATGACATCGCCACCGATCCCCTTCAGATTGCCGGCGCCCATATCGAGAAAGTGAACGAACAAAGATTTGAACGCCGCATCGACGGCGTCGGCCATGCCGTGTACGAACTGACCTACGCAGTCTTCCCGGAAAGCTCCGGAGAATTACAGATCCCCGCACTGAATTACGTCGCTGTTACCGGCAGAAGAGACCCGTTCTCCCTCTTCAACCGCAATGCCCAGCGCATTCGTCTGCGCTCAGAGCCCAAAACCGTGCAGGTAGAGCCCAAGCCCGACAGCTACAGCGGCAGCAACTGGTTACCGGCGGCCAGCCTCGGACTGGTGCAGAGCTGGAGCAAAGATCCGGACGAATTCAAGGTCGGAGAGCCCATTACCCGGATTATTACCCTACGGGCAGAGGGCCTGCGCGCCGCGCAATTACCGCCCCTACCCAAGCTGAATATTGAAGGGCTGAAGACCTACCCGGACCAGCCGCAACAGGAAGATCAGCCAGGGATGAATGGCATTACCGGTAGCCGGATTGAAACTACCGCGATTGTAGCAACCAAGCCGGGGAGTTATCAGCTGCCTCCAATGACTATTACCTGGTGGGATACGAAAACCGGGCGGCAGCGGGCTACGCAGTTGCCGGCGTTTAGGTTCAATGTCACAGGTGCAGCCGCAGCCAAACCCACCGCTTCAGGTACACCTGGAGCTTCAGATACCCCCACTCCAAGCACCTCTAAGGTTGAACCGGGATTTTGGCAAAAAATTGCAATTGCAGCGATCGCACTGCACCTTGTTTGGGCGCTGCTGTTTTTTCGTAGATATCAAAAGGCCAAAGTGCGAACTCGATCGAGAGAAAGTAAGGTTAAACCGGCAAAATTAGCTGACATTGAGCTGGAAAAAGCAGTGTCATCAGAACCCGAGGTATTACACAATGCTTTGATCCAATGGGCCAACATACACTGGCCGCACACCAGAGGGCAGACGCTATATCAAATAGAGGAATCATTGGAGCTGCCAGTACTTGGAAAGATCCGGGAATCACTAAACAAAGCCATGTTTGGAGTTAACCCGAGACCCATGAATCAGGCCCACGTACACGCTCTAGTACAGGAATTAATCAGGTCGAGCCGGGAAATTCAAGGCACTTCAAGTAAAAAGCGCCTAAAAAACGGACAGCTGCCGAAACTGTTTGATACTTGAGCAATAGCAAGAATACACACAACTTTTACCTGGTTACTTTGTGAATCAACAGTCATTTGCAGATAGCTCAGAAACAAGAAGTGACTGCAGAGAAACCATTAGTCACCAGGATGTTTGGTAGCTTCGCATCCCTTCGTTCCACTGATGATTGGGGCTTACTTCGCATCATTAAAGGCGTCTCCAAGACGAACGAAAGGCACTCGCCAATAGGTATCGAAGGCAAATGAGTAACACCCAGATACACGTCGTTGTTGTCACATACCATCCTGATACGAAGTTACTTGCCAAATCTATCCTGAGCCTCCGTCACCAGGTCCAATCGATAACAGTTGTCGATAACAATTCAGAAAATTTTGATAGCCTGCGCTCTCTGATTAAAAATTACCCGGAGTGCGACCTGGTTTCCCTACCCGAAAATCGAGGCCTGGGGGCGGCACAAAATACAGGAATTAAAAAGGCCGTCGATCAAGGTGCAGATCAAATACTTCTACTCGACCAAGACAGCGTCATGGAAGGCGATTCCGTAACCATTCTATCCCGCTCCCTATTCCGCCTTAACCTTCAGCAAAAAACAGCTGCGGTTGGACCTCAATACAAAATAGATGGAAATTCTGTCGCCTCACCATTTGTAAGAACTTCCTGGTTCTATCTCGGCAGAGTTCCATTAACAGAACTTCAAAATAGTACGTTCGTAGAAACTGAATTTTTAATTTCTTCAGGCACTCTCATTGATGCAGATGCATTTCGGAAAATTGGGCCAATGGATGAAGAACTGTTTATAGATCATGTTGATACTGAGTGGTGCCTTCGAGCCCGCTCACGTAATTACAGGTTATACGGAGTACGCGATGCCCATATGTCCCATAGACTGGGCGAACAGACATATCGAATTTGGCTGGGTCGCTGGAGACTATTACCGAAACACAAACCATTTCGCTATTACTTCATGTTCCGCAACAGCCTCCTGCTCGCACGCAAGCCGCACGTCCCACTCAAGTGGTTCAGTGCCGAACTTACGAAGCTGTTGATTTTGGCGTCTTTGTGTATTTTTGCGCCAGGGCAAAGATGGCAATCTTTGAGGCTTGCGGCTCAGGGGATTAAAGATGGAGCTCTTGGACGATGCCCAGTAAAAAACTCTCGCTGAGTCAAGAATCAGAGGTGCGCAGTAATTTTCGGGCAAGCCAATCTTGACCCCTAAATGAATGTCAAGAACTAAACTCTTTATTTTCACGTTTGAGCCTGAGGTGTTGCAAATTCACCCCAAATTGGCAAAATATCTGACAATACCCAACAAAAAATGTCGGCAAATTCATCCTGACGCACACAGCCCCTGCCAGAGTCATTTTTTTAACATGAGGGTCCATACTTAGTGCCCAATAAATTCGTATTGGGTCAAATTAGTTTTATAGCCCGTGTACCAGAAGTAAAGCATCACACGAGACTTCAATGATCAAGACCCTTCACACAGCGTTCGCGGATGTCCGAGCCGCAATAAAACTAAAAAATGTCTGGGTTGCACTCGCAAGTGAAGATATTAGCGATCAACATAAACGCACGTCACTTGGCCCCCTCTGGCTACTGCTGAATTATCTTGCTTTCGCATTTACATTTATCGTTATATTTGAGCGAGGACAAGGGATTCCAAATTTTCAATCCTATGTTTCTCTAGGGCTTCTAGTTTGGTTCTTTGTCAGCGAGATTATCAGTTTGAGCGTAACCCTATTTGCCAGGGAAGAAGGTTTTCTTAAGGGGACCACACTGCCCCTTTCAACCTATGCCTTCAGGTTGATGATGCAATCTACTATCAGACTTGGTTTTACCACAGTGGGCTGTGTTGCCATCCTTGCGATAACCGGAGCCAGCCTTTCAATTGGATGGCTCTACTCAGCGGTAGGCATAGCGCTTCTGCTCTTAATAGCGCCAGCCATAATTATCTGCATGGCCTTCCTCGGAGCTTTTTTTCCCGATTCACAATTTATTGTTAGCAACGCAATGCGGATTGGAATGTTTCTGACGCCCATTTTTTGGCACCCTGCAAACAGCGGCGGTCTCAGGCAGACTCTATATGATCTAAACCCTTTCACTTACGCGCTCGAAATCGTGCGTCAACCGATAATTACCGGTGAGTTTCAGCTCTTTCCATTTACATTCTGCGCTTCAGTTGGCCTAGTACTCTGGTTATTTGCTCTCCTGCTTTTAGGGGCGCTGCGAAAAAAGGTCATTCACGTTCTCTGATGATTTCAATTAAAGCTAAAAACATTGGACTTACCTACAACATTCGCCAGAAGATTAGTCTTGCCCCCAATTACCGCAAACCTTCTCCAACTGGCGGTAAGATTTCGGCAACTGGACGAAAACGAATGGTGAAAGCTCTGGAAGGAGTAAATTTTGAGCTCAATTCCGGAGACAGACTTGGTTTAATAGGCAGCAATGGCGCCGGGAAAACCACCCTCCTTAAAGTGTTATACGGCATCTATGAGCCCAGTGAGGGAGAGCTTTCAGTATCAGGCAAAGTAGATGCGCTTTTTAATATCAACCTTGGGTTTAGACAAGAGGCAACGGGAAGGCGCAATATTTTCCTGCGAGGACTGATCAACGGTTGGAGTCCCAAAGAAATTGAATCCCGGATGGATGAGATCATCGATTTCAGCGAGCTGGGTGGCTTTATTGACTTACCATTTAAGTCATACAGCCAAGGCATGGCTGCTAGACTGGCATTTTCCGTCGCCACCTGCCTTGAGCCAGAAATCCTCCTGATGGACGAATGGATCGGTGCCGGAGATCCAGCCTTTCAACAAAAGGCTAAAGATAGAATGAGCGATCTTGCGGAAAAGGCCGGAATAATTGTTCTGGCATCTCATAACCACAAGTTACTTAAAACCGTTTGCAACAAAGTCATCTGCCTGGAGGAAGGAAAAGTTGTAGCAACCGGAACTGCTGAAGAATTACTTGACTAATTTAACTTTCGCACAGGCACACTAGGAATCCCCATGATACGAAAAGTATTACAGCGCGGATGGCAGTACTATAAGCTTTATGGGGCGCACCGCTTTTTGTGGGCAATTTCCTTTAAACTTAGACAAAAAGCAAAGCAACTCACCGACCGACACCTGAAATTTGGCAGCTTCCTCGCGGGCGCCGGCTACCATAAAGCATTCACCTTGTTCCCCGCACAGGAGCGCGTTGAAAAGCCCAGCCGCCCGCCGAAAAAACTTTTCCGGACGCCGCTTGTAGTACTAATTGCTGACTTAAACCTACCTCAATGCAGGAAATATCGTGTAGTACAAAAGATGGAGGCTCTGGAACAAATGGGTGTGCATGCAAACTATGCACACTGGGAAGATGTTCCGCGCTCAATGAATATGCTTCAAATGGCGACATTTGTAATTTTTTATCGAGTACAGGATGGAGCTCTATTAGACTCTTACTTGAGGGAATGCGACAGGCTATCAATTCCTACCGCATACGATATTGACGATCCCATATTTTCAAAAAGGATTTACCAGGAAAATAGGAACCTCGATTATCTATCCTCCCACGAAAAGGACGTACTACTCGAGTCCACTGAACTTTACAGAAAAGCCCTAGTGAAGTGCGACGTAGCAATTCTAAGCACACCAAAGCTCGCCGAAGAAGTAAGGACTCTATCCACTAAGCAGGCTGTTATCTGGCGAAATGCGATAGACCAGGAAACCATTGCCGCAGCACGACAAGGTCTGGAGCGCGCAAATACCGAGGGTTCTCATATACCGAATGGTAAAATATCGATCGTATATGCTTCCGGGTCAAGAGCGCATGAAGCAGACTTCCGTACTGTAGAAAGCACTCTGTTTAAAGTTCTCAAGGAGCACCCTGAAGCACACCTATCAATTATTGGACACTTGATACTGCCCGACTCTTTCGGGGAGCTTGAGGACAGAATAACCGAAACCGGTTTTAGCGATTACAGCCAATATATCAAAACTCTGGCACGTGCAGATATTAATATTGTACCACTAGTGATCGACGACTTTAATGACTGTAAAAGTGCAATTCGCTTTATGGAGGCCTCCTTGGCCGGCATCCCTACAGTAGCGTCATCGGTTGGCGACTTCTGCAACGTTATCAAAGACGGGGAAAATGGCTATCTAGCAACGGATAGTGATGAGTGGTACCGAAAAATCAAACTCTTACTGAATAGCTCTGACCTTAGGGAAAAATTGGGGAAAAACGCACAACAGTCAGTCAGCGAGACACTTGGAACCCGGGAAATTACCGGCAGCCTCCCAGAAGCAATCAAGGATATGATATATGGACGCCGTTGCTAAAAAAAAACGGGTACTGATCGGAAATATATTTTTCTCTCCTACCTCATTTGGAGGGGCAACTGTCGTTGCAGAAAACATGGCGCTGGAGCTTAAGAACACCCATGACTGGGACGTCGTTGTGGTAGCAAACGTAGATGACCCCGCACTTCCATATTATTCGATGCGCCGTTACTCGACCCTCGGCATTGATGTAATCGGAGTCAAGATTCCTGAGCACAGAATTAACGCAGCAGATAGCTGGCACAATGAGCGTTTCGACGAAATTTTCGGACAGATACTCGATAGGGTAAAGCCAGACGTCGTACACATGCATTGCGTACAGAATATGGGTGCCACTTGTCTCGAAGAAGTCAAATCGAGAAAAATCCCGCTCGTCACAACCGTCCATGATTGCTGGTGGCTGTGTGAACGGCAATTTATGATCAACAGTATGGGGCGCTATTGCCATCAGGAAACCATAAACCCTGATGTATGCCGCCATTGCGTTGATGACTTGGCGATAACACGTCGCCGAACCAAAATATTGCATAGCGCACTGAAATCATCAGACCTACTGCTTTTCCCCAGCAACTTCCATCGAAACTTGCACCTACTAAACGGCTTTCCCGCTGAGAAATGTCTGGTAAATAAAAATGGTGTAAAACCTCCGAAAACTGACTTCAATCGAAGTAAAAGACCAGAATACACCGGTGTGCGATTTGGCTTCGTTGGAGGCCCAGGTCCAATAAAAGGCGCGATGCTTATACACAAAGCTTTCAACGAAATAGAAGCTAGCAACTATGAGCTAAAGGTCGTCGATGCAGGTGCAGCCAGAAATGAAACCTGGAAGCATGATCCGACTTGGAAAATTCCGGGGAAAGTTACTTTTGTCCCTCCATACACACAAGAAAGCATGGATGAGTTTTTCTCCGAAATTGATGTTCTATTGTTCCCATCCCAGTGGAAGGAAAGCTTTGGCCTAACAGTGCGTGAAGCGATGATTCGCGGTGTCTGGGTAATTGCGAGTGATGCAGGCGGCCTATCTGAGGACTGCATTGATGGCGTCAACGCTACGGTAATACCCCTGTCCTCAGACCATTCGTACCTGAAAAAAGCCATAACCAATATTCTGGATTACGAACTTCCAATAGTTCGAGAGACCAGGCATATTTCATTGATCCAAGATCAGGGCGATCAATTAAACCAAACCCTGATGAAACTACTAGACACAAAAGTAAGCAAAAGAATTGAGGTCCCGGAATGCCAGTAAGTAAGCTGTTTTTATCTGTAGGAGCGATGAAAGCAGGAACCACGTTTTTGTACAATGTATTTCAAAAACATCCCGATCTGTATTTCACACCGGAAAAGGAGCTCCACTATTTCGCCCATACCAATGGACTTTCGAGAAAGTTACAAAAACCGTTATCCCCCACCCTTTTCAATACAATCTCTAGTAACCTCACTAGAAAACATACAATTCTGTCGACCGATTTTCGACGCCATCGCCTATCCATGGTAATGCACAATCGATACGCAAAATTAAAGGATCCGGAGGAGTTAAGAGATATCGTAAGATGGTATTCAGATAAATATTTAACTTCACCAGTAAACGACGCATGGTTCGAAAGTGTATTTGCGGACGTAGGCGATCGGTACGCGTGTGACTTCAGCAATTATCATGCCCTGCTCTCACCACGAGGTTGGGATCACGTAAAAAGACTAGCCCCGAAACTCCGGGTTATTTATGTATTACGCCACCCCGTCGCTCGACTATGGTCCCACATTAAGTTTGACCTGATTCATTCCGGGCGAAAACACGAGCTAGAGAACTTTAGCCTTAAAGACCTTGAGGCTAAGCTCACTGAAACTGGTATATCCTCTCATAGTCGCTACGGAGATATAGCTCAGCAATTAAAAGGAAATCTTTCTTCAAATGAACTAAAAATAATTCCTTTTGAAAGCTTCATCGAAAACTTTGAAAGTTCGGTACGAGAAATTGAAGAATTCTTGGAGATCAAGCAGCACACTTACACTCACGTGAATACACACAAGAAATCAAACCCGTCTATCGACCTTACATTACCGCCGGCCTTATACGAACGTTTGAGGGAGGCAGTTCGCCCAGAGCTAAAAAAACTCGAGCAACTTGGCATACAAATTCCAGAAAGCTATAAAGCCTGAATAGAAGTCCGTTAACTCTATTCACTAGAAAGTTATGATTGGAGACACTAACTCAAGTGACTAAAACCGATCCACTAGTTTACTTGTGATCAGTATTTCCACCTTTTATTATAAATAGTCCCATTGTCCGACGCGGTTTGAAAAAAAAGCACCGAACATAGACTTACAATCTATGTGGTGCTCTATTTTTAGAAAAATCTATTAATTTACGCGTTCAATTTGTAGCTATCAATCCACTTTTTAACGCTGAATCTTGCGTTAAAAAGGCATCGCTCCAGCCTATGCTGCATCAAGCGAAGCTTGAGCCCCCATTCATGAAGAGCTCGCCACTTGAATTTTTCTGAATTTGGCACGCATAGGTAATTGGTAACCTTTTTATAGTGATTATCAACCCAAACTACATGGTAACCGTTAGCAACAAGCCAAGACTTAAATCTTTCATCGTTAGATTTATCAACCTCTACGAACAAAGTCGGTCGCGAGTTAGCTACTGTTCTCTCCAGCCCCGACAAAACCAGAATTTCATGACCCTCTACATCTATTTTTATAAAACCTACTTTATCACCCTCAACAAGAGAATCTCCGCGCATTAAACTTATATGAGAAAAATTTTTCCTGCGCTTTTCAGGAATCTCGTTCAGATTTACTGTCGGAATCACGCGAGAGCCGCCCAGGTTATTATCCCCACCTCGCCAACTCATTGCGCCGGCCTCCTTATCTGAAAGGCCTATACCAATCCCACTTCGGTCAACATTAGAACAACCGTTAGCATCCAAGTTTTTCTCGAGAATTCTAATCGCATCTGGATTTGGCTCAAATACCATAACCTTTGACGATGGGAAAAATCTGGAAAAATAGACCGCATGATTACCCACATTCGTGCCGACATCCAGAATCAAGTCACCGTCACTGATATAGCGTGCCATCTTCAACAGCTCAACATGGTCAAAAAGCGTCCCTTTTAGATGTTGCTTTTGAATCGCATCATCTGGATTTCCAACAAAAAAGGTTAGCTTTTTCCCTAGGAAAAAAAATTGAGATCTCATCATGACGGTGTCTCATTTTTATTATATGTAAGGTTTTTGAACCGATTTTAACCGAACTAAAATCTTATACTGCCTCTCCTGAAGGGCATCAATCAAGCACAGCTTGCGATAAGGCTATGCTCGAAAACACGGAAATCTGCTCATTCCTACTTTCCTTAGAAAACCCTGGATCAGGTAAAGCTTCTGAACTTAAGATCTCAGCTAATTTTTTAATCTCTTTCTCATAAAGGTCTCCCCGGGTTGAAAACTTTTCTAAAATACACCCTTTAACATACCAGTCATCAACACCACTCAGCTCAGATAGAACCCTTTCAAACCCAAGTGCGGTAAGAAATTCATATATTTCCTCCCTTTTTTCACCCCACTCAACGCAAATACTCAGAGCTTTATTAAAAACATTGGGAAAATTGCGAATTATATCCCACTCGCCACCTTCAACATCTATCGAAAAAAATCCGATAACAGGTGGATCACCGGCCCGAAGCATAAGCTCATCCAATGAGATAACCTGTACCTGTACCTTACTTACCGGAATATCTTCTATAACATCAAGTGTAGCGCGAGCCCGTTTTCCCATAGGGATATGAAGTGTCGATAACCGAGGAGTAACATCAACTGCGACCATTTCAATTTGACAATTGCGATGGCTCAAAAGGTCTTGACTAAATGCAGGATTAGGCTCGGCAAGGATACCCCTCCAACCCACCCTCTCGAGTAAGTATGTATTGTTCCGGTTATAAGGATGCATTCCACCGAAATCTACGAAATAGCATTCTCTCGTGGCCAACCCGACTACAAGGGCGAATATATCCTGGAATCGCTCTCCATAACTAAACGTTCCAAGCTCGTTATAGGCTACACCTAAACTTTGAAGAAAATTATCTGCACAGCTCTTGATCGCACACTTATCCATGATTTCATCCTTGTAATAGTATGTCGACTATAGAAACCACATTTCAAAAAACCACTTCCGGTTTTAACCCCCTTACCTGATAGCCATATAAAAAAATGAAAGCTGAAACGTCGACTCAAATAATAGACAATTGTGAAAGCCCACGTCTCATTTCTTCAAAAGATTGGTTTTCAGTCGTAGTTCGGAAGTGACCAAGCTTTTCCCGCAATACCCCCAAATCAGCTCTTTCCATGACCACAGCTCGCCGCAGGCCGTCTAAAAAGGCCTCACCGCGATACGTAACACATGGTGCTCCGTATACGGCAGCAGTCCAGCTGTCCAAAATCGCCGGTATGCGGAAGGCCACAGACGTAGGAACCGCAGACGTTATCTTGAAGGTCCTATAGTCGGTGCGCTGCTCAGGGAGCATTGGCAGGACAAAATCCGCAAGCGCCAATTCAGAAAAATATGTGGCATTATCAACGAAACCAGACACTGGATCTTTGGTGGCAAAGCGCACATGCGCAGCGCAACCGGCTTCTGTGACAATTTTTTCCAACTTAGTTCTGTCTGGACCACCGCCTAATATACCTATTTCAAAATCTTCCGTGGCTTCTGTAATTAACTGTGGTATAGCTTCTATCACAGAAAGATAATCACGGTTTGCAAAATTCACAGAGCCCGGAATGACAATTCGGCGTGGAGACCCTTCACGAGCTTTAAATGTCGCTCCCTCATGCATATCCCAGTAGTTTAGCGATAGTGTACCCGCTTTAGCGAATAATTCAGGAGAGTGATCCAGCATCCATGCAGTAACGTGAGGCGCCAGCGAGAATACCGACGTGCTCCCGGACTCCAATAGAGAAACGCACTTAGGCGAAGAAAGGAACAGTTTAGGATTATGGATAATACCCAAGATTGGAAGTCCGGTCCTCGACGCCCAGTCTGCGACACCATCTCGTTGAAGTGTATTGAGGAAAAGCGCATCATATCCTGCGCTTAGAACATCAGCTTGCAGTTTTTCCCAGTCTTCCTTTCGATTAATTTCGGGATACCGGACTTTTCCTTTTGTTTCAGGGATGCTGCCGAGCAAGTCACCTCGGCGCTCCAATACACAAGCATTAACGTAAATGTCACAGTCAACACCACACCGCGCCAAGGCCCTCGCCACCGAAGGAATCACCTCCTCGTGAACTCCCTCAAACTGGACAATGGCGACCTTCGGCTTACGCCGACTCAGACGCCTCAATTGCCCGCTTGAAGCACCCGCAAAGCGGGCCACTCGCTCCATTAATCCCATTTCACCCCCCAAAAAAATAATATTTATCCTCTGCTATTAAAAAAGAGGACAGGCTCAATATCGAAATTCCACAACTGACCAATAAACACGATTGAATTTAACCTCGTTGGCGGTTGAACGCTTTTAGACTGAATATTATTCACATCCCCAAAGCTTTGGTGAAAATCTAGTTTCGGTCAGGTCTTTTAATTAATATCCATAGCGATCAGCTCACCTTAATTTTTATTATTACCTTCAAAATTTTACATTAACGTTGATACGCCTTTCCCATGGCACTTCGTACTACGCTTTTAACCTTCCTTGTTAACCGGTTAAATTTTGACCCCTCCAGGATGAGCAGCCGGTCTCTAAGACTTTCATTATCTTTGGCTATCGTTTCCAAACGACTGCGGTAATCCGAAAGCTCTCGCTCAACAGTAACTTTCTCATCAAGCAAACTCTCAATATCGGATTCCCTGCCAAGTAACTGTTCTCGCAGTCCAATGTTACAATTTATCTGGTCCTGGATTTGCTGACTGTATTTACTTTCTCTCGCGCTCAGTTCGGGGAACACCGCCCCCCCCATCACGCCCGAAACCTCATCAAACTGCTTACGAACAGACGACAGGACATTATCAGCACAGGAAACACTAAAACCACCTTCGCACTGACTTAATGCACTGTATACCTCCGCCGACCACTGCATTAATTTTGGCGGATGGACTAACTTGGAAATTGAAGAGTTGTGATGCCGCAAAGTAGGAGACAGAAAATTTTCGAGCTCTCTTTCTTTCGATATATCAGCTACCCGAAGATTAACACCAAGCTGATTTCCAACTACCCCAATGCTTTGGCGCCAATCCGACAACAATCGCTCATACGATACGATCACTCGAGTCATCCCTTCGGTTAAGCGAAGAGCATCAAGTACATGCCTCAACCACAAAGCTGCGGCGAACTGCTCTGCCATTTTATCTCGTCGACCTAAAGACTCGACGACCGACAGAGGATCACGATACGGAATCAGGAACCTGACTTCGATATCCAGCGACTTCAGAGCCTCACTATAAATATCAGCGAGTCTACAAATTCGCGGATCTTTCAAAAGCAGTAGTTTAGCTCCTTCGTACTCTTCTAAAATTGTTTCCTTTATCTCTGAGAGATACTGCTCGTATACAGGCGGCGACAGAAGAGAGAAGTCAATTGCTCGCCAATCATCCCACCGACTACCGCAGGCCTCAAGTAGCCGATTATTCAGGTCAACGAGCCGCTCAGCTTCCCAGTGCCCGGTTTCATTTCCTGCGCCCACACCGAACACATGTTGCGGCAACTCTGCACCAAGCAAACTCAAGCACCGCGTCCAGGCACTAGTACCCGACCGATGCATTCCCAATACAACGATTGCTGTCCGCTGCTGAGTCTGTTTTTCAACCTTGTCTGATTTCAATGGAAGGTATTCTGCTGCTGTTTGAGTCAATTTCCACACCTTTACTCCTAATCCGCGCCAGCCAAAGCGCGAAGCTGCTTCACCTTCAGGCTATAAGCCTCTAATTGCACAGGCAAATATCAATGCCGCCTGATCGATTCCCGTTTGTCGATAAACGCCAGATCGCAACAAACTGAGCAACCTATGATGCACACAAGTACCCTGACAATTTCGGACCATCGCAAGCGTGCTGTAGGCATCTTCGGATAATAGATGCTTGCATTTTTCCAGGTTTTCCAGGTTTAGTCTGTTCCACCCCTGGAAACCACCGCCAATCAACCTTTTCAAACGATTATATTTCGCCTTCAAAGAGCGGTTTTCGCCAACCAAATTGTTCTGATGCTGCCGATAACCAATCTTTGCTTCAGGTGAATAGAATACTCGCCCCCCGACTCCGGAGACTATCAAATAACACCACCAGTCATGACTGACAAAGGTTGAATTTTGTGATGCCCGCGCAATCACATCACGAGCAGCGCGATTCATTACCATAGTATTTGCACCCGCAATACTTTGCACAATCGCATTTCTAAAACTCGGCACTTTCTTGAATAGCGGAGAGTACCCAATCGTTACGCCATTCTCAGATACCGTTCTCGTTCTACTGCAGTATAGCGCTGGAATAGTGTCAGGCTGCGCAGATAGCCATTCTGTCGCTACAGCCAGTTTATCTTCATCCCAAATATCATCCTGATCACTAAAAGCGTAAAAATCTGCATCAATACTGGGGTCGATCATCAAAGATCGAAAATTTTCAACAAACCCTTGCTTGGGGCCTTCTGAAATTCTCACCTTTCCTTTTTTCCAGTTTCGAGCAGCCTCCTCTAGAATTACTTTTGTACGATCTTTAGAACCATCATCTGAGATCCACAAATCTAATTTAGTAACTGTTTGGGATGCTAAAGAGTCTAATTGCTCAGACAAAAAGCGCTCTCCATTACAGGTAGCCATTAAAATGGCTACGCTTTTTTGATCATTTTTCTTTGCGGCATCTGCACTCAATTTTAAAGCCTGTCATAATCAAATTTTTTTACCCGCGGACGCTAACCACTGTGAACTGGTCAACCTTCGAAAATTGCACCTTTTACGCTCAACCAACCCAGCCCAGCTTGGACCGACAGGTCTCATAAAAATTGTGGTCAATAGGATGAATCAGCGTTAATCGGTGGGGCTTTTTGTGAATTCTCACTACATCGCCAGGTTGAGTCACCACCTGATCATGTCCATCACATGTCACGTATGGGTTGGCTACATTGTGCTCACTAATTACAACTTTAAACTCACTGCTTCCTTCCACTACGATCGGGCGACTACTTAGTGTGTGCGGATTCAGGGGTACGACCACAATTGCGTCAAGCTTTGGATGCATTATAGGTCCACCGCCAGAAAGCGCGTACGCCGTAGAGCCAGTTGGCGTAGAAATAATCAAACCATCAGAGCGGAGGGTGTATACGAATTGACCGTCGATAAAAAGGTCAAACTCTATCATGCGGATAAATTCACCCGGATGAATGACCACATCATTAAGGGATGAACCCTTCCCAATGGGTTTGCCATCGCGGGTAACGGACATATCCAACAAAAAACGGCTTTCCGCCATGTATTTACCAGAAAGTACTTCTCCTACTTTCTGTTCGATTTCATCGGGAGTAATATCTGTGAGGAATCCGAGGCGGCCCCGGTTGATCCCCAGTAGAGGGACGCTGAATTTTGCGAGTGCACGAGCGGCAGCGAGAAGACTCCCGTCGCCGCCCACGACGATAACGAGGTCGCAGAGTTCGCCGAGTTTATCCTTACTGGAAACCCTTGCCTTGTGATTTGTGACGTCGTTTGCGGTATTTTTCTCTAAGACTACAGAGTAACCCTCTCGCTCCAAGAAGGCCATTAAACGCTTTAGCGAGAGGACTGCGCTATCGCTCTCTGTACGACCAATCAGGCCGATATTCTGAAATTCCGACACCACTCCTCCAAGGTGCCCGAATATGGGCTAGTGCAGTTTCGATCGCTTTTAATTTGTCGCGGGATTGTCCATTTTTATCCCTTCTCGAACTC
Organism: Microbulbifer hydrolyticus; assembly: GCF_009931115.1. Lineage (NCBI taxonomy): Bacteria > Pseudomonadati > Pseudomonadota > Gammaproteobacteria > Cellvibrionales > Microbulbiferaceae > Microbulbifer > Microbulbifer hydrolyticus. Next base: position 1,894,653 of record NZ_CP047491.1, on the reverse strand, counting down.
GATACTGATCGACAAATTAGAGAACATCTTACAAATTGACTATTGATTATGCCTGACCCCATAGGGCGAGTCGAACCCTTGGCTAACACGGCAAAGCTAGGCCAAATATCACACAATTCGAGGAGAACTAAAACCGAATGGCGCAAAAGTCCACTATGCGCCGTAAAGACCCCGGCGCCCCTGGAGGCCTCCGGTATGCAGCAACAAGACTCTGGTTTTGTGATCCCCGTGGTAGACCTTGCTCTCGCCCTTTAATCTGGCCTCTAACGCAAAGGCCAATTTAGCTGTGTAGACGTGATCAAGACCGAATCCGGCTAGGGCTTCAAATCTGGCCTGGAAGGCATCGAGTTGCTCACTGCGTTTTCCATAGCCACCGTGTTGGGCATCGCTGATTAGCATTGGAGGTTTGATCTCCCCTCCAGACGAGCCCCACTCTTTCACAATTGCCAAAATACTTTCTTCCGCCTTGAGGACAGGAACACCAACAGGCTGAGTTGATGAAGGAAGGCTGGAGGTAAGAGCCCCGAGTGTCAGCCCGGTTCCACATGGACACCAACATTCATCGAATCCAATTGGGCTGGCCTCCCCGATTATTTTCCCTAATAGCTGGACTCCTCTCCCGCCCTCGAGGTTTGCCCCCCCTTCAGGTATGAACCAGCTGTCTAACAGGCACATATCTACTCTTTCAAGGAAACCTTTCTGATGGCGCTCTCGATATAGGGAGCGGTCCACAAACCGCAATTCCATACCGAAGCGTTCTGAATCCTGCAGCATGGCGCTGAGCTTTGCTGGTCGCTCGCCGCGAATAATACCGACGGTTTTAAAGCCAAAGCGCTGCCCCGCGGCGGCAGTTGCGTGTATATGGTTTGACCAGGCACCACCGCAAGTGACGATGGTGTCTTTGCCCTGCTTTCTCGCTTCCAGCAGGTTATAGATCAATTTGTAGGCCTTATTGCCGGAGAGGAGCGGGTCGATAAGGTCGTCGCGGCGGATCCACACGTCGGCGCCAAAAAACAGGCCTGACTGAATCTGCTGATAAGGAACATTTCTGGCGGCCTCGGTGAAGTGTTCGAGGCTGAGCTCTGTGAGGTATCGAATCATGCGGGGAGCGGAAGTTCTCCTGAGGAAAGGAAAAGGTCTTTCTGAAAGCTGACGCTATCGACGCCATTTCCGGACTTCACCAGAAAGGAGACGCTGTCCCTTGAGGATTCGGCTGTTACTTCGGCCTCGATAGTGGGTGGCCGGCGAAGCAGCGCTTCCGGGTCAAACAGGGCCACATTGATGCCCTCGCCACCGCTCACCGGCAGCTGTGAGATGCCAGCATTCAGTGCCCGAGCGGACGGGGATTCCACCCCGCGAATGCCACATTCCCGCAGCTGGGTACCCAGTTGTTGGCAGAAAGTGTATTCGGACGGATGCGTCAGGTGTGGCCAGTGCTGTTGCCACGACTCACTTTGCAACCGCACCCCCGGGTCTGCGCAGTATTTGGCTGAAAACACCTGGTGGTAGCTGGTGACCGCCGCTGCCGGTGACACTTCCATATCACCAAGAAACAGGAGTCGATAGTAGGCGGCTTCAGAAAGTACCGTAGTGATGGTTTTACTGCCGTAGAAGATACCGCTTTCCGCGGTACCTCCGAAGCGGGAGCCCCAGGGCAACGGTGGGTAGCGAAATGGAGTAGCCAGCAGGTAGTGCAGATCTTCGCTGCCAGGCAGTCGCGCGGGCTTGCTCTGCTCCAGCAGGTTTTCCAAGACTTCCTGCTTCTGCAGGCTGTCTACCAGGCTTCTCGTGGCGACCTCTTCCTGGGATTCGATAATGCGGTACAGGCGGCCGATCAGGCGCGTGGAGGTTGCGCGGATTCTGTCGCGCAAATCGATCACACCTTGCCCCGCATCGCGTCCAGGTAGGTGACGATCCGCACCAGTCCATCGATGCGACAGGCGAGCTCTTTGGGAATACCATTCAGTGCGCGGTTGGCCGTGGCGAACCAGGTCTTGGCGCCCTCCGCCCCCCCCATCAGTACGAAAGCGGAACGATAGGCCCGCACCAGCAGCAGAGCCAGCTGCCCTTCGGCGCTCGTCGGAGTGAGACCACTTCGGCGCCGCAGTGTGCGGTCATCCAGGTGGATGATTTCGCTGAGCTCTTTCTTTTTCAGCCCCAGATGGTTGGCGGTATTGAGGGTCGCCTCCAGCAAGACCTGGTCTTCGGAGGGTTGCGGAGTTCGGACGGGATTTGCCATTTGGCCTCCTGAATAGCCTCAAGGGGACATATGACCTAAAAATAATCAGATTTGGGACATTTTGCAAGCTCGGGAGGGGTTTCCAGATACAAAAAAGGCCCTGTTCTTTCGAACAGGGCCTTTTTTGTATCTGGCGGACCGGACGGGACTCGAACCCGCGACCTCCGGCGTGACAGGCCGGCATTCTAACCAACTGAACTACCGGTCCGCGGTAGTGCACTTCCCGCAGGAAGTGGTGGGTGGTACAGGGGTCGAACCTGTGACCTACGCCTTGTAAGGGCGCCGCTCTACCAACTGAGCTAACCACCCAATTCGGTAACTTCCGCAGAAGATTTCCGTTTTGCTCTGGGCTTGTCCCCCGAGAGCGAGGCGCATAATACCGGACTGCGATTTAGTGTCAACAAAAAAGGCGCCAAAAATTACAAATTATTTTCGGAGGCTTCCGGATCCTCGACAGATACTGGTGTCGGCTGGATGTCCTCATCCGCAGTTTTAGATTCCTGCGCCATTTCGCCCGGTATCGTTCGATAATCCGTGCTCACCAGATGCCCGGCAATTATGACGTCACCACCATTGCGGAAAAGGCGATCTTTAGGACGCCCCATACCCGGCACGCTGTAGTTGCACACGCCCTCCGGAAAAATTCTGTGCATATCCTCTATCCGCTCAACAACAGCGGCGGTAGCCGCACCGTAGGCATCTTTGGCAAGCGCCCGCTCAACCGGTTGCAGCGCACACTTGAATACGTCGCCGGTGATCGGCGCGCCGGCCACCTGCCGCGGCGTACTATAAATCGGGTACTGCTGCATACAGGCACCGGCGGGCTTGTGATTCCAGCTGCCGTCCCAGACACTCGGCCCCGCGGCCAGTACATTACCGTCCTTGTCAAAGCAGCGGTCAGTGGCCTCCACGGGCTTGTTGCCAGCAACCCCCAGCTCGGGGTGCTCGATAATTTTTTGCATCCAGTGATCGATGATATCCAACGCTTCATCGATGGGGTTGTAGCTCTTGTGGCTCATCCAGATCAGTTGATTATCCGAGTGCCCTCTAGCCCGGCGAATACGCTCCCTACTGGAGAAAGAGGCGAGGCTGTGGTGCATGTCCAGTTCGCCCTCCAGGTAATGCCGCACGTCAAGAATCGGTATCTCTACATCGCCAAGAAAAACGTGCCCGGATCGGTAGATCCCCTCGATGGCCTCAACGCTGGCGATGCTTCTCGGCGCGGGGTTATCCAGGCTTCCAAGGTTCATGTTTTGCTCGCTCCAAACGGAGAGCTCCATTGGGAAGAGCTCACCATTCATGAACCACAGCTTTTCACCACCCTGCTCTGTCGGGTCTTTCCAGCCACCGATGGTCGCATTGAGGCGCAGGAACTCATCCACACTGATCTGGCCCTGCTTGAGCGCGTTAAGGCCGTACTGAACACCCTGATTATCCCACGCGCTGTTGGCGTAACCAGTTTCACCGGCGCCGTAAAAATCCCGTAAATCTTCCCAGTGGGACCAGTGGGTATTCTCAGCGACGGGGTCTGCGAAGCTTTTGCTGAAGTGTACGAAATTTGGATTATTTACCAGCGGGACCAGGCCGCGCCAACCCTGCACGCATTCCGACGCACCATTGGCGGTGGCGCGATAGCGCCCATCAAACAGGGCTGCAGCGTTTTCCAGAACTTTAAAGCGGTGATCAAACTCTTTCTTGGTAGCCAGCCCGATAATGGCCTGGCGCTCGGATACATCGCGCCAGCGGGGATCTTCCGCGGCGACCACGTCGAAATAGTATTCCAGGGGCTCACAATCAAACACGTAGATTGTCTGACTTACCATATCCGGGTAGGAGTATAGTGGCAGCGCAGCGTCCAGCACACCTGGCGCATTCTGGGCCAGCAAGTATTGCTGAATTGCCCCACCGGAGCCGCCAATACCAACGGTATACAGCGGCTCGGAGTAAAGTGCAGCAAATTGCTTTTTCAGGCGGCGGGCTGTGTCTTCGGCCAACCAGATATTGTAGTGGTTACTCGTCTGGTTAGCGGTTGAGTACACCACAGCGTAGCCTCGCGCCAGTTGGTCTGCGCGGCGATCAATGATCGACTTTCTGCCCATATTGCCCTGGCGGCGACCGACACCCACGCCACCGCGAAACTGATAAATAAGGCGCTTATTCCAGTTGCTGGTATTAGGCCTGTCCGCGGTCTCCCCTTCCCCACGCAGTGCGGCAATGGCATAGAAAAAGCGGTTGATGGTGCCCGTTTCCAGGCGAACCACAAAGTCCGTGGTTTTGCCGTTGACGGTTACCTTATCAATATCGCTTTGCGCGTTTTCCAGTGGATGGAACTGCCCGTCGAGCGTGCTGCGGTAATAATAAGATACGGCTGTGCTATGGCTGCAATCACGGCTGTATCCAATAATCTCGTCGGTTTTCTTCCCTTCTTCATTTAAAGAAAATACCGGTACGCCTTCGCCATTATGGTTATCAACCAGCGGCTGTGCGTCCGTTACAGAGTTTTCACCGCACAGAAACGGATAAGTAGAAGGCCCGGCAAAAAGCGTCTCAACCGGCCCGGTTTCGCCAATGGCAATAGGAAAAGGAAAGTATTCGGCCGGGCGACCACTTTTCCGCGGGTGCGCACCGGCATAAGCGGGCTTCGGCGCATGCGACAACGCACCATCTGGCACGCCGACCACTGGTGCCTTGGGCACACCTGGAACCCTTGGTAGCTTTTCATAGGCATACCAGCCACCCAATCCAAGCAGAATGAAAAATGAAGCTACCACTCCCGTTACTATCCGCCGGGTACTGAACCGAGCAGAGAGATTCCGTGCGCTCCAAGCCATAGTCGCCTCCGTGCACCATTTATTCCCTGTGCCACGCATTTATTCAAATCGTGCCGACACAGCAACAGTATATGTGGCGCCGTGAAAAGCGTCGGGGAGTTGGCGGGGGAGTAAACTCGAAGAAAATTCGGCGGGAGCCGGCGGGCAAGATCTGGACGTTGGCAACCGCTAAGCGAGCGGAACAGAAAGGGCAACTCCGGGGCAAATAAGTAATTATTTGCCCCGGTAGCTACATATCGCAGAACATTCCCACCAAGCTTCCTTTAGCCTAAGGATTGAGCTCAAGGGATGTCCTGCGCAGGCATCAAATGATAATGCCGCGCTCTTGCAGGGACTTGATGACAGCCTCGACTTCTTCTTCCAGGCTCATCTCGTCGGTGCGCAGGTGGAGCTCGGCATTAACCGGTGCTTCATAGGGGTCATCAATGCCGGTAAAGCCGCGAATTTCACCAGCGCGTGCCTTTTTGTACAGGCCTTTCGGGTCGCGCTCTTCCGCCGCTTCCAGGGAGCAGTCGATAAACACTTCCATGAACGGCAGGTCACCTTCTTCGTGAATCTTGCGCACCAAGGCACGATCTTCTGAATAGGGGCTGATAAAGCTGCTCAATACGACAACACCGGTATCGGCAAACAGCTTGGAGATCTCACCGACACGACGGATGTTTTCCTGGCGATCTTCCGCCGAGAAACCGAGGTTTGAGTTGATGCCGAGACGGATATTGTCGCCGTCCAAGCGATAGCTCAGAACACCGCGCGCAGCCAGCGCCTTCTCTACGGCAACCGCTACAGTGCTCTTGCCGGAGCCGGATAGGCCGGTAAACCACAAGGTCACACCTTTATGACCCAGCATTGCAGCACGGTCACCACGGGTTACTTCCCCGCCGTGCCAATGAACATTGGTTGCCTTACGCTCGACTACTTCCGTCACTTTATTCCCCTATTTACAGATAACAGTTGGCAATTGATTAAATCCGGCAAATCCTATGCCGAAATCGCAAAAACTGGCGCGCATTATCCTTGATCGCCCCTGTGCAGGTAAAGGCAACACATAGAAGAATAAAGCCGTAAAACCAAAAAACCCGGCATAAAGCCGGGTTCACGGGACCAAAAGGTCAAATATGGGGTGGCCGACGGGGATCGAACCCGCGACCTCAGGAGCCACAATCCTGTGCTCTACCAACTGAGCTACGGCCACCATAGTAGCGCTTTAGGTTGTGTCTTGTGGCAACACAACGAAATCACCTGCTTGGCACAAGGCCTGGCAGGGCCGAAACGCCTGTTGCAAAGCACCGCTTTACGAGCGTTTCGATGCCCATCAGCTAGCCGATGGGTCGGAATAGTCCTGCGATCAGCAGCTGGCAAAGGACTCTCACAAGTCTGCCAAGCTCGCAGCCACCATCAAATAATGGCACGCCCGGCAGGACTCGAACCTGCGACCATCCGCTTAGAAGGCGGATGCTCTATCCAGCTGAGCTACGGGCGCAAGAAAACCCGGTAATTGGTCGGGGCAGAGGGATTCGAACCCCCGACATCCTGCTCCCAAAGCAGGCGCGCTACCAGACTGCGCTATGCCCCGATGTTCTTTCGCGGGGGTAGCCCCCGTTCGAGAGCGCGCATATTACTTGCGCCCCCCGAGGGTGTCAACGCCGCTAAGCCATTCTTTTTTAAAGTAGTTTAGCCTTTCGCCAACAATTGATATTCCCGGGCACCTGAACAGCGGAGGAGAAGTTACGAATGTATGACTAAAGAGTGACTGAATAGGGAAAATGTTCGCCGGTTGTGCGAAAATGCCGCGCCTAAATTAAGCTTCTACCACCAACTCCCACGAGCGCCCGCAAGCTGTCGCTATTGCGCTCCCTGTTCAGGTTGAGAAATCGCTATGTCTGCACTGGTTCTGGACGGCAAGGCCCTTGCCCAGAAAACCGAAGAAGAACTGTCTGCCCGCGTTGCCGCACTGAAAGAAAAGAGCGGTGGCCAGACGCCAATCCTCGCCACCATTCTCGTCGGTGACGACCCTGCCTCTGCAACCTATGTAAAGATGAAAGGCAACGCCTGCCGCCGTATTGGCATGGACTCCCTTCAGGTTGAACTGCCGTCCTCTACGACCACCGAACAACTGCTGGCCAAGATCGAAGAGCTGAACGCCAGCCCCAATGTACACGGCATTCTTTTACAGCACCCTGTGCCGGAGCAGATCGACGAGCGCGCCTGCTTCGATGCTATCGCCCTGGAAAAGGACGTCGACGGTGTGACCTGCCTCGGTTTTGGCCGCATGGCAATGGGCGAGGAAGCTTACGGCTGTGCCACCCCTAAGGGCATCATGCGCCTGCTTGAAGCCTACGAAATTGAACTTGCCGGTAAACATGCGGTAGTTGTCGGTCGTAGCCCGATTCTCGGCAAGCCCATGGCCGCCATGCTACTGAATGCCAATGCTACCGTGACCATCTGTCACTCGCGCACCAAGGGCCTGGATGAGCATATTCGCCGCGCCGACATTGTGGTCGGAGCGGTAGGCCGCCCGGAGTTTATAAAGGCGGAGTGGATCAAGGACGGCGCGGTTGTCGTGGATGCCGGCTACCACCCTGGCGGGGTCGGCGATATCGAGCTCGGCCCGCTGAAAGACCGCGCTTCTGCCTACACGCCGGTACCCGGCGGCGTCGGCCCGATGACCATCAACACCCTGATCTATCAGTCAGTGGACTCTGGTGAGAAGAAGATTGGCTGACAGTAAACCCCTGCGCCTGGACAAGGCGATCAGCCAGGTCACCGACCTGTCTCGCGCGGAAGTGAAACGCGCGGCGCGCCAGGAACGGATCACCGTCAATGGTATGGCGGTGACCGACCCATCCAGCAAGGTCTGTGAGACTGACGAACTGTGCCTGGACGGCGAACCGCTGAATGAGGCCGGCCCCCGCTACTTTATGCTGAACAAGCCACTCGGCTACGTTTGCGCAACCAAGGATGGCGAGCACCCGACAGTACTTGACCTGCTGGATGAGCCGAATAAGCACAAGCTTCATATTGCCGGGCGTCTCGATATCGACACCACCGGGCTGGTGCTGGTAACCGATGATGGCCAGTGGTCCCATCGGATCACATCACCACGCCATCACTGTGAAAAAACCTACTACGCCCACCTCGCCGACCCTCTTGATGACAGCGCGATCGACAAGTTCAAAAAGGGTGTCTGGCTGAATAATGAAAAAAAGCGCACCAAACCGGCAAAGCTGGAAATCCTCTATCGCAATGAAGTGCGCATCACCATCAGCGAAGGCCGCTACCATCAGGTAAAACGGATGTTCGCCGCACTGGGGAACCGAGTACTGGAGTTGCACCGGGAAAGTATCGGCACCATCACCCTGGACGAAGACTTACCCGAAGGTATGTACCGCCCGTTGTCTGAAGCAGAAATTGCCTCCATCGCATAGCCGGAGCGCATTCACGTACGGAGCCCCATGGCCATTCTCCTCAGCCAACTGCTGGAACAGGATCCGGAACATACGCTCTGGATCGCTGACGAAAACAGTCGCTCACTGCTTGAACAGGGCTTTTCCTTTGGCGGCGACCTGCTGACAAATCGCTGGGATATCGCGCAACTGGCCGAGCACTCGGTAAAGCGCGCAACGTTCAACGATTTCGACTTTGCCGCCCTCGAAACACGCTACCGGCGCATTGTTTTTCCGGTCTCAAAGGAAAAGGCTATCACACACCACGTGATCAACAGCGCCCCAAACGTGCTGCTGCCCGAGGGAGAGCTTTTTCTCCTGGGGCGGAAAAACAGCGGTATAAAAACCTACGCCGTTAAAGCGGCAAAATATCTGGGCACGGAAAAAAACCTGCTGAAGGACGGCCAGGACTATCTCGGCAGCCTGCTCCTCCCCCCAGAAAGCAACCTCGGGGAACCGCTGCAAGACAGTGGCTATACGCTGCTGCAACAACCCGCGGCACTCGAAGGGCTATTCAGTAAACCTGGCCAGTTCGGCTGGAATAAAGTCGATACTGGAAGCGCCCTACTGGCCCGCCATTTTACCGACCACCACCCCAACGCCGGCGCGTCTGTTGTGGACCTCGGCTGCGGCTACGGCTACCTCAGCACCCAACTTGCCACCTATGACCATTTCCGGTTCATCGCCACAGACAACAATGCCGCTGCGCTGCATGCCTGCGAAAAAAACTTCGCGGCACAGGATATTCAGGGTGAGGTAATCGCCGGGGATGTGGGCTCGGAAATTGAAAGCGGCAGCGCTGACTTTCTGGTGTGCAACCCACCATTTCATCAGGGGTTTCAGGTAGAAGGTGATCTCACCGACCGCTTTTTACAGCAAGCGGCGCGCATCCTGCGCTCTGGCGGAACAGCCTTGTTTGTGGTCAATGAATTTATCCCCGTCGCCAGAAAGGCACAGGGAAGGTTCGCGATAATTGAAACCCTGGAAGAAACCCAGGGTTTCTGTATTTACCGACTGCAGAAAAGCTAACTCGAGCTCACATCAGTAATCCCGTAAATTAAACAGGTTCATTGACAACGTATGCTCTTCGAGCTGCTCCAGCTCCAGTAGCCGCTCCAGCGCATGCCTGGCCGAGGGCGTATCAGCAATCATCAACAGATCCCGGTACTGGTCAGCGAGGTACACCTCGATATCCATGGCCACTTTGCCAATGGCATCCAGATCCGTAATGTTCGTATTCCTCAGCCGCTGTAGCAATTCGGGCTCGCGGCCCTCAGGGGCAAACTGTACCCAGGTTCGCAGGGCACCCTCGCCAATATCTTCGCGAAAGTTTTCCAGCGTGTGGGTCATGGACACTTCTCGCCGCTTGAGCTGGTCAAGCAACAATCTTGCCCGCTCATTTGCCGAGAGCAGTTCGAATTCTTCGTACTGCCTGCTCAACTTCAGATGAAATTCCCTTCCCTCCTGAATCACATCTTCCAAGGTCTTGTACCGCATCAACTATTCCCGGGAAAATAACCGCCTAATTCCAGTATAGGCACAGGGATCAATAGCACGCCAACCGAATTTTGACCTTCCAGCCATTTACCGCGACTAGCGCAACGGCCGCAGGCGCGCATCCAGTCTACGGCGCGTGCTAACGGGACTGATCGCCGCGGGTGCCCGGTCATTCAATGCACTCAGTGACAGAGGTTGGCGGCTGAAAATGCCGATGCAGTTCTCGTAATCCGGTAATTCGGCACTCCAGCTACCCTGCAGATGAGCACGCACTGCGGACGAGCGCCATCCGCTGGCCAATAGTTCCTTGCGGCTGCCAAAGTTGCTGACTACGAGGCCATTTTGCGAGAGCAACTTGAGCAGACTCTCACACCATGGAATATCGGCTTCGATCGCACGCTCCGCGACACCGCCACAATGCCCAAACAGGTCATCCACAATCAGGTCAAAATGCTCAACCCCGTCAGCGGCACCTAGCTCCGCGACGTATTCGCGCGCATCACCACACACCAGTTCGGCATCACGCACACCGAAAAACCGACGCGCCACGGTCAGATGATGTCGGTCGATATCCACACCCACGATCACTTCCGGCGCAACAAAGCGTTGCAACAGGCGAATCAGTGCACCGCCACCAACGCCCAAAATAAGCACACGACGAACCTGCTGCACCGGGCGAAAGAATACAGGCAGGAGCAACAGCTCCCACAACGAGCCCTTGAGAGGGTCATCGGGGTTCCACTGAGAATGGAAGACGCCATTGCTGTAGAGCCTTACTGTGGCCCCATGGCTGCGCACCTCGTAGCGAGAATCACCCACCTGCTTTTGCCAGACTAGCGCCATCCCTGCTCCAGATTATACGTAGAGGTCCATCGCGATTCGGGTACCCTTAGCTGCTGGGCAGATCGGAGCTCTCAAGCAGCGTTTTTGCAAACGCCTCAACGCCGGCAAGATCCTGCTCGGTAAAGCGGGCAATGAGCGGGCTGTCGATATCCAGCACGCCGATACATTGGTCCCCGTTGTAGAGCGGTACCACCACTTCGGACGCAGAGACCGCATCACAGGCAATATGTCCCGGAAACTGATGCACATCCTCCACCAGCTGGGACTGCCCGGTCCTGACTGCGGTACCACACACACCGGCACCTACCTCGATTCGTGTACACGCGGGCTTTCCCTGAAACGGACCGAGGCGCAATTCACTACCGTGAAGAAAATAGAACCCCGCCCAGTTGATGTCTTCGAGCTCCAGGAACAACAAGGCGCTGGCATTCGCCGTATTTGCGAGCCAGTCGCGCTCGCCGGTCAGCAGGCCAGCCAGCTGGGCGCAGAGGGATTCATAGAAAGACGTTACATTCATGGTTAGCACTATCTTTTTGGACTGACTTAAAATCAAAAGCCCGCTGGAAAGCGGGCTTGATGGCTGGTTTTCTGACGACCGGTGACGTGACATGCGCCACTTACTGATACGGGTCGGTCACTGGCCTCGCCTCCGCGGAGGGTTGCGCCTCGTAAGCTTCTGCGTCCACCGTCGGCCTCGACCACTCCCCGTCTTCCTCGGCATCGCCGCGGCCGCGAATCGCGGGCGTCGCAGCCGTCACATCACCGGCGACCAGGCCTCGACGCTCTTGCTGTGTCTGCGCAGCCTTGGCGGGGGCTGTCGCAGCGGGCTCATTATTGAGAACCCGAGTAGCAATACGGTTGAGGTTGGGACGCCGGCGCTCGGCCATCTTCACCGTCTCAAGCTCGGCATTCAGCCGATTGATCTCTGCCTGCATATCACCCACCTTGGCCTGCAAGTCGGTAATCTGGGACAGAACCCCCTTAACCTTGCGACTTTCCTGTTCATACAGCACAGCAGCGCCACCAAAGGCCACCACAAAGATCAACAAAATCGAAAACTGACGCATTCAAGCCTCCCCTGCTCAAGCGCGATAAATAGTAATTACCCGGTAATATTACCGTAACCCGGGATATCTTCCGCGAACTGGCGCGTAAAACGCAAGTTCAAATAGTGACCGGCTCTTCCAGCATATCCAGAAACTCCAGGCTTGCCTGCTGGCGAATGGTCCTGCGGTGGTTTGCCCAGAGTTTGGCGATTTTCTCCTGGTTGCACACCTTGCGGTCCACATACACCCTCGTGTTCAACTCCCCGACCGGCTTGGGACTCGGGCATTTGCTGAATACGAACTGGTTGGAGATCAGATCCATAAACGGCCCTGACTTGCTGCTCGGCATAATGAACAGCAACTGCAGGCCCAGGGTTTCGGTCAGGTAGCGAATCACCTCGCGGGAGCGGGACTCATCCATCTTTGAGAAGGCCTCGTCTACCAGCACCATTTTCAGGTGGCTGTTGCCGTCATTGAAGCGAAAGGCCGAGGTGACTGCCGCGGAGCGGATGATGTAGGCCGGCGTTTCCAGCTGGCCGCCAGAGCCGGTTCCATACTGGCTGAGCGCAATGGGCTCTTTGCCCTGGGGCTCTTTGTAAATCTCGTAGTTCCGATAATTGCGATAGTCGCTGATGCGGTCGAGCTCCCGGCGCGCCAGCTGCTCGTCTTCGCTCAGCAGCATGTTCAGCAGCTTGTCCCGAACCTGCTGGTACTTGGGATCCAGGTCGGCGTCGAACAGACTCTGCTCTTCCCCGAGATTGGGCAGCTCGATCACCGCCTTGAAGAAGTTCCAGTACTCCTTGAACTCGGGCACCCAGCGGTAATCGAAACGGAAACGCTCGCGGTCAGCACCAAAGCGGTGGTGCTCCAGTTCGCCGTTCAGGTCATCCAGTACCCGCTTGCCATCGTTGATCGACTGGTAAATGGCATGGCATAGATGGGTGACAAAAGTGGTGTTAAAGGACTTCTTGAGACCCAGCAGCTGTTCATGGCGGTCCATCAACAGATTGTTTTTGAGGCGATTGCGTAATGCGGTCACCTGCTCCACCAACTGGCATACCAGCTTGAACTGCGCCTCGCTGTGGCCGCCGGCAAAATCGGGGTCGAAAGACAGCGTGTCCCCGGTGCTGCAGCTGCTGTTGTAGTCCATCACCGCTTTCAGCAGCTGATGGCTGTATTTCTGCAACAGACCGCGCCACTCGGCCACGTCCTGCGAGAAATCGAATCCGTCGTCCGCCTGCGCCGCCTGATCATCCGCCCGCTGCAAAACCGACTCGGTGTCGAAATCCGGGGTAATCTGGGCTATACGCTGGACCGCCGCTTCGCAATCGGTGAGCGCGTCATCCAGCTGATCGAGCTGTGCCGAGAGCGCATGCAACTGCTTGCCAATATTGTCGAGATTGGTTTCAAGCTTGCCCGCCAGCTTTTGCAGGCCGGCGCCCTGCTGCCGTTCGGTTTCAAGCTTTTCGTGCAGCTCGTTGGCCTGCTGCTCCAGCTCCAGGCCGTCGTCGAGATCCAGGTTCGCCAGTGCCTGCTCGGCATTGCGCCCCTTGCGCTGGGCATCCAGTGCGCTGTCGACGGAATCCAGCAGCCGCAGAGGCGCCAGGCTCCGCACGGCCTGGGCCAGGTTGCGCAGTTGCTGTTGCTGCTCGTGTATCTGCCCCGCTTCTTTCAGCAACTGCTGCAGCGCCCGTTCCTGCGCGGCCAGTGCTCGCGCGCGTGCACCCTGACCGAATACCAGTTCACTGTCATCGATATCAGAGCGCCACATGCTGTAGTTGCCGCTGGCCAACCCTTCCGGTGTCAGACCGCGACGAGTTCCGCGCAGCTCCTGCGCATCCCGCACCTGCAGCACTGTGCCGTAAGACGCACGTAGATAGTACTCGGCGGTTTTGTGACTGAAGGTCATCAAGTCGATGATGGACTTCTGCGGTGACTCCATACGCTCCGCATCGCGACGCGCCTTGTCCCCCTGAATGACCCGCGCCCGGTTGCTTCTGCCGGGCATGGCGCGCACGATGGCGATTGCCTCGGCCTCGTGCTCCGGGTCGACGATGATCGAGAAACGCGCGCCGCCAAGGTAGCCTTCCACCGCCATCTGCCAGCGCTCATCCAGCACCTCGACAAAGTCGCACAGTACCTGGGGTTCTGCCTGGGGGCATTGCTCACGAATCGCCGACAGTGCCTGATCCACATACTGCGGATAGCGCACGCGATTGGACTGAAGGTGGTGAATGCGGGATTCCTGCGCATGCAACTGCTTCTGTAGCTGCTGTACCTTGAGCTCGCCGCGGGATACCAGGTCGTTTACCTGGTCGCGCAGGGTGACCTCACCCGGTTCGGACTCGGTCATCTGGCGCACCAGCCGGTTCTGTGCCGCCTCCGTAGCCGCAACCTGTTCACGCAGGGATTCCTGGGCTGCGAGGTCAATCCAGTCCTTGGCCAGGAGCCCATCGAGCTGTGGCAATGCGTCTCCGCGACCGACCGCCTTGAGCGATTTCACGAGCCCCCCGTCACTGAATGCGGGAATCTCAAGGGATACCGAGGTCGTGCTCAGCAGGGACAGCAGCTCGCCAGCAGCCGCCTGGTTAGAAACATGCAATTGTTGTTGTGCCGCCAGTGGCCCGGCCAGCGATGACAGGGTCCGGTTCGCCTCGGCAATGTTCCGGTCCAGTTCATCTTTACTGCGCAGTGCAGCGACGCCCTGTCGCTGCGCCTGGATGCTCACCAGTTGCTCACTCAGGTGACGGGTTCTGCTCTCGGACTGCTGGATTTCCTGTGCGGTACGCTCCAGCTCCGCGCGGGTTTCTTTTTGTCGATTTTTCCCTTCTAGATAGGTTTTCTGCACGCGCAGCTGCTGGTGCTTGGCCTGCAGGTATTCCTGCACGCGCAGTTGCAACCACTGCTCGGTGTAAACGTTTGCGGACTCCGCAATACGCTGCAGGGCATCGACTCGTTCGACAATCTCCCGCGCTTCCAGCTCCATACCATGAATCGTCTTCATCAGTTCGGATACCGAACGGATGGCTTCCCCGAGATCGCGCTTTTCCAGCACTTCCTGGGCAACAAAATCGTTGATACTTTTTACCGGCTTGTACGCCATGAAATTCGCGAAGGTACGTGCCGCATGGGTCGCCTCGCGGTCGGGCACCGCATCCTTGCGACCGCGCAGCGCACCGTAGAGGCGGCGCAGATACGCTTTCTTCTTGTCGTACTGCTCTACCCGCTCGAACTGCTTGCCGACAACGCTATAGAACTTGTCCAGGGGCAGCAGGTGTTTGCCGTCCTTGTACTCCTTTATGAAGTCAGTCATCCCCAGCTGCTCACCGGGAACAACGAAAAACTTGAGACTGTCCTGACGTGCCTGCGCCGGCTTGGTGCTGGTATCCAGGTGAGCGCGTATGCCCATAATGGCGGTAAACGGCTCGCCGTCTTCCCCATCAGTGGGATAGAAATTACCCACGATATAACAGTCCGTGGGTTTCAAACGCGCATAACTACCGTCATCACAACCGAGCACGTAGGAGGCAAGCGTGCGCACCTGTTTACCACCACGGCCGCGCTGGGTGGTTTCATCCTGCCCCGGGTTGAAGGTAAACAGTGTGTCGTGGGCCGCTGTCATCAGGGTCTGGATGGCATCGGCCGCCGTGGTTTTACCGGAGCCATTGCCACCAGAAAACAGGTTGATCGGCCCGAAGTCGTATTCCAGCTGGGGGATATTGCCCCAATTGATCAGAATGAGTTTTTTCAGAAACATACGTTTCGAATGCTCGGTATATAGATTTATTCTTGGGATTCAGCGAACAGGCTATGCTCTTCGCTACTCGGCGTAATCCGCTCTTCCGGTTCCGCATCAATAGAAGGCTTTGCCGCGCCTGGAACACCATCTACTGATTGGCTTTCCAGTAATTGCTGCAGCGCTGACTCGCTCACAAACTGCGCAATCGTCGGGCGCACCCGCATCAGGGTTTCGACGGCTACGTCACTGTCTTCTCCGTTGAACTGGATCAGGCGCAGCTGGCGCAGTTTTTTCAGCAGCTGTTTGCGCTCCGCGAGCTTGTCCGGGAGGGACATCTTCAACAGGTTGCGCAAGCCCAGCTCCAATGCTTCAAGCGTGAGCGCCACACAACCCTGGTCATCCACCTGCCCTTCGCGCAGGGATTTGTCATACTCGACCCGCAATACCAGAATCGCAGCCACCTCCTGTTGCGACAAGCGTGCGCGAAAGCCACCGTGGTGCGGCTCTTCCTGGTCGGGCATGCCGGGCACTTCCGAGCCGGGGGGATAAACGCGAATAAACTGGAAGCGACTGTCATGCTGCAATCGCAGTCCCAGTGGTGCTATCCACTCGCGAATCACCTGCTCACAGCGCTGGAAGCGGTCGTACAGCAGCGTTTCGATATTACTCTCATCGCGGCAGATAACGCCGTAATCCAGCAGCCGCACCAGTAGCTCGGAAAATTCACTGCGGGTGAGCCGGCACTGGGCCAGCGCTTCATCCAGGGCCTGTTCAATCACGGTTTTTAAGCTCGAGGGTATATTCGTCAAATTGTTGGAAGAAATCATTACTGGCGACTTCGCCGGTAAACGTCACTTGCATGAAGGGGCCGCTGCCGTCCTGTGATACCGCCGCGGCTTCCAGGGCGTGGCTCATGGCCAGCAGGTCACGGGCGTCTTTCAGTGGCAGGTCACGACTATTGACCCGCTGGCCGCTTCCCAGCGCAGTGGAGAGATAATTTCGCAGGTCGCTGCTGTTGAAGTTGAATGCCTGGTCCAGCAGCTGCTGCAACAGGATGTCACGCTGGCTGTCGTCGGTGATGGGCGCCTCGTCTTCCACCAGAGTGTTGACTGGCTGACGGCGGCTACGCTGCCAGAGTTGCGTCTGTTTGGGGTCGAACAGACGCAACTGAAACGAAGCCAACTGATCCCCGAGTTCCGACAGCAGGGTATCGCGGTTGCCCGCCTTACCCAGATCCTGACATAGATCGGTAAAGGCGCCTTCGGTGCTGCTCTGCAAATAGCTGAGCTGCCGAATAATGATCTCTGCGCGCTTGGTAAAACCCTGCAGTGCCTGGCGCAACGCAGGTAACTTCACCTCGCATGCCCGACGCATGCGATCCTCAATGGTGTCCAGCATCAACCACAGCACGGACTGGCCATCGGCGTACAGCTCGGGCAACTGCTGACGCAACCGCCGCTCCCACTCGGCCTTTTGTTCATTGTCCTTGCGACGGATCTTGCCGATAACCCGGCCTATGCTATCGCGATGCTTTTCCACGCTGTCTGCAGACAGACGGATAGCGATGTCTGGCTGAAAACGGCTTTCCATAAACGAAAAAAATTCGTCGGTTGCCTGTTGCACCAGGATCTGCGCCTCGACTTCACGCACTAGCTCGCGCTTGCGCTCTTCCAGCTCTGCGATCATATCGGTGAAGTCGGCAACGATACGCTCGGAGTACTCCCAGGCGTCGATCAGGTCATATACCTCGCCACGGCTGGCAAATGCTTCCAGTGCATTGAGCGTATTGCGGGTATTGCGGTGGCGCGTGCGTACGCGGGTGCTGTTGAGCTCCACCATTGGCTGGGTAAAGAGCCGCCCGCGGCGGCTGAATGGATAGGAAACGGTGAGCGTGGCGGAGTCCACCAGCTTTTCCAGCCAGCCGTATTCCACCAGGCTGTTCAACACCCACACCGACTGCTCGCGCAGGTTGCGGAAGCGACCTTCGGGCTCCGAGCTGCCGTCACTGTCGAGCTGCGGTGCGCGCGTGAGCGCCTCGGCAAAGGTCTCCAGAATCTGCTCGCGGGTCAGCGACTCACCATAATCCGCCTTGGCGGTATACAGGCGTTCGTATAAAAGACGCAGGCATTCGACCACCTGCTCACGGTATTTACCGGTGAGCGGGCGAAAGAAATGCTGGTAAGAATCTGCAAAGAACAACGGCAGGCTTCCGTGAAGTCAGACTCTTATTGGTCTTCAGGCTTCTGCTTCAGTACGCAGAACTTGGTGTAATCACCAGCGTCATTGAAACTCCACTCACCCTTGGGAGTTTCATCCATTTTTTTGCACCAGGCTTCCGAACCGCGCTTGGGCTCGCACGCCGTAAGGGTAATGACGGCAATGGATGCGGTGGCAATGGTGAATAACTTTTTCATATTGTTTTCCGTTATTTCTTTTATCACGAGATTGTTTGACCTTGCAGATGCCAGCCTGCAGGCAGACGAAGCGACTCGAGCCTCGCCAGTGTTGGCCTGCTGGCGGAGGCCGCCTACGAAATGCGGATTACTCCCGGCGCCACTTGGTGCCTTCGCGGCTGTCTTCCAGTACGACGCCCTTGGCCTTGAGTTCCTCACGAATTTCATCGGCGCGTGCGAAATTTTTGTCCTTTTTGCTCTGTTGGCGCTCGGCAATCAGGGCTTCAATATCGGCTTCGCTGATTTCGTCGCCGCCACGGGACTGCTTGAACCAGGCTTCCGGGTCCAGCTGCAGGATACCGAGCATTTCGCCCGCTGCCAGCAGCTTACCTTTGAGCGACGGCTTTTCTGCATCTTCCGCCTTATTCAGGTCACGGGCCAGCTGGTGTAGCTCGCTGATCGCAATTGGCGTGTTCAGGTCGTCATTTAGCGCCGCCATAAACGCAGAATCGCTCAGGTCGGCGGTCGCCACTTCAACACTCTGGGTTTCGCGCAATGCGCCGTACAAACCATCCAGAGTGCGCCAGGCCTGGTCCAGCAGGTCAGCGCTAAAGTTCAGTTCTGAACGGTAATGCGCAGACAGTAGTGCGAAACGCAGAACCTCACCCGGGTACTGCTGAAGCAGGTCATTGACCATGCGGAAGTTGCCCAGGGATTTGGACATTTTCTCGCCGTCGATGTTGACGTAACCGTTGTGCATCCAGTAACGCACGAAATCCACACCGTTGGCGCAGCAGCTCTGCGCGCGTTCGTTTTCATGGTGAGGGAATGTGAGGTCGCGACCACCGCCATGGATATCAATGGTGTCGCCGAGGTGCTTTTTGATCATCGCCGAGCACTCAAGGTGCCAGCCTGGCCGGCCACGGCCCCAGGGACTATCCCAGCCCGGCTCCTCGTCGCTAGACGGCTTCCAGAGGACAAAGTCACCGGCGTACTTTTTGTACGGCGCCACTTCGACGCGGGCACCGGCCAGCATGTCGTCGAGGGAGCGCTTGGAAAGCTTGCCGTAATCCTCCATGGACTGTACCGCGAACAGTACATGTCCATCCGCGACATAGGCGTTCCCCTTCTCCACCAGGCTTTCGATCATCGCGATCATTTCCGGCAGGTGCTCGGTGGCATAGGGTGTGATATCGGGCTGCAGGGTATTCAGGGCCTGCATGTCTTCAAAATAGGCCTGCGCGAAGCGCGCGCTCAGTGCACCGATTTCCTCGCCATTTTCCCGCGCGGTGTTCATGATCTTGTCATCAATATCGGTGATATTGCGCGCGTAGACCACATCGTCGTATTCGGCTTTCAATACACGGTACAGGGTATCGAACACCACAGCCGGGCGCGCGTTACCAATGTGTACACGGTTGTATACCGTAGGGCCGCACACATACATGCGTACGCGGTTTTCCTGCAGCGGAGTGAAAAGCTCTTTTTTTCCGGAGAACGTATTGTGGAGATGTAATGCCATTACTACTTACTTGTTCTGTTCTTTGGCCCAGGAATCCCGCAGGCCGATGGTGCGGTTGAATACCGGCTTTTCCGCGCTGCCGTATTTACTGTCGAGACAGAAGTAGCCGTTGCGCTCGAACTGGTAGCCCTTTTCAGGCTGAGCTTCCGCCAGACCGATTTCCGCCTTGCAGCCGGTTAGGACCTGAAGGTTGTCCGGGTTGACCGATTCCAGGAAGTTTTTATCACCCACATCCGGGGACTCTTCATTGAACAGACGATCGTAAAGACGCACTTCGCAATCGACGTTGTTCTCCGCAGACACCCAGTGGATCACGCCTTTCGGCTTTACGCCGTCGGCCGGATCTTTACCGCGGGTATCCAGATCGACAGAACACAGCACTTCGACAATCTCACCGGCATCGTTCTTGACCACTTCATCCGCCTGGATGACATAGGCATTACGCAGCCGAACTTTCTTGCCGAGGACCAGACGCTTGTACTTCTTGTTGGCCTCCTCGCGGAAATCTTCCTTTTCGATATACAGCGTGCCGGAGAACGGCAGCTCACGAGCCGGCAGATCGTCGCGCACCGGGTGCCCCGGCGCGCTCAGCATTTCCTGCTGGCCTTGCGGGTAATTGGTGAGAGTCACCTTCAGCGGTTCCATAACACACATGGCCCGGGGAGCATTTTTATCCAGATCATCGCGAATCGCGTATTCCAGCATGCCCACATCCACAGTGGAATCAGAGCGGGTCACGCCGATCATTTCGCAGAACTGGCGGATCGCAGCCGGGGTTACGCCGCGACGGCGCATGCCCGAGATGGTCGGCATGCGCGGATCATCCCAGCCATCCACATAACCTTCATCGACCAGCAGCTTCAGCTTGCGCTTCGACACCACGGTGTAATTCAGGTGCAGCCGCGCGAACTCGTACTGGCGCGGGCGGGCCGGAACCGGCAGGTTCTCGATGAACCAGTCGTACAGCGGCTTGTGGTCCTCAAACTCAAGTGTACAGATGGAATGGCTGATGCCCTCGATCGCGTCGGACTGGCCATGCGCAAAGTCGTAACTCGGGTACACGCACCATTTGTCACCGGTCTGGTGATGGGCCATTTTCTTGATGCGGTAGATGATCGGGTCACGCAGATTGATGTTCGGCGCCGCCATATCAATCTTGGCCCGCAGGCTACAGCTGCCCTCATCAAACTCGCCCGCTGCCATTCTCGCAAACAGGTCCAGGTTCTCTTCGACCGAACGATCCCGGAAGGGACTGTTCTTGCCGGGCGCTTTCAGGGTACCGCGGTACTCACGGGCCTGCTCCGGAGACAGGTCACAGACGTAGGCCTTGCCCTGCTTGATAAGGTCTATGGCCCACTGGTGCAGTTGATCGAAATAGTCCGAGGTGTACTTGGCCTCACCGGCCCACTCAAACCCCAGCCAGGACACGTCGCGCTTGATTGCATCCACGTATTCCTCTTCTTCTTTCGCCGGGTTGGTGTCGTCGAAGCGCAGGTTGCACTCGCCGCCAAACTCCTTCGCCAGGCCAAAGTTCAGACAAATCGACTTGGCGTGAC
This sequence comes from Microbulbifer hydrolyticus, assembly GCF_009931115.1. NCBI lineage: Bacteria > Pseudomonadati > Pseudomonadota > Gammaproteobacteria > Cellvibrionales > Microbulbiferaceae > Microbulbifer > Microbulbifer hydrolyticus. The sequence goes on along the minus strand of NZ_CP047491.1, from coordinate 1,873,541 downwards.
CAATGTGCAGGTAGCCATTGGGCTCTGGCGGAAAACGGGTAGTCAGTTGGCTGACGCGGCCCTCGGCCAGATCTTCGCGGATGATATTCTGCAAAAAGTGAGCGGGCTTGCTCTCGGATGTCATAGCTTTCTCTATATACAGCTGTTCGAACTAAGCGGCGGATTATAACGCAGATGACTGCCGCCGCATGGGTTTTCCTCGGGTTGTAACACCCTGCCGGAGTATGTTTGCGTCGGCCTGTGAACAGAGTATCATGCCGCCCCAAACCGACCCGGACAGGACACTTTATGATCACTTTGCACACGACTTACGGCGACATCGCCATCGAGCTGGATTTTGACAAGGCGCCGAAGACGGCGGCCAACTTCCTGCAGTATTGCCGTGACGACTTCTATACCGGCACCATCTTCCACCGGGTAATCAACAACTTCATGGTCCAGGGCGGCGGTATGACCCCCAATATGGATCAGAAGCCCACCCGCGACCCGGTTGAAAACGAAGCCGACAACGGCCTCAAGAACGACACCGGAACGCTCGCCATGGCACGCACCATGGATCCGCACTCCGCAACTGCGCAATTTTTCATCAACGTCAACGACAACGATTTCCTCAACTTCCGCGCCAAAGACGCGCAGGGCTGGGGCTACTGCGTATTCGGCAAGGTGGTCGACGGCATGGACGTGGTCAACAAGATGAAAGAAGTGGCCACTGGCAGCAACGGCTTCCACCAGGATGTACCCACCGAGACCATCGAGATCACCGGTGTGACCATCTCCGACGCCTACTCCGATAAATAAGCGGACAGGCAAAAAACATAAGGCACTCACCGGGCGGAGCAACCAGTGGCAACATTCCTGATATCAGACCTGCACCTGGACGAATCCCGCCCGCAGATTACCCGCGCCTTTTATGACTTTCTCGAAGGTCCCGCGGCGGGCGCCGAAGCCCTGTACATACTCGGTGACTTTTTCGAAGTATGGATCGGGGACGACGACGATGCGCCGCTGGTGGCGGAAGTTGCGCAACAACTGCGCAAATACAGTGCCAGTGGCCCGCAGCTCTACCTGATGCACGGCAACCGTGACTTCCTGCTGGGAGAGGATTTTGCCCGACGCTGCGGCGCCACCCTGCTGCCCGACCCCAGCCTGGTGGAGCTCGCCGGCCAGCCTGTCTTGCTCATGCACGGCGACAGCCTGTGTACGCTGGACCAGGAATACATGGCCTTTCGCCAGCAGGCTCGCAATCCGCAATGGCAGCAGGCGCTTCTGGCAAAGCCTCTGAACGAGCGCCGGCAAATTGCCGCGCAGATCCGGGCCGCCTCCAAGTCCATGAACAGCCGCAAGGCGGAAGACATCATGGATGTGACTCCCGATGAAGTCGTACGGGTCATGCGCGACCACAAGGTACGCACTCTGATACACGGCCACACCCACCGCCCTGCCCGGCACACCCTGACCATCGACGGCGAACCCGCCGAGCGCATCGTTTTGGGGGACTGGGGCGACCTGGGCTGGTGCATTCGAGCGGAAAATACCGGCGATGCGAGCAACAAGGGACTTGAACTGATCCACTGGCCCACGGCAGACTAGCGATTCACGTGAATTACGCGCCAGGGATCAGGAGCCAGCCAGTTGTCATCGATTAAAATGTTGCGCAAACGGGTTCTGATACTCGGAGGCTACGGGACCTTCGGCAGCCGCATTGCGGAAATGCTCGCCAGTGAAACCGGTGTCCACATCATCCTCGCCGGACACGACCGCTTCAAAGCGGAACTCCTCGCCAACCGGCTGTACCAGCAATTTCCGGATACCACCTTCGAAGGCCTGCGCCTTGATCACGAATCCGTCAATCTCACGGCGCAACTGCGTGGCCTCAACCTCAATCTGGTCATTCACTGTGCCGGCCCCTTCCAGCAGCAGGATTACCACGTCCCGAATGCCTGCATCGACAACGGTATCCACTATGTGGATATCGCCGACGCGACCACATTCGTCAGCGATATAACCACGCTTAACCAGAGGGCCAAGGAAGCGGAATGCACCGTGATCAGCGGTGCCAGCAGCTTGCCGGCACTCAGCTCTGCCGTTATCCAGGTGCTCGGCGAGCCCTTCTCACGTATCGACGACATCGAAATTACCATCGCCCCCGCCCACCGTATCAGCCGCGGCTTCGCCACGGTGCGCGCAGGATTCGAGTCACTTGGCAAAGATATGCTGGTGCTCCGCGATGGCCGGAGCGTACCGAGCTACTGTGGCGCTGAGCTGCGCCAAATCACGCTGGGTCACCCTGTGGGCGATCGCCGGGTATGCAACTTCGATGTACCGGACCTCCGTTTGATCCCGAAGCACATCCCTGAAATACAAAACCTGCGCTTCGGCACCGGCGTACAGCCAAAGTTATTACAACGGGGACTCGCACTGTGCGCCTGGCTGGCGCGCATACGGAGACCCGACGCAATCCCCGACCCACTCCCCTATCTGGCCCGCCTCGGGCACTGGCTGGCAGCACGCTGGCCCGGCGGAAGTGATCACGGCGGCATGCTGGTGGAAATTCACGGGGATATCGATGGGCAAAGTGCCCGTGGCAGCTGGCAGATTCTGGGCCTGAATGGCGATGGCCCGTGGATTCCCGCCGCGCCAGCAGTCGCAATGGCCAGACGGATTCTGCGGGGAAACCATACGGACGTGGGCGCGTTGCCATGCTGGCAATTGCTTCCACTCAGGGAAATCATGGCAGAGCTGTCCCCCCATGCGGTGGTGACCTCGGTAGAAACCGCCCACAAATAAACGCCAGCGAAAACAGAAATGCCCCGAACCAACCCCCGACATAAATTCGAGGGACGATCCGGGGCATTCGATGGCGCAGCGAGTTTAAGGCCTACTTAACTCGCGCCAGCCGCCGGCAGCGACTGCGGCTCGCCACTTTCAGACTCCTTCAGTGAAGCCTCCGCGGCCTGTAATGCCTCGCTCAGGGTTTGGTAACTACCCTGAGCCGGGATGCGGCCATTCAGTGCTTTTAGCACCTTGTGCACCTCATCGTTCATACCCGCCAGCAACAGACGCTTGCTGCTACTTTTGGCATCGGAAGCAATGGTTTCCACCGCAAGGGCTGCTGATACATCCAGAAATGGCACGGACGAGAAGTCCAGAATCAGCACCTGGGCGCCGCCGCCACTCTGCTCCCGCACATGGTGACCGAGATCAGCGGCCGCACCGAAGCTCAGCGGGCCGCTGAACTCGAACAGGGCGATTTTGTCGCGATTACGCTCAAGAATTGCCTTGTCCTCATCACTGTCCAGGTGCTCGGGCAGATTGCGCAGATGCTCGATCTGAAGCCCCGCCACCTGCTTTACGTAAGCCAGTGCGGCCAACACCACACCGACCCCAACCGCAGTGATCAGGTCGACAAACACCGTCATACCCAATACCAGCACCATCAGCAACAGATCCCAGCGGGGACCCTGATGCGCGCGCTTCAGGTATTTCCAGTCGATGATATCCAGACCGACTTTAACCAGAATACCCGCCAGCACTGCCTGCGGAATATTTTCCGCCAAGGGCCCGAGCCCCAGCGCCACCGCCAGCAGCACCAGCGAGTGCGCCATACCGGAGATGCGTGTCTGCCCCCCGGAGCGGATGTTGACCACGGTGCGCATGGTGGCACCGGCACCCGCGATACCGCCGATAAGCCCGGCCGCGGTGTTGCCGATGCCCTGACCGATCAGCTCTTTATTGCTGTGGTGGCGCGTACGGGTCATGTTGTCGGCCACCAATGAAGTGAGCAGGCTATCCAGGCTGCCAAGAATGGCAAGGATGATCGCGGCCTCTATCACCAGCACCATATTATCGCCACCGAGAACCGGCATCTGCAGTTCCGGCAAGCCTGTGGGGATGCTACCCAGAACCGGAACATCCAGTGCGACGTACGCCACCAATGTGCCGACAATCAACGCGGCGAGCGGGCTCGGGACATATCGCCCCCACTTCGCGGGCCACATGTACACCATCACCAGTGTCGCGATACCGAGCAGGAGGTTAGCCGGGTGAATCGCCGAGAGCGCTTCCGGGATATTACCCAACGCTCCGAGGGTCCCGCTGGGTGATGCGTGCCCCAGCACCGGGTTCAGCTGCAGAATAATAATGATGACACCGATACCGGTCATAAATCCGGAGATCACCGGATAGGGCACCAGTCGGATGTAGTGCCCTATCCCCAGCACCCCAAAAACAATCTGTAACAAGCCCGCCAGAATGACGGCGGTAAAGATAAGCGAGGCATCTCCGGAAAGACTCGCAAACAGACCGGCCAGCACCACCACCATGGGGCCTGTTGGTCCGGAAATCTGCGGTCCGGTGCCCCCAAACAGCGCGGCGAAAAAACCCACCGCGATGGCACCATACATACCGGCCATCGGGCCGAGCCCGGAGGCGACACCCAATGCCAGTGCAAGGGGAAGCGCAACGACACCGGCGGTAATACCTCCGGTAATATCGCCACGCAAATTGGATAGATCGAACTTCATTACTGCTGAACCTCTTTTACTTCATTTACTTCCGTGTCAGCGCATTAGCTACAGCAGGAACCAGCAGCGACCTCTTTCGGCATATCACCGAACATCGCACGGTAGCGCTCATCCATAGGCTTGAACTCGCGTGTTTCTTCGTCGAAACAGAGCACATCGCCGCTGCCGATGTTGTATACCCAGCCGTGCAGGGTGACCCGGCCGCTTGCCAGGCCTGTGGCAACCGATGGATGTGTGCGGAGGTGCTGCATCTGCTGGATGACGTTCTCACAAGTGACCTGGTCAAGATGTTCATGAGTCAGAGAACCGCAACGGTCGCGCACGACTTCTGTGGCAGAGCGGCAATGGCTCAACCACTCCTTCACGTGCGGAAGACTGTCGAGTTTTTCCGGCTCAATCGCCCCTTTCATGGCCCCGCAGTCGGTATGACCACACACGACAATGTGGGAAACACCCAGCGCCGCCACGGCAAACTCGATGGACGCCGTCATACCACCGGTCTGGCTGCTATGGGGAGGAACCACATTGCCGGCATTGCGGCAGATGAACAGCTCACCCGGCTCAGTCTGCGTAACCAGGTTCGGATCAATGCGGGAGTCCGCACAGGTAATGAAAAGTACTTCGGGACTTTGACCCTCGGCCAATTCAGAGAAACGGGCCTTTTTGGTTGGGAAAACTTCTTTCTGAAACTTCGCCACACCAGAAATCACATGTTCCACGGAAACTCCTTACTGCTAAACAGAAATGGGCAAACAGGTTGGAAAGCATTATTTTTTGATAGTTCAATAAGTTAAAATACTAATCGTTGATAACTATTTATTATCAGGTAGACGCCGGAGTTACTTTGCCAGCACAGCCCCAAACCCCCACATTCAGACAAATCGAGTACTTTGTGACCATCGCGTCACGCTCGAGCTACCGGCGCGCCGCGGAAGAGCTCGGTGTCAGTCAGCCTGCCCTGACCACCCAGATTCGATCCCTGGAAACACTGCTCGGGCTCCCACTGTTTGAGCGCTCCCGATCCGGCACGCTGCTTACACCCGAGGGCCGCGAACTACTGGAACAAGCCCGCCAGCTGCTGCTGGTAATGCGTGAATTCCGGGAAAATGCGGATACCATCGCGCAAGGCCTGCAGACCACCTACAAGCTGGGGGTCCCCCCTACCCTGGGGCCTTACCTGTTGCCGCACGTGCTGCCCGCACTACATGCGCGACACCACCGTTTGAAACTGTATGTACGCGAGGGACCGCCGCGGCAGCTGCTGCGAGGGTTGAGCGAGGGCAGTTATGATATTGCCATCGTCCCCTTGCCAGTGGATCGGGACGACCTATCTGTGGAGCCGCTGTTTACCGAGCCGCTAAAATTCGTGGTGCCGGCGGACCACCGCCTTGCGGGAAAGGCCACCGTCAGTCCCACCCAATTGCGCGGTGAAAAAGTCCTCACGCTGGAAGGGCAACACCACTTCCACCATCAGGTGCAAGAAATCTGCCAAAGCCTCGGGGCAAACGTGCAGCGAGACTACGAAGGGACCAGCCTGGACACACTCAGGCAGATGGTAGTGATGGGACTCGGCGTCGCATTTCTCCCCGGTCTCTACGTGCACTCGGAGATGCACAACCCGGAAGCGCTCCACGTCAGCGAACTGAAAGCCAAGCCGATACGCCGCCAGCATGGACTTGTGTGGCGCGCCAGCACGCCGAGCCGCCGATTGTATCGTGAGCTGGCGGTGCAAATTCGAGAGATCGTAGGCGACAGGCTGGGCGAGGTAGTGAAGGTAATCGAGGACGGGAATTGATCGCAGAAGTGGTCAGCGCCACAGAACACCGATCATCACCAGATGACAAAAAACGACCAGATAGGTCACCCGGCTTCGGCTCTCAAAATAGCCGGCGAAATATGGCAGGTTTGGCTTCAGCCGCGCTTCCGCGCGCTCCACAAACAGGTAGGACGCCGCCAGCACCGGCAGCGAAAACGGGAACCGATAAAACAACAGCGCACACCAGCCAATAAGACACACGACATTACTCAACAGCATCAGCGCCAGCCGGTGGCTGTGATCCAACCGGTTCAACGCCCCGCCCCACCAGACACCACACAGAAAACTAAGAATCACACTGCTATAGGCGGTAAACCAGAGGCGGCCGTCGATACCGGCGAACCTGAAATCGGCATACGCCATCACAATGCCGATGACAAATGGCAGCACCCCGAGGTAGGCGAGCCCGTCAAACAGCCTGGTTGAGATGGCATCGTGAGCTTGGTTAGAGCGCATGGCGTAATCTATGCTGGGAATTCTGCCTCCGGCGAATAGCCATGGGCAATCAGAAAGACTAAAGCTTAGATCAACCGATCGCGGGGAGATGCGTGGAACTCGAACAGAAGATTGATGTAAAACAGGCGCTGCGCGTATTCGACAAGATCACCAAGCATGGCGAGAAAACCGATGAAGGCTGGCGCTACCGCGGGCTCACCGCCAGCACGGATTTCGACGGGTACACCGTGTTTCTAAACTCGCCCAAGGTGGAACTCACGATATTCTTCCACAATAAATTTACCGTGGACTACCGCAACCAGGTGGACCTGGACGAGTTCATTGAACTACTCGGGAAAATTGACCGTAGCTGAACCGGATGCAAGCGTGTTTAGGCGAGCCCGGGCACACCGCTGTGAAAACGAAACTCACCGTCGCCCTCTTCCACAAGCTTGCGCTCAACCTCCAACAGGGCGTTCACCCGCGGCGTAATGTCCTCCCCACTGGCCTTCTGCGCCAGCGTCAGATAATCGCGGAAATGCCGCGCTTCAGACTTCAACAGCGACAGGTAGAACTTCTGGAGTTCCTCATCCAGCTGCGGAGCAATGCGCGCAAACCGCTCACAGGAGCGCGCCTCGATAATTGCGCCACAGATGAGTGTATCCACCAGCCTCCCCGGTTCAGCACCACGGACCTCTTTGCGCAGTCCCGCGGCATAGCGAGAAGCACTGATATGCGGATAAGCAATTCCGCGCTTTTTCATAATCGCGATCACCTGCTCAAAGTGGCGCAATTCCTCGCGGGCGAGCCTCGACATCTTGTTGAGCAGCTCGAAATTATCCAGATAGCGGAACATCAGGTTCAGCGCGGTACCCGCGGCCTTTTTCTCGCAGTTGGCGTGATCCACCAGCATCAACTCTGGCTCGGCCAGCGCGGCTTCCACCCAGGCGTCCGGTGTCGGGCACAGCAGGAATTCGTGAATCGCGGAAAGGTCTGGCACTTCGGTAGTCATGGGCAACGGACAACATAGGATGAATAAGGGCAGCAATCGCTGCTCTCGCGGGCACCACCCGCAAGCCGGCGCATTATAGCGCCTCCCCCGCTTCTGGATAACCGTCGATTTTGCGACGGGGGTACGGCGAACGTTAGAGCATGCGATATTTGATAACGGCTTATTAAGTGTATTAATATCAGCTCTTATGCACACTGAAGGCCATCCTCTTGATGACGGATTCCCCCGAACAAAAAAGCGCCGCAGAGTTGCCCACACTGATCCGCCAGCTCCCGGGCACGCTCGATGCAATGCATCACCGTGCCGCAGACCTGAGTGCTGCACTGGCGTCGCTCGAGCAGAGCCCTCAAGCCTGGGAGAGCTACCTGCTCGAGCCCCTGTATGCCAAAGAGGCCGCCATACAACTGGAGCGGAGCTTCGACTCTCCGTTCAGCCTGACCGCCGCCCTGTTTTCCCAGCTGAACTATTGCGAACAGAGCGAACTCGGCGACGCACGGCAAACCCTGCAGATCCCCGGAATCCTCGCGGTACCCGGCAACGTCATTCGGAGCGCGCAGTCACTCAATGAGGCCAAGTTCGCCTTCCAGCAGCTGACCGGAGCGATCAAAAGCGGCCTGGCCGACCGCCCTGCCCTGGAGCGTAATGAGCGCCTGCGCGACGCACTCGCCGATGCCGGGTACCCGCGCACCCACCTGCGACAGTGCTACCGGCAGATTCTGCTGTGCCCTGAAAAGCCGGACGCCATTGCACTGAGCTGGATCAAGGCCCGCAAATCCATCCGCAAGGTCACCGTGGCATGGTGTGAACACAAGCTGGTGCAACTCGACCCCCAGGGACAGGACACCGGCATTCAGTACCAGCGACAGCTGCTCGCAGACCTGCACCCCAGTCAGCACGGTATGTTGCGTCAAGTGCAGGTGCAGAGCCGCCCCAACCTGCAGGTGGCTGAGGTCTTTTACGACGAAGAGAATGGGAATGAGGGAAGCTATCGCCAGGTAGGATACGCGGCGATGCCGGTACTGGTGGAAAGCGAGGAGACAAGACGCTTGCCGGAGTTCACCCGTGTCGAACACGAGCCCCCGGCGAGCAGGAGAAGACAGCGACGCGACCTGAGAATCGCCCCGGCCCCCTTTTTACCGGCGCTCCGCGTTTACCTGCACACCGGAAAGTAAAGCGCGCTACTCCCCACCCGCACCCAGTGACCCGAGGAGCTCGCGGGCATGGTCGACACTTTTCCGACTCTCGCTCAGCAGCTCCGAGTGCGTATCCCCCAGTAGCGGCCGCACGTCACGCTCGAGAAATGCGAGAAACTCCCCCTCAGCATCCAGTCGATGGGTAACCACGGCAGATACTTCGTCCCCCTCAACCAGGGCCTCGAAACGCTGCCTGATTTGCTCGGCAGCCTCCAGGTCACGATCCGCCTCACCCGGTAGCTCGCCGGATTCCCGGATGGCATCTGCCACCCGGGCCGCAAGCCCTCGTCTCTCTCGCACCAGCTTCGCACACACGTCGCTGGCGGCGGAGCCTTCAAGGAAGTCTGCCGCATATTGGTAGTGATCCGCACTTTCCTGCAACGCCCTGTGCAAGTCGTTGAGCGCCACCTGGGTGTCATTGCGCAATATGCTCATCAATCTGTCACCGATTCAGTAATGGGGAGTCTGCTGGCACCAAAACCTCAAGTGCCGCCGACCGCACGGAAAAAGCAGCCGGAGTCTGAGTCACGGGCTCACCGTCGGCATGAATCGCCATGCCGGACGGACGTGTGGAAACGTTCAGCTGCCTTCCGGAAGTGGCAAAAATACGCCGAGCAAGGTCGTGTCGGCCCCCTCGCAGCAAAGGGGCAAGCGTGAGCAGCTCCCAGAACGTCTGCGGCCTCAGGCTGTAAAGGTGTAGCAGGTCATCGTCGATTGTGGCCTTCTGATCGACAACATTGCCACCGCCATAAAAGCGACCGTTACCCACCGCCAGCTGCATCGAGCGCATCGAATGCTCCGCACCATCGACATTGATCGATACCCTGAATTGACGATGGCGGGCAAGCGCTGCCGCCAGCGCCTTCAGATAGCTGAACACCCCCCAGCGCTGCTTCACTTCCGGGGTCAGCTCCTCGGTGACATGCACACCCAGTCCGAGGTTGGCCACATTAAAAAACAGATGGTCGTTGACGACCCCCAGATCGATCCTGGTTGTGTGACCGTCACAAATGGTGGCAAACGCCTGATCCAGGCTTTCAATACCGAGGGAGCGCGCCAGGTCGTTGGCGGTTCCAAGGGGAAGTATGGCAAATGGCAGGCCGCACTCGAGCAATACGCTGGCAGAGGAACTGATGGTGCCGTCACCTCCCCCGATAATCACGAAGTCGACGTCATTACAGTGCTTCCGAATGATGTCCCGCGTCTGGTCCGCGGACCGCGACAACTGCTGGTCCACATGGACCCCGGCAGCCTCCAGCCTTTCGAGACCGGCGTCGAGATCGGCGCTATCGCCTTGCCGGCTACCCGGGTTTCGAACCAGCAGAGCGCGGCGATCCGTTGAAATATGCTGAGCGATGGTAATACTCCCTGTAAGCGACCGCCTGACCGGAGAGTTCAGCCCGCCTGCAGGCCGGGTGAAACGAAGCGCAAATAATAGGATTCCGACAACGCGTAGAAGTCCTCATCAATCCGGCGGCGCACCTCGACCAGCGGCACCCCCCTGGCCGCCAGGGTGGGCGCCAGGCCGAACGCGGCCAGGTCGTTGATCTGACTGGCGCCGGCGCGCAGTAACTCGAACACCCAGCAGTACGGGCTCTCGTCCTGGTTGAAGCGGATCTGCTGGTGGCGCAACTGGCTCAACAAGAGATCCCGGTCGATGATTTCAAGCTGACTGCGCACGGCATTTGCAAGGTAACCTTCACGGCGCTCTGCAATAATGCGGCGTTGCTCCTCAGAATATGCATTCCAGTCGATCACTTCATGGGCGAAACGCTTGCAACCGCGGCAAACGTTGTCACCTATCCCTGTGGAGCAGACCCCGATGCAGGGCGTGCGCACTTTCTTATAGATCGCCATGAAGTGGAAATACCTCATCTTCCGGCCGGGTATTTCCCGGCGGGCCAAATAAAACGGTGTGAAAGGAAGCGTCACAGAATAGCATTTTTGATGGAGGGTTTCGTCTATTCACCGGATGGATATTAGGGGCGACAAATGCGATTGATTCTCAGCATCAAGCTGACCATTTTATCGACCTTTATTCGTGTGGTGAATGGCGATAATTCGCGTAAGTTATTGATTTTTCAACGAACTTAACAGCGGTATGCGTTTATTGTAGAATTCGCCACCCGCTTCCAGCGGCCATCGATGTAAATCGGGGTTCGGTTGGCGATGTATCCACCTCCGGATTCCTGGAAAGCTGTTGGTTCCACCCCATATACCAAAGAGGGAATTATCCGTGCTTGAAGCCTATCGCAAACACGTCGCCGAGCGCGCCGAACAAGATATCCCACCCAAGCCCCTGAATGCCGAACAGGTTGCCGGCCTGGTTGAGCTGCTGAAGAACCCGCCCGCCGGTGAAGAGCAGGAGCTCCTGGACCTGATCACCAACCGCGTTCCGCCGGGTGTGGACGAAGCGGCTTACGTGAAAGCCGGTTTCCTCACCGCCATCGTCAAGGGCGAAGCGGAATCCCCGCTGATCGACCGCGAACACGCCACCAAACTGCTCGGCATGATGCTGGGCGGCTACAACATTTCCACCCTGGTTGACCTGCTGGACGACAAAGACCTGGCCGAACTCGCCGGCGAGCAGCTGAAAGGCACCCTGCTGATGTTCGACGCCTTCCACGATGTGGAAGAGAAAGCCAAGGCTGGCAACGAAGTTGCCAAAGACGTGATCCAGTCCTGGGCGGAAGGTGAATGGTTCACCAAGCGCAACAAGGTGCCCGAAAGCATCAAGGTTGCGGTATTCAAGGTGACTGGTGAAACCAACACTGACGACCTGTCCCCGGCCCCGGATGCCTGGTCCCGCCCGGATATCCCCCTGCACGCGCGCGCCATGTACAAAATGACCCGCGACGGCCTGGAGCCGGAAGAGCACGGCGTTACCGGCCCGATGAAGCAAATTGCTGAAGTGCAGGAAAAAGGCTACCCGGTTGCTTTCGTCGGCGACGTAGTGGGTACCGGTTCTTCCCGCAAATCCGCCACCAACTCCGTACTGTGGTTCTTCGGTGAAGACCTGCCCGGCGTACCGAACAAGAAAGGCGGCGGCATCTGTATCGGCGGTAAAGTGGCCCCGATCTTCTACAACACCATGGAAGATGCCGGCGCACTGGTATTTGAAGCCCCGGTCGACGACCTGAACATGGGCGACATCATCGAGATCCGCCCGTACGAAGGCAAGATCCTGTCCGAAGACGGCAAGGTACTGTCCGAGTTTGAACTGAAGTCCGACGTGCTGCTGGACGAAGTTCAGGCCGGCGGTCGCATCAACCTGATCGTTGGTCGTGGCCTCACCACCAAAGCGCGCGAATCCCTGGGCCTTGGCGCCTCCGACCTGTTCCGTCTGCCGGAGCAGCCGAACGACACCGGCAAAGGTTTCACCCTGGCCCAGAAGATGGTCGGTAAAGCCTGCGGCATCGACGGCGTACGCCCCGGTACCTACTGCGAACCGAAGATGACCACGGTCGGCTCCCAGGACACTACTGGCCCGATGACCCGTGACGAACTGAAAGACCTGGCGTGCCTCGGCTTCCAGGCCGACCTCACCATGCAGTCTTTCTGCCACACCGCGGCCTACCCGAAGCCCGTGGACATCGACACCCAGCACACTCTGCCGGACTTCATCATGAACCGCGGCGGTGTTTCCCTGCGCCCGGGTGACGGCATCATCCACAGCTGGCTGAACCGCATGCTGCTGCCGGACACCGTGGGCACCGGTGGTGACTCCCACACCCGCTTCCCGATGGGCATCTCCTTCCCGGCCGGTTCCGGTCTGGTGGCGTTTGCCGCAGCTACTGGCGTCATGCCGCTGGATATGCCGGAGTCCGTACTGGTGCGCTTCAAGGGCGAAATGCAGCCGGGCATCACCCTGCGTGACCTGGTACACGCGATCCCCTACTACGCCATCCAGGAAGGCCTGCTGACCGTCGAGAAGAAAGGCAAGAAGAACATCTTCTCCGGCCGCATCCTCGAGATCGAAGGTCTGGATCACCTGACCGTAGAGCAGGCATTCGAACTGTCCGACGCCTCTGCAGAGCGTTCCGCGGCCGGCTGTACCATCAAGCTGCCGGAAGACGCCATCGCCGAGTACCTGCGCTCCAACATTACCCTGCTGCGCTGGATGATCTCTGAGGGCTACGGTTCCAAGCGCACCCTGGAGCGTCGTGCACGCGCCATGGAAGAGTGGCTGGAAAACCCCGAACTGATGAGCGCCGACGCCGACGCCGAATACTCTGCAGTAATCGAAATCGACCTGGCGGAAATCAAGGAGCCCATCGTCTGCTGCCCGAACGACCCGGACGACGCCAAGCTGCTGTCCGACGTTGCTGGCGACAAGGTCGATGAAGTGTTCATCGGCTCCTGCATGACCAACATCGGTCACTTCCGTGCCGCCGGTAAACTGCTGCAGCAGCACAAAGGTGGAATCTCCACCCGCATGTGGATCTCTCCGCCTACCAAGATGGACGAGCACCAGCTGATGGAAGAAGGCTACTACAACATCTACGGCGCAGCCGGTGCCCGCACCGAAATGCCCGGATGCTCCCTGTGCATGGGTAACCAGGCACGTGTAGCCCCGAACAGCACCGTACTCTCCACTTCCACGCGGAACTTCCCGAACCGCCTGGGCGATGGTGCCAATGTGTACCTGACCTCCGCGGAGCTGGCTTCTGTAGGCGCCATCCTGGGTAAACTGCCGACCCCGGCGGAATACCAGGAGTACGCCCAGAACCTTAACTCCATGTCGGCGGAAATCTACCGCTACCTGAACTTCGACCAGATTGAGGAATTCCAGAAATCTGCCGAAGAAGGCAAGCGCATTGCCGCTACCGAGATTCAGGACGTTGCTGTTTAAGTCTCTCACTTAAACAGCGAGCTGACGCTCAATGGAAAGCCCCGCTCTCACAAGCGGGGTTTTTTTTTCACAACCCTGTCACCCAGGACATAACATGGACTTGATGTGGACAATTGAGAATGCGGGCAGCCCCGCCGGCACCACCAGCGAGGATAGCTCCGAGCGCGTCATACACTCCGCGAGCCTTGAAGTTACCTCAGACGAGAAGATGCAGCAGGCAATCGATGCCTGCATTGATAAAGCCTGTGGCCTATTGGAGAACAACATCCAGGACGACTCCAGGTACATGCTTTTCGGCTGGAACGTTGACACCTCTACACTTACCATCGTGGTAACCGACGATGAAAAAGAACACGACTCGCGCAATGTGGTGCAATGCCAATTCACTGCCACTGACGAGTCGCTGGATCCCGAAGATATTCACTACTGGATAAAGGACTGCCTGACCACCTGCGCCCCGTTCTTGCAGTACTCCCTGATTGCCGCGTTTCACCAAGAATCCAGGGCGTCCTGTACGCTGCTCTGACAAGTCCACACAACAGGATCACTAAGAAGAACGATGGCTCTCAAATAACCTATCAGCCGGCAGTACATCACCATGCCCGAACTGGACTATCTCGGCACTGAGCGCCCATCGCTGATTCTCTATCTTCCTCACCGTCCCGAGGGGCTGGAGCAGTTGATCGGGAACCCCGATACCCGCGAGCTAATAAAAAACAACTCGAACCACTGGCGCAAAATTGTGACATTGCTGGCCAAGGTTGCGAGCCCGGGAGAGGAGTGGCGCGATTTCAGGGATAGGGAGCTGTTTCGGCAAACTGCCCTGTGCTTTGCTCCGCACTTGAAGGCCTTCGATACATGGCACTGGATTGGGGGTAAGGACAATTTACAGCGCTTCGAGATACCCGGCCTGGATGCCAGGCCATTGAGGGAAGCGCCAGCCGTCGCCATCGATTATGAACGGCAGATACTGCTAACCCCCTACCCCGACTACCGGCAGCTAAAAAATGCGACAGTAAGCCAGATTCGTGCAGCGCTGGTACAACTCGGGTTCTATAGCAAAGGCTGAGGGGCGGACAGGGAGCCCACCCCGAAGCGATTGGAAGGTACGATCCGCTGTGGTCGCTCAGCGGCGGGACAGTGTCGAACCCCGGGCATCCAGCCCCGCCAGGATCGCCCTCATTTCATCGGCTTCATCCTGAACTTTCTTGGCTTTGGCCGCTGCCATCCTGGCCTTTTCTGCTTCGATACCCGCTTTGATCGCGCGCTCTCGAGCGGCACTACCGGTGCGCCCGGTTGCCAGCTTTTCTTTTACCGGCTTTGCGGTTTTAGATACTGTGGCTTTGGCGCCAGTAGAAGTCTTCGCGCGGCTCGCGCGAGGCTTTGGCTTGGGTGACAACGCAGACTTAGTGGTACCGGGGCGAACGGTCTTTATTCCTACAAGGCTTTTAGCGTTGAATGAATCCAGCGCCTCTTCAACCAGCTCCTGCAGCTCCAGGCGGTCTTCCGCCACGGCGAACAGGCTCGGAGTGAAAGCGCCAGCGCCAAACTTTTTCAGTTCCTGATAGAACGGATGATCGATACCCAGTGTAAGTGCGGCCTGGATTTGCTGAAAGCGGGCTTCCGGGGTTACCCCTTCGCGTGCCGTGCCAACCCATACTTCGTCCGTATCTTCATTGGTCAGGGTAAATACGATCATAGAACTTCAGTCAACCTCTTCGCATTCTTGAGTGCAGCTCACAGGTGGGTTGTCTGCCCACCAAATTCTGCCCAGTGAAAAGGTCGCGCATTCTAATGATTTAAAACTAAAAGTGCAGACTTGACTTAAGCATCACCCTCATTACATTTGGCCCGGAATATTTATCACTGCGAAACCATGAATCTCCCCTATTTCCTCGGCTGTCCCCAGTGGCATCACCCGGCGTGGAACAACCGCTTACCGGAAGGTTCCACGCCACTGGAACGCTACAGTCAGGTGCTGAACTGTGTCGAGGGCAATACAACGTTCTACGCAACGCCCACCCAGGACCAGTGCGCGCAGTGGCGCAGCCAGGTTTCTGACGATTTTCGTTTCCTGCTGAAATTTCCTCGCAGCATTACCCACGATCAGTTGCTGGCACCTCCGGAGAAGGAAATACGGGACTTCCTCGAAATCGTTTCCCCATTGGAGCATGTACTCGGGCCCTTTTTACTTCAGTTGCCCGCAACCTTTGGGCCACAGCACCTGAACAATCTGTGGCGCTTTATCGACCGACTGCCCTCGCCCGTTATGTGCACCGTGGAAGTCCGGCATCCGGCTTTTTTCCAGAAGGGAGACGCCGAGCGCGTGCTGAACCGGGGGCTCCGCGAGCGCAAATGTGCCCGCGTATGCCTGGATAGCCGGGGTCTGTTCGCGGCTAAGGCCGATAGCCCGTCAATTGTCGACGCCCAGCGCAAGAAACCGAATGTGCCCGTGCACCTGTTACCGGTAGAGGCACCCCCTGTCATCCGCTATATCGGCCACCCGGATCTGGAGAGTAACCGCGAGTACCTCGCGCCCTGGGTAGAGCGTGTCGCCAATTGGATAGAGCTAGGAGTCCGGCCATTCGTGTTTATGCATATGCCGGACAACGGCGATGCTCTCTGCCTTGTCAAATTGTGGACTGATCTACTACACGCGCAGCGTCCGCAGGTAAAGCCACTGGAGCTCTGTGACCAGCAGCCCCAGATTGGATTATTCTGACAGATCCTCCAGCCGTGCATGACGCAGACATGAAGGGAAAGTTTGGCGAGCGACAGCCGAGTTGCCAACTTGCGTACAACGTATGAATATAGCGTTATGCCGTCGAACAATGGGTTCGCGGATTGGCGCGTATATCAAGCACAAACAGAAGTTAGCGACTTTCCGTGACGCCGCAGGCCTTATGTATCTTGAGGGAAAAGGAGATTCTCGATGCCAGTCAGAAAATCGATATTTCAGTATGCCGTTATGGCCGTGCTTCTGTTTACGCTGTTCACAGGCGTGCAATATCTGAAAGGCCGGGAACTGGAATACGCTATAGAATTTGGCATTCTCTGGGCGTTTATAACGTCAAGTATTTTCCTGATTTTTCGTATCAGAAATTTCAAGAATCGCGTGGCCTGCAAACGGTGTAACGACATACCCGAGCAATAGATACAACGGCCGTTGCGCTTAGGTCACCACAGTTTCACGCGAATTTGCGAAGACACATTTAGAAATCCACATTCAGAAAGCCGCATTCAGAAAGTGTAGGTAAGCGCCGCAAAGCCTTTGAATACCTGGTCGTCGGCGACGATCGGACTATCAGTAATTTCGCTGTCCAGGAACTCTGCGCTCACGGACAGTACGAATCGCCAGTTTTCTGTGATTTCGTAAAGGCCACTGACACCGGCCTCAACGTTGATACTGCTGCCAACATCGTATGCCGGTCTCCCCGGCAGGGCCGCTGCAACGGGAACCCCGAAATCGTAGTTCGCCAGGTCGCTGCTCAGCCAGTTGACACCGAGAGCGGGGGAAAGACGCAGGTTACCCCACTGGAACCCTTTGGATACCGTTAGCGCTGCCGTGCCACCGTCTGCCCGCCCAAGCACGTCGTGCTCGTAGCGGAAGTCGACATCAACCCCCTGCTTCCCCTCATAGACCAGGCCGATCCCGGCCATCAATGTATTGTCGCGGTCGCCGAGCCCCTGCAGGATGGGGCTGTCGTCTTCCTCATACGCGCCCACACGGTAGGTGGCGGTGACCGCCAGTCGCAGCTGATCACTCCCCACCAGGCCGTAGCGGAGCTGCGGGCCGACCCATTGGAGCCGTTCCCCGAAATAGGTAATCGCAGGTATCACCTGCACCACGTTGGTATCAGAGCCTTTGTAAGGGCTACTGCGCCCAATCACGCCGAGACCCACACCCCACTGGCCTGCCTCGCCCAGCACGCTGTACATCTCGAGATCCAACACGTGTTCACCGTCATCCAGCTTTCTGAAACTCGCCCTCTGAAAACTGGGCGGCCCCTTGGGCTTGTAGTTGTTCGACAGCGCAATGGGCTCCTTCGGGATCCCGATGAACGTCCTGTCGAGTGCGCCGTTTTCATTCTCGTCGAAATAGGCAAGAACGGCGTATTCGCCGGCGGGGACATTGGTTATGCGGTAGACACCATCGGCGGAGACGGGATGGCGGGTTTCCCGGACCGGGTTGCGAAAGTCGCCAAAGGTACTGGGATTGTCGTAAAGCTGGATGACCACCACACCCTGCTCTGGCGCATTGTTGATACGTACGGAGATTGATTCTGCCGCCACATCGGACAACTGGAACAGACACACCAGTAACAGACCGGCAGGGAGTAACTTCATGATTTGGCTCCAGCTACATATTTTTATGGGCTACGACAAACCCCGGTGTACGGATCACTTTCCTTATATGACGGTAACAACGCAGCCGACTGGCATAAACCGGATGTCGCCACAAAATGTCGTTGCAGGTACATGCTTATACATATAGAACAAAGACCGGCACACAATACCTGGACCGTTGGATTCCAGGGCCTGTATTCCCTGAATCGAGGTGACAGAAGGTAGCGTCCCAGAATCAGCTACCTCTGGTTCAGTAATCTGGAAGTATGGTTGGGTGCAGACGTTTTCAGTGGGACCGCGGACGGACTCTACGGACAATTCCGCCAAAACGACCGCTATACGTTTGGATTTGAGTGGGGCTTTTGACAGGAAGAAAAGAACACGCGGCACACTATCCACCTGGCTCACAATTGCAAGGAGCCAGGTGGATACTCTGTCGTTCTGTTAATCAAACCGGTCCAGGTTCATCACCTTGGCCCAGGCATCAACGAAGTCGCTGGCAAATACCTCGCCTGCATCCTCGGTGGCGTAGTACTCGGCTAGCGCGCGCAGCTCGGAATTTGAGCCGAAAATCAGATCGACCGGGGTTGCTGTCCACTTCACTTTACCGCTGGTGCGATCCTTACCCTGATAAACACCATCTTCGGAGGACTTGGACCATTCGGTATCCATACTCAGCAAATTGACAAAAAAGTCATTGCTGAGAGTACCGGGCTTGTCGGTGAATACACCGTGCTTCACATTGGCCGTGTTGGCCCCGAGCGCCCGCATACCGCCAACGAGTACGGTCATTTCCGGTACCGTGAGGGTCAGCAGGTCGGCACGATCGACAAGCATTTCCGTCGGTGACACGGAATTGCCCTTACTGTAGTAGTTGCGGAATCCATCGGCGCGGGGCTCTAGCCAGGAGAAGGACTCCACATCTGTCATCTCCATGGTGGCGTCGGCACGTCCGGGCTTGAACGGCACTGTCACATTGTGCCCGGCCTTCTTCGCCGCTTGCTCTACCGCCGCATTACCCGCCAGTACGATGGTGTCAGCCAGGGAAACCTGTTTGCCCCCGGACAGCGAACCGTTGAAGTCTTTCTGGATGCTTTCGAGCTTTGCCAGCACCTTGCTCAGTTCGGCTGGATTGTTCACCGGCCAGTCTTTCTGCGGTTTCAAACGGATACGCGCACCGTTCGCACCCCCACGCATATCCGAGCCTCTGAACGTGGATGCGGAAGCCCAGGCAGTGCGCACCAGCTGCGGGATAGTCAGGCCGGAGGCGAGAATCTTGGCCTTGAGCTTGGCCACGTCACTCTCATCGAGGAGCTTGTAGTCCACCGCTGGCAGCGGATCCTGCCAGAGCAGGTCCTCCTTGGGAATCTCGGAGCCCAGGTACCGCGCCTTTGGCCCCATGTCCCGGTGGGTCAGCTTGAACCAGGCGCGTGCAAAGGCATCCTCGAGCTCTTTGGGGTTGTTCTTGAACCGCTCGGAAATCTTGCGATAGGCGGGGTCCTCCTTGAGCGCCAGATCGGTCGTCAGCATGATCGGGGCGTGGCGCTTATCTTTCAGGTGCGCATCCGGCACCATATTCGACGCATTCGGGTCGGTGGGTATCCAGACGGTGCCGCCGCCAGGCCCCTTGGATTTTTTCCACTCGAACTTGTAAAGGTTATCCAGAAAGTTGTGGCTCCACTGCGCCGGAGTGATTGTCCAGGCGCCTTCCAGGCCACTGGTAAAGGTGTCTTCCGCATTGCCCTTACCGCATTTGTTCTTCCAGCCAAACCCCTGATCCTCTATCGGTGCGGCTGCCGGCTCCTTACCGATGCAATCCGGCTTGCCCATACCGTGGGTTTTACCGAATGCGTGGCCACCGGCAATCAGCGCAACCGTCTCCTCATCATTCATGGCCATGCGACCAAATGAGAGACGAATCTTTTCCGCCGCCAACTTCGGATCGAGGCTTCCGCCCGGCCCCTCCGGGTTCACATAGATCAACCCCATCACCGTGGCCGCCAGCTGACGATCCAGTTTTTTGCCTTTGAACCGCTTTTCGTAGTCCAGCATCTGGGTTTCCGGCCCCCAGTACACCAACTCCGGCTCCCAGTCATCCACGCGGCCGCCGGCAAAACCAAACGTTTTGAAGCCCATGGATTCCAGCGCCACGTTGCCGGTCAGGATCATCAGGTCGGCCCAGGAGATGGACTTGCCGTACTTCTGTTTGATCGGCCACAGCAGGCGGCGCGCCTTGTCCAGGTTGGCATTATCGGGCCAGCTGTTCAGTGGGTCGAAACGCTGCTGGCCACCGCCGGCACCACCGCGGCCGTCACCCACCCGGTAGGTACCGGCACTGTGCCAGGCCATGCGAATCATCAGCGGACCATAGTGACCATAATCCGCTGGCCACCAGTCCTGAGAGGTAGTCAGCGCTTTCTCGATATCCTTTTTGACCGCATTCAGATCCAGGCTGTTGAAGGCCTTGGCGTAATCAAAATCATCGTCCATCGGATTGGACGACTTCCCGTGATCACGCAGGGGCGAAAGATCTAATTGATCCGGCCACCAAAACTGGTTGGACTTGGGCTCGCCGGGCGGCGGCATATTCTGGGCAAATGCTACTTGCGCAGAGCTGAGGCACGTCGTCGCAACCACCACGGCTGCAACCACAGAGGAAAACCTGGTCCGCATCGCTGTCGTCTCCAGTCATTATCGGAATTCGGGGTAGTGATGGGAAATATAGGAAAGTCTCAAGCCATTGGTGACGGTTAAAGGCTTCATCGCAGAAACTTGAGGTGGGTTACGCGCCAATCATGCGGTACAGGCAGCCCTCTCTTGCTCCAGACCCTTGTTTCGCATCGGCAAGGAACCCGCATTGCGCGCAACCAATTGCCGCCAAAACTCTGCAACCGACCGCCGGGTGGGCCAGACTTACGGGAAAACAACGGCCTTTTGCATCATGTTTAGCGGTCCCTTCGGTCATCCGTCCCTGTCTGTATTTGCGGGGTTTTCCATCCTGCTGGTGCTTATCGCGCTGTTAGTGGGAAACCTTGTTGGGCGGCGCTCTACACGTAGTGGGCACGCAAGCGAATCATCCATTGGCAGCGCCGTGGCGGCGGTTCTCGGTCTGCTGGCGTTTATGCTGGCGTTCACCTTCAATTCCGCCGCAGAGCGCTATGCCGAACGCAAAGCACTGCTGCTCGACGAGGTGAACGCCATCGGAACAAGCTATTTACGGGCTGACCTGCTGCCACCAGCCGAGCGCCGACAGGTGCGTGCATTGCTTGCCGAGTATGTAAATGTCCGCGACTTCGATCCCAAAAACGTACCGGACTACAACGAGCGGATTGCGCGCAGTACCGCTATTCAACAGCAGCTGTGGCAAGTGACCAGGAACCTGAGTGACGCGGGTTACGAGGGCGTCAGGCTGGGCAAGTTTCTTGACGCACTGAACGAGGTCATCGATTTCCACACCTCGCGAGACTTTGTTGGCGGTCGCTATCGCATTCCCACACCTATCTGGGGCGCCCTGTTCGCCGTTACCGCGCTGGCGATGTTTGCCATTGGTTTTCAGTTGGGTACCGGGCGCAAGGGCTCACCCCAGGTGGCAATTGCATTAGCCCTGGCCTATTCGGTTGTCATCTTGCTGATCGCCGATCTCGACCGCTCTTATGAAGGCATGCTGGTAGTGGACCAAACCCCGATGCAGGAACTCAATACACAACTACAGGCCAGCGAGCGCGAAGCCCTGAAAACATCTGTTCACGAAAGTTAGATCCACTATTCTCCATCCACCGTATGCATTGTGGTAACCCGCGGCAGCTGTGTACCCTTAGTTGCACGGCAAACTCTTATCGATATGTTGTCTCTATGGCTGGATTGCACTTGATGTTTTCCCTGACGTTCGTGGCCTCCCTCGCGGGTATTGGCCACGCCGAGGCGCAACCACTCACGGTAGAGGCCGTACGCGTCGAGCAACAGGCACTGATCGAAGAAGTACCGATTACCGGTACCGTAACGCCTCTCAAACAGGCATTGCTCTCCACGGAAGTCGAGGGACTGGTACAGGAAATACGCACCGATGTCGGGCGTGAAGTCGGCAAAGGCGATGTGTTACTGATTCTGGATCCGGAGCTGAATGCCATCAGCCGGGACGTGGCGCTGGCGGAAGTCGCCCGGGCCAGGGAAGCCCTGGCCGACAGCCGACGGCGATTCCGCGAAGCCCAGGCCCTGATCGCCGATCAGCACATCGCTGAATCAGAAGTGGAAACCCTCGCTTCCGAAGTGCGCGTGCGCGATGCACAGTTACAGGCGGCGGAAGTGGAAGCGGAACGACAGGCCGCCCTGCTCCGACGCCACAAAATTGTGGCGCCTTTTTCCGGCATAATCAGCCAGCGACACGTGGATCTGGGTGAATGGGTGGAACCGGGCATCAACCTGTTCGAACTGGTGGACACCGGTGACTTGCGCATGGACTTCCGTGTGCCGCAACGCTATTACGCCCGAATTCAGCCCCAGGACGCGCTTACCGTCAAACTGGATACCGGGCACCTGTTGCAGACGACGGTAGAGAGTAAGGTACCGTTAAGCCGTGATGCGGGCCGCACCTTCCTGTTGCGTACCCAATTGAACGGAAAGCCACCGGGCAAGTTGCCAGCGTTGATTCCCGGGATGTCGGCTTCTGCGGTCATGCAGCTAAAGCGGCCCGAACCGGGAATTGCAGTCCCACGGGACGCGGTATTGCGT
Organism: Microbulbifer hydrolyticus; assembly: GCF_009931115.1. NCBI lineage: Bacteria > Pseudomonadati > Pseudomonadota > Gammaproteobacteria > Cellvibrionales > Microbulbiferaceae > Microbulbifer > Microbulbifer hydrolyticus. Next base: position 1,850,635 of record NZ_CP047491.1, on the reverse strand, counting down.
TACCCCGATGGACGCATCACAGTATGGGTCGCAGATACCGACGGCGACCGCAAGACGCCCGTTGGTGTGCGCGAGCAGGTGGTGAGGACCGGCCTCAGTTTCAATGGCCTGATTGAAATCACATCGGGACTAAAAGCGGGACAGATCGTCATTACGCGAGGTAACGAGAGCCTGCAGCCCGGGCAGACTGTCCTGGTAAAACCCGCCCGTCGCTAACTGTTCCGGGGCCAGATATCATGTTCGAGCACATTGTCCGCAACGGTATTCTGGTCACGGTCAGCGTCCTGATCATTGCGATTCTCGGCTTGGTAGCGGCGTTCCGAATCCCGGTACAAATGATCCCCGACCTGGAAGTGCGCACAATTTCCATCCGCACCGACTGGCCGGGTGCCACCCCCCAGGATATCGAAAAAGAAATCCTGATCGAGCAGGAAGAATACCTGCGCAACATCCCCTATCTGCAGGAATTGCAATCGACCGCGGACCTCGGTCGCGCGGAGATCGAGCTGGAGTTTCCCTTTGGCGTCGATATCACCGAGACGCTGATCCGCGTCAACAACGCGCTCACCCAGGTGCCTTCCTACCCCGAGAATGTGGATGAACCACGGGTGTATGCAACCTCGTTCTCGGCCAATGCGTTTATGTATTTCCGCATATCCCCCCTGCCGGATAATCCACGCAGCCTCGACATGGATATGATGCGGGATTTCGTGGAAGACAATGTGCGGCCGCGTATGTCCGGGGTACCGGGGGTGGCACAGGTGGATGTGTACGGCGGTGCCGAGCGCCAGATCCAGATCCGGCTGCTACCGGAGCGTCTCGCCGAGCAAAACCTCGCGCTCGCGGATGTGCGTCGGGCCATCAGCCAGCGCAACCGCGATATTTCCGGGGGCGAAGTCGAAAGCGGCAAACGCCGCTATCTTCTGCGAACATTGGGGCGCTTTCAGGACCTGGAGCAACTGCGCGCGCTGATCCTGCGGCGGGACGGCGACAGCATCGTGCGGCTCGGTGAGGTTGCCGATATCCAGCTGGACCATTTCAAGATCCGCAGCAATTCCTATGTGAACGGACTGCCGGTAATCAGCCTGTCGGTGCGCCGCGAGAGCGGTTCCAATGTCATCGACATCAAGCGGGCGATGCTGCGAGAGGTCAAACTCATCAACAGCGAGCTGCTCGAACCCCAGGGCATGCGTATGGAGCTCACCGCCGACGACGTCGGCTATGTGGAAGCGTCTGTATTCAATGTGTGGAAGAACCTGCTGCTGGGCGCCCTGCTCGCCACCGCCATCATGTACTGGTTCCTGCGTTCTTTGCGGGCAACCGCGCTGGGCGTGGTCGGCATTCCCATCTGTACCATTGCCGCGTTTATCGGCCTGCTGGTGGCCGGTCGCACCATCAACGTGATCTCCCTGGCCGGGGTAGCGTTTTCCATCGGCATGACCCTCGACAACAGCATCGTGGTACTCGAAAGCATCGAGCTGGAGCGCCGTCGGGGGCTCGACCGCTTGCAGGCAGCGATCAGCGGGGTCAAAAAAGTGTGGCCGGCGGTACTGGCATCCACCCTGACCACGGTCATGGTGTTCCTGCCGGTGGTATTTATCGTCGAGGAAGCGGGCCAGCTCTATTCCGATATCGCCATCGCGGTTTCCGCGTCCATTCTGGTTTCCATGCTGGTCGCCATCACGGTTATTCCCACCGCCAGTGCGCGGCTGCGTTTCGATGGCACCACGAATGAAAAGCTGGAGCACAGTCGCCTGCGCCACGCGGTGATTGACCGTATCGACTGGCTGCTGGCATCCCCGAGGCGGCGCCTGTACTGCATCGTCACCACCTTCCTCAGCAGCCTCGCGATCGTATTGCTGCTCACACCACCGGCGGAGTATCTGCCCGAAGGGGAAGAAGCCAAGACGTTTGCCATTATGAACGCGCCGCCGGGCTATAACCTGGCGACCATGGAAAAGATTGCCGATGAGTTGCAGGCATACTTCCTGCCCTACGTCGACGACATGCCCGAGGATTTCGCCGCTGGCAAGACCCCGGTACCGGCAATGAAATACCTCAACCTGCGGGTCTCACCACAGAGTTTACGGATCATTTCCGAAACCAGGGACCCGCGCCAGATTGATGAGCTGATGCAGGCAATTGTCGCAAAGTACGAGAGCTATCCGGGCATGCGCGCGTTCGCCACCCGGGGCTCCATTATCAGCAGTAACGATGGCGGCACCCGCAGTGTGACCCTGGATATTTCCGGAGCCCACCTCGCCGACCTGTATCGGATGGCGCGGGCCGCTTACAGCCGCGCCGGAGAAATTTTCGAAAATCCCAATATCCAGACGCGCCCTTCCAGCCTGTCGCTGGCGCAGCCACTTCTGGAGGTAAAGCCGGACTGGGATCGTGCTGCGGAAGTGGGCATGAGTGCCGAAGACATTGGCTTTGCGGTGGCCGCACTGACCGACGGCGCCTTCGTGAATGAGTTTTTCCTGGATGACGACAAGATTGATATCTACCTCTACAACCGCCACGGCCCCGATGCCTCCGTCGAGACCCTGGAGCAGATATTCGTCTACACCCCGGCCGGTGCAGTGTTGCCACTATCTGACCTCGCCCGTATTGAGGAGACCGTGGATACTGCCACGGTACGCCGTGTGGACGGACGCCGCACGGTTACCCTGGACATTATCCCCCCGCGCTCGGTAGCCCTGGAAACCGGTGTCGAGCGTGTGAAAAAAGATCTGGTGCAGTATCTGAAAGACCAGGGACAGGTACCGCTGGGGGTCTCCATGGGTATCTCTGGCGCCGCGGATCAGCTGGACGCCACCCGCGCCGCGCTCGGCAGCAACTATGTAGTGGCGCTGGCGATTGTGTACCTGCTGATGGTGGCCATCTTTGCCCACTGGGGATACCCACTGCTGATAATGACCACCATTCCGCTCGGCATCGCCGGCGGTATAGCCGGGCTCGCGCTGCTCAATCTTGTGGGGGCCCTGCTGCGCGCCATGGGCATGGAAGGTGTGCACCAGCCGTTCGATATGATTTCGATGCTGGGGTTTCTGATCCTGATGGGTACCGTGGTCAACAACCCGATCCTGATTGTGCACCGGGCCATCAGCAATGTGCAGGAAGAAGCCATGCGCGCGGTCGACGCGGTGCAGGAAGCGGTGAGTTCACGGCTGCGGCCCATTGCGATATCCACCATCACCACCATTTGCGGCCTGGCACCGCTGGTGTTTCTGCCCGGTGCAGGCACCGAACTCTACCGCGGCGTGGGCGTGATCGTCATGACCGGTATTATCGGCGCCACACTGGTTACCCTCACCATGTTGCCATCGCTGACCGTATTTGTACTCGAGTGGCACCTGCGACTTGAAAATAACACGGAGCACGAAGGAGATAGCACCTGACCGTCCATGACGGTCAGGTCCTCAGCTAATCCGTAACGTCGGCGACCACCGCGGCGACCGCATCAGGGTCCAGGTTAGCAATCTCCGGCTGACGTCTGCGGCGGGTTTTCGCCGGGATCATGCCGCGCATGGCTTCCAGTTTGCCAAAGCACAGCAGCTTGTCGTTGGGCTCGAGCACACGCTCGTACCGGGGGTTGGGGATAATCTTGGCGCCACGGTACAGGGTAAGCACATTGATATCGTGTTCGCTCAGGCGGGTCTCGGTGATCGTGCGGCCGACAAACTTTGACCCTTCGGGGATATAGATTTCACTGACACCGTAGCCCTTGCTCACGGTCAGTCGCTGGCGTACGTCAATTTCAGGGAAATCTACCTGCGCCGCAATGTATTCGATCACCGCCCCGGCCACATCCAGGCCGGTACAGGTCTCGATTCCCTCGAGGCCCGGCGAAGAATTTACTTCCATAATCTGCGGCCCGGTACTGCTTTCCAGCATATCAACACCGGCTACCTGAAGCCCCATGATCTGGGTCGCGCGCACGGCGGTGTCGATATACTCCTGTGGCAGTTCCACAGGCTCGGCAATACCACCGCGGTGCACATTGCTGCGGAACTCCTGTCCCTGGGCCACCCTGCGCATTGCCGCAACCACGCGATCACCCACCACGAATGCCCGTATATCCTTACCCTTGCTCTCGGCAACAAATTTCTGGATCAGGACATTCTGCTTCTGTGCCTGCAGAAGCTCGATGATGGCCTCCGCCTGCTTGACCGTTTCCGCCAGCAACACACCGATACCCTGGGTGCCCTCATTCAGCTTGACCACGACCGGCGCCCCACCAACGCGCTCGATTGCCGGCAACACATCTTTTTTACTGTGCACGAACGTCGTGCGCGGAATCCCCACATGATGTCGGCTCAGCAATTGCAGGCTGCGAAGTTTGTCGCGGGAGTTGTTGATACCGTGCGCCGTATTCGCGCAAAAGACATCCATTTCCTGAAACTGTCGCACTACGGCGGTACCGTAATAGGTTATCGAAGCGCCTATACGCGGCAACACCGCATCGAAGTCATCAATATCCTTTTGCCGGTAATACAGATCCGGCGCGCCCCGCTCCAGGTCGATGGCAAACTTGAGCGTGTCCAGCACGTTTACCTCATGCCCGCGACTGATGGCGGCCTCCTTGAACCGGAGCGTGCTGTAACAGTTGGGACCGCGGGAAAGAATGGCGAGTTTCATAGCGATGTCCTTGGTCTCGGGGGTAAGCGAAGACTAGTGGGCTGGCCACGGGTACAGATATACCAGCGCGGGCTTACATTTTCGTCGACGGTGATGTCAGTGGGAGCGCCACCAGGATAGCAATTTCAATAGCGTTATCTTTTTGGTCGAACAAGCTGCCAACAGGCAGGTCGAGATCGTGTATCAAGCCTAGACCAAGGCGCGAAAAATGCCAATGCTAGTCCTCCTCGTTCCTATGCACTCTGCTGGCATCTACGCTTGGAGATGCAGAAAGTCCCGGATAGCGTGAGGACGGTTGGCCTCGGAGTAATCTCGCCCCCTCCAAACCACACTGTAACCCATAAGGAATTCGGCAAAACCTCCATGCCAGAGGAAATCACCAGCCTCACACAGTTGCTGTATCAGCTTGAAACGTTGGCACGCAAGCGCGATCGCGTGTCACTGGAAATGGTGATGCAACGGGTCGGGCTTCGCTCTTTCGCACCCATACTGCTGCTCGCCGGGCTGGTGCTGTTCTCGCCCCTGTCCGGTCTCCCGGGGGTTCCGACGCTTATGGCAATACTGGTTTTGCTGGTGTCGATACAAATGCTCGCCTTTCGCACGCATTTCTGGCTGCCCGGCTGGCTTCTTCAGCGCTCGATCCCCCAGCGCAAACTCCTCCTTGCCCTGCACTGGTTGAAAAAGCCCGCGGCGGTACTCGACCGGTGGCTCAGCCCACGCCTTGAGATACTGGTCTCGCGCGTTGGCAGCTTTGTGATCGCGCTGGTCTGCTGCGCTATCGCCCTGTTTTTGCCATTGATGGAAGTGGTGCCCTTCTCCGCCACCATCGCCGGCCTGGCTCTGGCAACGTTCGCGCTCGCCATGATTGCCCACGATGGCCTGGTGGTACTGATCGCCATTGTCATCACCGGGCTGGTTCCGGGAATGATCGTCAATACGCTGTTTTAACCAACGCCCCCGACAGACAGCCCTCCTCACGCCAGTAACATGCGCCCCCCTACCGGTCTGGGTGAATCCGTAAACAGTACAAAAGCCCCGTTCGTCAATCGCACCTGAAAGGCTGTTTTTTGTACCGAAAAAGCGGTGACTGGGCGCTGAACACAATTCACGAAAACTGTGCATAGCACACCGTTTGCCAACACCCTCACAAAATCCCAACCTGTCAAAAATGACATAAATAGCATTGCTAAAAAAACAAAAGCGGGTGTTACAAACCGTTACCAGTGCACAGGCTGGCGCCATATTCCACGGCCGCCAATTCCGATATAAAACAGGTAGCGATAAAAATCGCGCCTTTTACTTAGTGGTAAATAGCGGATTGCTCCAGCCGGCAGTTTTTACCCAAGGCTTGCGAGGCATGGGCGGCAATCCGCCAAATAAGGATAAATAACTATGACTAATGCCAATAAGGCACGCTTCTCGAAGTGTCTTATCGCCAGTGTCACCGCGCTGTATGTAGCCGGTGGCGCCGCCGCGATAGACTCGGGTTCGGGATATCGTACGGGGCTTCACGCATCCAAGCTGACAATGGACATGATCCAGGGTCAGGTGGAAGAAGGTACGATAAATCTCCAGGGAAGCATCTACGAGAACAGACAACCCGGCACCAACCAGGTGCGCGACGGCAGCAAAAGCCCCGTCTTTGAGCCACAGGAAAATGTCTCCGGCGATGTTACCTACATCGTGCAGTTGAGCGACGAACCGGTTGTAAATTACAGCAACGATATTCGTCAGCTGCAGAGCGGTATGCGTTCCAACCCGACTGGCAATTTCAAAGACCTGAAAAATAGCCGCGCAGTACAGCAATACCGTGACCAGCTCAGTCGTACACAGTCTGACCTGATGGGTAAAGCGAAAGCGAAAGGCATTCGCTTTGAAGTGCAGAAGCAGTTCACCATGGCCACCAACGGCATGGCAGTACGCATGACCCAGGACCAGGCGATGCGTATGGCTGAAATGCCGGGCGTAAAACGCATTACCCCATCCCGTATTTTCGACCTGCATTCAGACCGTTCGGTTGAATTCCTCGGCGCCGACAAGGTACACGATGGCACGGTAACCAGCGGCGTCCCCTACCAGGGTGAAGGTATGATCCTCGGTATCATCGATACCGGTATCAATACCGATCACGTCGCCTTTGCCGAAGTCGGCGGCGATGGCTACGAACACACCAACCCGCTGGGTGAAGGTGTTTACGTGGGTGACTGTGTCGAAAATGCCTCACTGTGTAATGACAAGCTGATCGGCGTTCACTCCTACTCGGTGATTACCGACGCCTACAAATACTGGACGCCGTCCTCCAACCGTCGCCCCACCAATGGCGAGGATTACAACGGACACGGCTCCCATACCGCCAGCACCGCAGGCGGTAACGTGGTGATGGATACGCCTTTGCAGGCACCGGAAAACGTTACCACTTCCGACGGTATCGATCTGCCGTTCAACTTTCCGAAGACGTCCGGCATCGCTCCGCATGCCAACATCATCTCCTATCAGGTATGTTATGCCGGTAGTGCAGGCGATGAGTTTGCCGGCTGCCCGGAAGAAGCCATCCTCGCCGCCATCGACGACGCGATCGCCGACGGTGTTGATGTCATCAACTTCTCCATTGGTGGGGCTGAATCCTTCCCGTGGGAAGACCCGATGGAACTGGCGTTCCTGTCTGCCCGTGAAGCGGGTATCTCTGTCGCCGTTGCTGCCGGGAACTACGGTTCCTACTGGTCTACAGACCACACTTCGCCGTGGCTGACTTCGGTCGGCGCCCTCACCCATGACCGGGTACTGCGGGAAGCGGAAAAAACCATCGGCAACTTTACCGGTGGCACCAACCAGACCTGGCGGGTGAATGGCAAAACCTTTGAAGGGGTCAGTTACTCCGATGGCATTGCTGGACGTATTGTTTATGCCGGCCATTACGCAAACCCGAACTCCACCATGGATTCAAAGTTGTGTGAACAGCCGTTCCCGGCGGGCACGTTTGATTTTGCGGATGACCCGGACACCCTCGATGTCGACGAGAGCACACAGCCGGTAATCGTACTGTGTGACCGCGGTGAGGTTGCGCGGGTCGCAAAAGCCGAAAACGTTGCCGCTGGTGGCGCTGAAGGTTTTGTACTCGGCAACGTGAGCTACAGCGATAACCTGGTCGCAGATGCTTATGTCATTCCCGGTATCCACATCGATGCCAGCGCCCGTTCGAACCTGTACGGATGGCTGAATGCCAACCAGGACGCGGTCAACATGGCCGAGATCACCGCGGGTGTCACCACCTACGGTACAGACCCTGAAGCGGGTAATATCATGGCCCCGTTCAGCTCTGCGGGCCCCAGCATTACCAACACCAACTACCTGGTACCTGCGATTGCGGCACCCGGTGTTGATGTCTATGCGGCCAATGCGGACGACCAGCCCTTCACCAACATGCCATTCCCCAGCGACTGGACCTTTATGAGCGGCACCTCCATGGCCTCTCCGCAGGTTGCTGGCGCCATGACCCTGGTGAAACAGGCACATCCGGAGTGGACCCCTGCGGAAATCCAGTCCGCACTGATGCTGACCGCAGGAGAGGCGCACGGCGCTGACAACTACGGTCGCAAGATCCCCCTGACCAACTCCTTCCGTCAGGGTGCTGGCAGCCTCAACATTGCCGCGGCGGCAGAAGCTGGCCTGGTAATGAATGAAACCATCGACAACTACGTCGCAGCCAACCCCTCCGAAGGCGGCCGAGTCGAGTGGTTGAACACACCTTCGATGGTAAACAAGGACTGCAGGGAAACCTGTTCCTGGATCCGCACCTTGAAAGCCACGAAAGATGGCACCTGGAACGCGACTGCCGAGGACAAGTACAACTCCGATGCCAAAGTGAAGGTCAGCCCGGAGCAGTTTTCGCTGCGTGCCGGCGAAGAGCAGACCATCATGGTCACCGTGGAGCTGGCAGATATGTTCGACGCCGTGTCTCAGACGCCGTTCGAAGACCTGCCATCGGTTGACACGGACAAGCTCTGGTTCTTTGGCGATGTAATTTTGACCGAAACCAGTGGTGCCTCGCCGCGCAGCCACCTTCCGGTAGTTGCCGCGTTCAATCGCGGTGCGCTGCCCGATCAGGTAGCAATGGAAATCCACCGCGAACAGGGCCGCGAAATTGTTGGTGGTCTGGAGCTGCCGGAAACCGGTTCATTTGAAGTGCGCGAGTATGGCCTGACCAAGGCAACCGTGCATGAATTTGATCTGGGCCGTGGCAACATCTACGTCTCCCCTGGCAACATGGGCGAAGACCGCGGTTGGGGCTGGATGCTGATCGATGTGCCCGAAGACACCAAGCAGCTGGTGGTCGAGGCCTACGATTACGATGCAGTCAATCCTGAAGATCTGGATCGCAATCCATCGGTGATGCTCGGCATCGATCGCAATGGTAACGGCGCTGACTTCGAGAGCACCGAGGAGTACCAGGAGGAACTGGTGTGTACGTCCTTCCACCCGGGCGTCAACAACTTCTGTGTGATTAACAACCCGGAACCCGGCACCTACTGGGCGGTGATTCACAACTCTTCAGCAGCCGGTCACGGTATTTCTCCTCACCTAGCAGGCAAGGTAACCGGCGGTTATGCCGTGATTGGTTCCAACTCCAACACGGAAAACATGACCATCACCACCCCGGATTCCAATACCGGCGGCAGCGCCGTGGACATCATGCTGGACTGGGACCTGCCGGAAGCGACGCAGGGCGATGTGTACTACGGTGCATTCGACCTGGGTGTCACCGGTGCGCCGGGCAGTATCGGTCTTTCCGCGGTACGTGTTGAACGCGGCAAGGACGAGGTCAACCTGGAAATCAGCCAGAAGACCGCCAAACCGGGCGACGTTCTCGACTTTACCCTCGATGTCCGTCAGAACCTGGAATCCGCCGATCGCAGCTACGACATCAAGGCGTCTCTGCCGGAAGGTCTGACGCTGGTAGAAGGTTCCGTAAACTCATCCTCCAACATTGAGAACCTGGCAACCGAAAACGGCCTGATCAGCCTCGCTGGCCTGCAGCCGACTACCCGCGATTTGCCGCGCGATTATGTGGTAACCACCAACGCCACTGATCAGATGTGTCACACGCCGATGATCGACGAGTACTCCGACGGTAAATACATTGACCTGCTGGAGTTCAATATCCGCCCGCTACCCGGCCTGTGGGAAGGTGGTGCCGACTGGCGCACTGTCGCCCAGGTATCTACCGAGTGGCTGTTCTGGAAAGAAGATGCGGAAATTCCTCTGTTCGGCCTGCCGCACAAAGGTTTCGTCAACATCCTGCCGAACGGCCTCCTGCATATGGACGAGAACTGGTGGATGTGGAACTGGCACCGCCCAGCGGGCACCGGCTTTGTCATGTCCGGTGTGATGCCCTTCTGGCGCGGCAACTTCACTGCGGATTACTACAACTCCCCGGATGAAGTGCGCGGCCTGACCATCGCCAACCAGTATGCCGAAGAACGTCCCGACCTCGGCGACCTGGTATTCCTCGAGTACGACAATATCGTCGATCAGGAAACCGGTACCGAAGTGGACTTCCAGGTAATCATGCGCAATGGCATCGACTTCAGCGAAGGCATGCATGAAATCGTTATGGCCTACGACAACCTGAGCGGCGATCTGACCGACGGCGCTATTGGTATCGAACAGGGTGAAGGTTTCCTGACATCTGCCGGCCCCATGAACGGCTACCGCAAAGAAAACGTCGCTTTCGACAACCTCGACGAGACCCTGCACGATGACCTGGTGATCTGTTACGACTACTCAGGTCCCGAGCAGAGTGCCATGCAGGTGAAGTTCCAGGCTCGTGTGAACGAGTCCGCCGCCGGCCAAACCCTGGTGGTCAGCCTGGACAACGCAATGGAATTTGCCGATGCCAAATCCTCCACTCAGGAGATTGTGGTCAATGGCAATATCTCTGTTGCTGGTATCGCCGATCAGGTAGTGAACGAGGATGAAACCCTCGAAGGCATCCAGGTAATGTATGTGGACGCGGACCCGGTGCCCAACACCATCGAAGTCAGCGGCGCACACATCTCTGCGACCATCCACGGCCACGATGCCGGTTCCACCTTCGACATCACTCCGGAAGCAAACTTCTCCGGTGAGACCGAAGTTACCGTCACCGTGCGGGACAACAACGTTGCCTCGGACTACAGCAGCGTGACCTTCATGTTAACTGTAAACCCGGCCAGCGATGCGCCCGTAGCGGCTGTTGCCGGCGATGTCACCATCACCGAAGGCGAAAGCGCGAAGCTTGATGCAAGCGCAAGCTCTGACGCCGACGGCGATGCACTGACCTTTAGCTGGAGCGGCCCGGGCACCATCGACGGTGCGGACAGTGCCACACCGACTGTCAGTGGCCTGGGCGAAGGCGAACACACCTTCACCGTTTCTGTCAGTGATGGCGCGATGACTTCACAAGCGGAAGTCACTGTTACCGTAAACGCGGCTGAAACTCCGGTGACACCTGAGCCTCAGCCTGAGCCGGAGAAAAAGAAGAAAAAAGGTGGTTCCGTGTACTACCTGCTGGCCCTGCTGGCAGCGGCCGGACTGCTGAGAAGACGCAAGCTGGTCTGATAACAGACTGACACAACGTCTCAAACCTTAAGCGGGCCCTCGGGCCCGCTTTTTTATTGCCGGAAGACATCACAACTGATGACCAGGAAACTATCAGACAGACAAATATCATTGCCCATAGCAATCAGAGCCATAGATATCAATAATTTCAATCAATGATTCTCAGCTAATAGTATTTACCTCATTCCCGATCACCCACGCCCCAAACACGGGGCAGACTCAATCTCAGGAGACAAGGAAATACCATGGCTAACTACATCAACAGCGAAATCAAACCCTTCAACGCCAAGGCCTACCAGTCCGGCGACTTCTTTGACGTCAGCGACGCGGACCTCAAGGGCAAGTGGTCTGTAGTGTTCTTCTACCCGGCGGACTTCACCTTCGTGTGTCCCACCGAGCTGGGCGATCTGGCCGACAACTACGCCGAGTTCCAGAAGCTGGGGGTTGAGATCTACTCCGTATCGACTGACACCCACTTCACCCACAAGGCGTGGCACGACACTTCCGAGACCATCGGCAAGATCCAGTTCCCGATGATCGGCGACCCCACCGGCACCATCACCCGCAACTTCGGGGTAATGATCGAAGAAGAAGGCATCGCAGACCGCGGTACTTTCGTGATCGATCCGGAAGGCAAGATCCAGATCGTGGAGATCAACGCCGGCGGTATCGGCCGCGATGCCCAGGACCTGCTGCGCAAGATTAAGGCCGCCCAGTACGTTGCTGCCCACCCGGGTGAAGTGTGCCCGGCCAAGTGGAAAGAAGGTGATGAAACCCTCGCTCCCTCTCTCGACCTGGTAGGCAAAATCTAAGTACTACTTCGTTCATACGAAGTACTGAAACACCCGAGAAGGTGCTGATGACGGGGGCAGCCTTGCGAAACCTTCCGCGAGAGGGACCTCGCGGAAGAGCCCCCATGGATGGGTTCACGGCGTGTTTCGCAAGGCTGCACCCGTCAGCAGCACCGCCACAGGACTTCACAAAACCACGAATTACCGAATACCAGGACACACCGATGTTGGACGCAAACGTAAAGAAACAACTGGACACCTATCTGCAAAATATCATCAATCCGATCGAGATCAGTGTGTCCGCCAACAGCAGCGCCAAAGGTGCTGAGCTGAACAGCCTCGCCAACGAAATTGCGGGGCTGTCAGACAAGATTGACCTCAAACAGGAAGACCGCAAGCGCACCCCGAGCATGGCTATTGCCCCCGCCGGTAAAACCCCGCGCGTCAGCTTTGCGGGTATACCCATGGGCCACGAATTCACCTCCCTGGTACTCGCCCTGTTGCAGGCCGGTGGCCACCCATCCAAGGCGGACCCGGAACTGCTTGAGCAGATCCGCAACATTGAGGGTGAATTCCATTTTGAAACCTATATCTCACTGTCGTGCCAGAACTGTCCGGACGTGGTTCAGGCACTGAACCTGATGGCGAACCTGAACCCGAACATCACCCACGAGATGATTGACGGTGCCCTGTTTCAGGAAGAAGTCGACGCGCGTCAGATCATGGCAGTACCGGCGGTCTACCTGAATGGTGAACATTTCGGCCAGGGCCGTATGAGCCTCGAGGAAATCGTGGCCAGGATCGATAGCGGCGCCGAGCAGCGCCAGGTGCAGGAGTTGAACGCACGCGAGCCTTACGATGTGCTGGTCCTGGGTGGCGGCCCTGCCGGTGCCGCCGCGGCGATCTACGCAGCGCGCAAAGGTATCCGCACCGCACTCGTGGCCGAACGCTTCGGTGGTCAGGTAATGGATACCGTGGGCATCGAGAACTTTATCTCGGTGCCGTATACCGAGGGCCCGAAACTGTCCGCTAGCCTGGAGCAGCATGTGAAGGAGTACGGTGTGGATATCATTACCGGGCAGCGCGCCGCCGATCTCAAACGGGCGCAGATGATTGAGCTGGAATTGAGCGGCGGCGCCACCCTCAGCAGCAAGTCAGTAATCCTCGCCACGGGCGCCCGCTGGCGCGAACTGGGTGTGCCGGGTGAAGCCGAGTATAAGACTCGCGGCGTGGCCTACTGCCCGCACTGTGACGGTCCCTTCTTCAAGGGCAAGGCTGTAGCGGTTATTGGCGGCGGCAACTCGGGTATCGAGGCGGCCATCGACCTCGCGGGTATCGTCAAGCATGTCACCGTGCTGGAATTTGCCGACACGCTGCGCGCCGATGAGGTGCTGGTACGCAAAGCGCGCTCAATGCCGAATATCGACATCATTACCAATGCGCAGACCACCGAGATCCTCGGCGATGGCAACAAGGTGAACGGTCTTCAGTACAGCAACCGCATCAGCGGTGAGAGCCACAAGCTGGAACTGGCTGGCGTTTTCGTGCAGATAGGTCTGGTACCCAATACTGAATTCCTCAAGGACAGCGGCCTGGAGATGAACCGCATGGGTGAGATCGTCATCAACGAGCGCGGTGCAACGTCGATCCCCGGCGTGTTCGCCGCCGGTGACGCCACTACCGTGCCCTACAAGCAGATCGTTATCTCCATGGGTGCCGGTGCGACTGCAGCCCTCGGCGCCTTCGATTACCTGATCCGCAGCTCGATTCCGGAAGACGAGCAATTACAAGATGAGCCCCTGTCTATGGCCGGCTAACACAGACCCTGGCCGGGTATTGGCCTCCCAGCAATACCCTAAAACCTGCCCCGGGCGGATTCTTTTCCGCCAGACACTGGGAACCATCCCTTTCGGCCGGTCCCCAACCGGCCTTTTTTTCGGTCTAAAAAAGCTTGTCGCTTTCGGTAACTAAAAGGGTTTACCCGTATGCATGGTTTCCCTAAAGTAATCTGAAACCAATAACGCTACAGAAAAACCATGCCATTTGCCGCCAGCGATCACTACCAAATCCACTACCAGTGTCAGGGCTCCGGCCCCGCAGTTGTCCTGTTACACAGCTTTCTCTGCGATGGCGAAATGTGGGCGGAACAGGTGGCAGCGTTGGCCAAGGACTACCGGGTAATCAATATCGACATCCGCGGCCACGGAAAATCGGGCGTTGCCGATAAGCCGCTGGATATTTACGACCTGGTGCAAGATGTTGTGGCGGTTCTGGATCAGGAGGGCGTCACCACCGCTCACTGGGCCGGACTCTCGATTGGCGGAATGATCGCTCTCAGAGCGGCGATTACGGTGCCCGAGCGGGTAAGCAGCCTGCTGTTGCTTGACACTCATGCCGGTACCGAAACGCGCTTCAAGGTCGCCAAGTACAAAATGCTGGTGGGGCTCGCCAAACTCTTTGGCATCCGGCCACTTCTCAACGTGGTGGCAAAACTGATGTTCGGCCGGCATACGCGCGCCCACCGCCCGGAACTGGTGGCCTACTGGAAAGAAAAGTTTGCAGCCATGCCGCTGGTATCGATCCAGCACATGGTAAATGCACTGTGCGCGCGCGATTCGTTAAAAGCCCGCCTCCCCCAGATCCAGCAGCCTGCAATGGTGATCGTGGGGGAAGAGGATGTATCGCTACCGCCGCCCTGCTCAGAAGCTCTCGCCAACCGGCTCGCCAACGCGGAGCTCGAAGTCATAAAGCACGCCGGGCACCTGTCGAGTCTCGAGCAACCACACGACGTCAACCGGGTGATGCTCGACTTCCTGGCCACCTGTGCCAACAAAGCACCCGCCGACAAGGTGCCCTCGCCCTCCGCCTGACCCTGCTTCGCCGATGGTATCCGGCTGATTCTCATTAATGGTGACAGTCTCGTTATTGCCTGAGCATTCCGGTTGTCGAGAGCACCCGGTGACAGGGTAGAAATGCGGACATATCTTTTCAGTACTTTACTGGCGTGAACGTGCACTACCTGATAACGTTTCTCACCTGGAACTGATGAGTCAAATTCAGTCGACACCTGATTGCCGGCAACTTTGACTATCATCCCAACTCTGGCTGAAACAGGAGAATTACGCCATGTCCTTCAAGTCCCTCGCTTTGCTGTCACTTCTGGCCCTGCCAATCTCCGCCCTGGCCGACTGGCAACTGGTAGGCGGAGACTCCAGCGTCCATTTTGTGTCGATCAAAAAGGCCAGCATTCCCGAAACCCACCACTTTAAAACCCTCGCCGGTACTATCTCCGACGAAGGTAAGGCACAGCTGACGATCGATCTGGCGAGTGTCGAGACCAGTATCCCGATCCGCAATGAGCGCATGCAAAAAATGCTGTTCGAAACCGCACAGTTTGCCAAGGCAACCATCACTGCAGACGTTGACGCTGCCAAGCTGAAAGCACTGCAGCCCGGCGAGTCCATGTCGATGACAGCAGAACTGACCGTGGATGTGCATGGCCAGCAACAGACTGAAAAAGCGCACCTGCAGGTGACCGGCCTTGCCGACAACATGGTGCAGGTAACCACCAATGCTCCGATCGTGCTGAAGGCGGGTAACTACAAACTGCTGGAAGGTATCGAGAAACTGCGTGAAGTTGCCGGCCTCGACAGTATCAGCCCGATTGTGCCGGTGACCGCCAGACTGGTGTTCAAAGCGAATTGACCGGACCGCGCATTTCGCGTCGTGCCTTGCCTGCCAAAGGCCCGATGCGAATATGGCATTGCCGACGATCGGCTTGCCAGCCCCAAACATCCATGTATCGCGGCGCAGAGGCCCCAGGGATGGCATCGCGGCGTGTCTGAGAAGTCACTACTGGTGGTGAAAAGCCACAAACTCTGCTGAAACTCCGCCGCCCACTGCGATCCTCCGGATAAATCCGCTAGAATCCCTCCAAATTTCGAAACCCGATCAAAGGTAAGGGCCCATGGCATCACTGCAGGATCAGCTGCTCAAGGCAGGCTTGGTAGACGGCAAGAAAGCCAAGCAGATCAGCAAGGAAAAGCGCAAACAGAACAAAGTGGCGAAGAAATCTGGCGAAGTCCAGGTGGATGAGGCCAAGCAGGCTGCGGACCAGGCCCGGGCAGCCAAGATTGCCCGGGACCGGGAGCTGAACGCCCAGCGCGAGGCGGCCGCCCAACAGAAGGCCATTGCCGCGCAGATCAAACAGCTGATCGAGCGCAACAAGCAGCCCAAGGGCGCCAATGGCAGGGATGACATTGCGTACCACTTCACCTTCGAAAAGAAAGTGAAAAAAATCTATGTCTCCAATGCCGTGCAGGAACACCTCACGGCCGGTCGCCTGCTGATTGTGGGTGAAGGAGAACACTTCGAACTGGTGCCGCGCGTCATCGCCGACAAGATCGCCGAGCGCAACCCGGCAATGGTCGTGCAGCCGCCAGAGAGCAGCGCGCAAGTGGAAGAAGACGATCCCTATGCGGGCTATGAAATCCCCGACGACCTGATGTGGTAACGCGATGTCCGATAGCGATCCGGTAATCTCCCAGGTAAAGCAATGGCTGCAGGATGTCGTGGTCGGGCTCAACCTCTGCCCTTTCGCGCGCAAGCCGATGCGTTCGGGGCAAATCCGCTATGTCGTAAGCGATGCCAATAGTAATGAGGTATTGCTGGAAGAGCTGCAGGACGAATTTGAGGTGCTCGACCGCACCTCGGAAGAAGAAGTGGAGACCACTCTACTGATTCTGCCTACCCAGTTGCGGGACTTTCACGACTACAACACCTTTCTCGGCGAAGCGGAGCGGCTGCTGCAGCGTCAGGGCTACGAGGGTGTCTACCAGGTAGCCAGCTTCCACCCCCACTACCAGTTCGCCAATACCGAGCCAGAAGACACGGAAAACCTGACCAACCGCTCCCCGTACCCGATTCTGCACCTGCTGCGGGAAAAAAGCCTGGAACGGGGCCTGGAAAACTACCCCGACCCGGAAAGTATTCCCCACAACAATATCCTGCGTGTTGAAGCACTGACAGAAAAGGAAAAGCGCGCGCTGTTTCCCTATCTCTTCGGTGGCTGACAATGAGTAAGGGAAGGCGCTAGTGCGCCCTCTCCCGTCATACAGCCCCGTTACGGCGGGCAGCCATCCAGTTGCTCACGCAGTGCGGTGAAAGCCTGGTACTGGGTGAAATACACCTTGCCCGACAATTCATCCAGAAAGCCACAACGCGCAAGGGAATCCATCACGGGTCCCTTCACTTCCGACAGGTGAAAGCAGATCCCTGACGCCTGTAACTGCTCGTTGATCGCTTCCAGTGACTCCAGCGCACTCCAGTCGATTTCATTGATGGCACTGCACATCAGGATCACGTGGCGCACTTCCGGTGTCGCAGCGATATCCCCGTAGATCCGCTCTTCCAGAAATGCCGCGTTGGAAAACATCAGGCTTTCATCCACACGGATGGTCAGAATCTGCGGCAGTGTACGCACCTGGTGACGCTGGATATTGCGGAAGTGCTCGGTGCCTTCCACCAGGCCCACCTCGGCAATATGGGGCTTTGACGTGCGATACAGAAACAACACAATGGAAGCCAGTACACCGCAGGATACGCCGATCTCCACACCGAACAACAGGGTCACCACGATGGTGGTGAGTACTGCAAAAAAATCACTGGGAGAGTAATGCCAGGTCTTTTTCAGTATTGAAAAGTCCACCAGCGACAGTACCGCCACGATAATGGTCGCCGCCAGCGTGGCCTTGGGCAGGTAGTACAGGAACGGCGTCAGGAACATGGCAGCCAGTGCTATGCCGACCGCGGTAAAAATACTGGCCATCTGAGTTTCCGCACCGGCGTCAAAATTCACCACCGAACGGGAGAAGCCCCCGGTTACCGGAAAACCGCCGGATACCCCGGACGCAATATTGGCGCTGCCGAGGCCAATCAATTCCTGGTTCAAATCAATTTTCTGCCGGCGCTTGGCACCAAGGGTCTTGCCCACGGAGATGGACTCGACATAGCCGATGATCGAAATCATGATCGCCGGCACCGCGAGCTGCCGGACCAGTTCCAGCGAAAAGTTGGGCCACATAAACTGTGGCAGGCCACTGGGTATCTCCCCCACCAGCTTGACCCCCTTGCCCTCCAAGCCGAAGCCACTGGCCAGCAGGATGGTGGCAATCACCCCGACCACGGGCGCCGCCTTGACCAGCAGTGCCGCAGCGTTTTTCGACAGGGAAAATCGCTGCAACAGGGAGACAGCGCCTTTTCGTGACCAGAACAGAAACAGTACGACGGCAAAGCCAATCAGCAGTGAATAGACATTGGTCTGCGCCAGCCCCGCGAACATCGACTCTGCAAGCTCGGGTAAATTGTCGCCGTGCGCGGTAACGCCCATCAGGTGCTTCAACTGACTGAATGCAATCAGGATGCCCGATGCGGTAATAAAGCCGGAGATCACCGGGTGCGACAGGAAGTTGGCAAGGAAGCCAAGCCGCAAGATACCCAGTAACAGTAGAAACAGGCCGGAGAGAAACGCCAGCAACATGGCCGCGAGCAAATAGTCGGCGGTATTTTGAGCTGCTACCTGGCTCAGGGCGGCCGCGCTCATCAGCGATGCCACCGCCACCGGCCCCACCGACAGCGTGCGGCTACTACCAAATAAGGCATACGCCACCAGCGGCGCCATACTGGCATACAGACCAACTTCCGCCGGCAATCCCGCCAGCAGCGCATAAGCCAGTGACTGCGGGATCAGCATAATGGTGACGATCAGCGCTGCCAGCAGGTCCTTGTGCAAAACAGACAGCGAATAGCCCGGCAGCCAAGTGGCCGCTGGCAGAAAACGGCCCAGCTTGCGCACCGGGCCGCTATTGAAGACATCTTTCACGTGCTGAAATCCCTAGTAGGTCACCAGCACGCCGCTGATATCAAAACCGGCCTTCTGCGCGGCCTGATGCAGCTGCTCTTTGTCCGCGCCATTCAGGCACCCTGCCGCCGCCCAGAGATTACAGGAGCGGTTGCCGGTGCGGCAGAATGCATGCACTTTCTTACCACTGCTGAGCAGCCTGGCAAACTCCTCACTATGTGCTGGCTGCATCTGTCCGCGGGAAAATGGAATGGCGACAAACGCCATCCCGGCCGCGGTGACCGCATGCTCCAGGTCAGCAAAGCTGGCATTGTCTTCCGCCTCATTTTCCGGTCGGTTGCACACAACCACTTCCACGCCCTGCTCCGCCAGTGCGGCGAATTCATCAAGCGCAGGCTCTGCAGAAATGCTTACCTGTGAATCCAGTGTCTTGCGTTCCATAGCCGCTTCCTCAACTTGAAATTTCAGTTGCCGATCAAAGCTTGTTGATCGGTACTTTCAGATAGACGGTGCCATTATCTTCTGCCGGTGGCATCTGACCCGCGCGAATATTCACCTGAATGGATGGCAGGATTAGCCGGGGCATCCCTAGGGTGGCGTCGCGCTCGCTACGCATCTTCACAAACTCATCCTCTGTGACACCTTCGTGCAAGTGGATGTTGTCGCGCTTCTGCGCGCCGACGGTAGTTTCGCATTCATGCTCCCGTGTGCCATTGGGCGGGTAGTCGTGACACATGAACATGCGGGTCTCTTCCGGCAAAGCCAGTAGCTTGTGCACGGACTTGTAGAGTGCACGGGCATCACCGCCAGGGAAATCACAACGGGCACTGCCCACATCCGGCAAAAACAGTGTGTCACCCACAAACAGCGCGTCACCGATCAGCCAGGCCATATCGGCCGGTGTGTGCCCCGGAACGTAGATCACCTGCCCTTCCAGGTCGCCGATCTTGAACGTGTCGCCGTCATGGAACAGGTGGTCAAACTGTGAACCGTCGACCAGGAATTCTTTTTCCAGGTTGAATACATCCCGAAAGATGCCCTGCACCTGACGAATATGGTCGCCAATAGCGATCTTGCCGCCGAGCTGCTCACGGATAAACGGTGCCGCCGACAGGTGGTCGGCATGCGCGTGGGTTTCCAGCACCCACTCGACCGTCAGGTCGTTTTCACGCACAAACGCGACAATTCTTTCAGCGCCAGCAGTGCTGGTGCGCCCGGAAGCCTGGTCAAAGTCCAATACCGCGTCGATTACCGCTGCGCTACCTCCAGCGCGATCGTAAACGACGTAACTCCACGTCTCAGTGTCGGAGTCGAGAAAGGGCTCCACCTGTGGGCGACGGTCGGTTTCAGTCATGGTCTGCATCCTGGTTACCCCTCAATGCGCTCAAATTGACAAGATCATATAGATCGTTTGGTTATACCATAATAACCAAAAAACAATATACTTGTTAACATTATATTTTCAAATATAATATATTTTCATTAACCAAATATATTGACTATTACACAAGAACCCTAAAATGCCCGATACCAGTCATATACAGCTCGACAAAATGCGTGCTGCAGCAGGGGAAGCCTCTTTGATGCTTCGATCGCTGGGCAACCAGGACCGCCTGCTCCTGCTCTGCCAGCTATGCGAGGAAGAGCTGTGTGTCAGCGATCTGGAGGAGCGACTGGATATCCACCAGCCTAGCCTGTCACAGCAGCTGGGCGTGCTTCGCCGGGAAGGCCTGGTTGCCACCCGCAAGGAGGGGAAACGGGTCTATTACCGGGTCGCCGATCGTAGGGTTCTGGCCCTTTTGCAAACTTTGTATCAACTGTATTGCGCGGAGTAATTCACCACCATGAACATCGACTGGAATGCATTCACCCCTATGTCCGCCCTCGCGGGCGGTATCCTGATCGGGATTGCCAGCGCCTGGCTGATCCTGATGAATGGTCGCATCGCCGGGATCTCAGGCATCCTCGGCGGCCTGCTCGGGGGCGAGCGAGGCAACCGCGGCTGGCAATTCGCGTTTATTCTCGGGCTGCTGGCGGGCCCGGCTATCTGGGGACTGTTCCACGCCCTCCCCGTCATGGAGATTCGTGCCAGCACGCCAATGCTGATCGGTGCGGGCCTGCTGGTAGGCATAGGCACACGCTACGCTGCCGGCTGCACCAGTGGGCACGGCGTGTGCGGCCTTTCCCGCCTGTCACCGCGCTCTCTTGCGGCCACCGCCACCTTTATGTTTGGTGGCTTCGCCACTGTTTACGTTGTTCGCCACCTACTGGGAGCCTGAGACGATGAATAAAGTATCCCTTTCTGCCTTCGTATCCGGGCTGATTTTCAGTTTCGGGCTATTGCTCTCCGGCATGGCCAACCCGGAAAAAGTACTCGGCTTTCTCGACCTCTTTGGTGCCTGGGACCCCTCTCTGGCTCTGGTGATGGGCGGGGCAATCGCTGTCGGGCTACCCGCATTCATGCTTGCGAAGAAGCGCAAGACTGCGGTGCTGGGCGGCGAGATCAACCTCCCCAGCAAGCGCAACCTCGACAAGCGCCTGATTCTCGGCAGTCTGGTTTTCGGAATCGGCTGGGGGCTGGCGGGTTTCTGCCCCGGCCCCGGCATTGTGGCAAGCGGCGCACTGAAAACCGGCGCGCTGGTCTTTACAGCGTCCATGGTCGCCGGCATGCTCGCCTTCCGCTGGCTCGAGAGCTTACGCAGCTAATCGGACCATTCTGGCTGATCGCTGGCCCCGCGCCGGTACCAGAGGCTATCCTGTTGGAACCCATTCAGCCTCTGGTACACGACTGTACAAGTGATGCGGGCACACCGACTGATCCCAAAATGGCTTAGAAACTACCGCCGCCAATGGTTGCCTTCCGACATTACTGCGGCACTGGTTTCCGGCATGCTGCTGGTACCCCAGGGGCTTGCCTACGCATTGCTGGCAGGCCTGCCACCGTATGTCGGGCTCTACGCCAGTCTGGTGCCACTCATTGCTTACGCGGTGTTTGGCAGCAGCAGCGCCATGTCGGTAGGTCCCGCCGCCGTCCTCTCCCTGATGACGGTTTCAGCGCTCTCACCTATAGCCGTGATGGGCAGCCCGGAATACATCGGTGCTGCCATCGTACTCACGCTATTGAGTGGCCTGTTTCTGTTTACCATGGGGCTATTCAAGCTCGGCACTCTTTCCAACCTGCTCAGCCATCCGGTGATCAGTGGCTTCGTTTCCGGTGCTGCCGCGTTAATTATCGTCGGCCAGCTACCTGCCCTGCTCGGTATCGAAGCCGATGGCAAGACCGCCTCGGTGAAACTGGTTCACGTGATCGAGCATCTGCCCGATGCACACCTGCCGACAATGATCTTCGGGGTCGCCACTGCTCTGCTGTTAATCTTTAGCCGCATATGGCTGCCAATGCTGTTGTTCCGGCTGGGCACGCCGAAACAGTTCGCGCGCCTCGCGGCGAGACTGATGCCGATGCTGCTTGTACTGTGCTCTATTGCCCTTGTGCACTGGCTCAGGCTCGGCGACAAGCTGGATATTGTCGGAGAAATTCCATCGGGGCTGCCAGAAGTAGTGATACCCGAATGGAACGGAGCGCTGGTCTATCGGCTCCTGTTGCCGGCCCTGATAATCGCCCTGCTGACCTTTGTGGAAAGCCTTTCCATTGCGCAGGCTGTGGCTGCACGCCGTGGCGAGCGCCTGAACGCCGATGGTGAACTGCTGGGACTGGGTGCTGCCAACGTGACAAGTGCACTATCCGGCGGCCTGCCCGTCGCCGGCAGCTTTTCGCGCACCGCCGTCAATGCCGAGGCCGGCGCCGCATCGCCACTGGCCGGCGTGCTCGCCGCACTGGTAATGGTACCTGTGCTTCTGTTCCTGACCGGAATGTTCAGCGAGCTGCCACTGACCGTGCTGGCGGCCATCATCATTGTTGCCGCAGCCAGCCTGTTTGATTTTCGCGGATTCATTCACAACTGGCGCTACGACCGCACCGACGGCATCGCCATGTCGTGCACCTTTGCCGGGGTATTACTGTTTGGTGTGGAAGCGGGAATCGCACTCGGTATCGGTCTCTCCTTTGCCACCCTGATCTGGCGCAGCAGTCGGCCGCATATCGCGGTTGTAGGGCGCGTACCAGGTACCGAGCACTTCCGCAATGTCCTGCGCCACGATGTAGAAACACACAATGACATCCTGTTTTTAAGAATCGACGAAAGCCTTTTCTTCAGCAATATCAGCGCCGTAGAAGACCGCCTTTTGAGCGAGCTCAAACGGCACCCCGCAACTCGCGAACTGGTCCTTATTCTGTCTTCGGTCAGCCGTATCGACGGCACTGCGCTGGAGCGCCTGCAGCAGATCAATAAGGACCTGCAAAGCCGCAGTATCCGCCTTCATCTTTCCGAGGTGAAAGGTCCGGTTCTCGACCGCCTGAGCCGCTCCAAGCTTCTGGAAAAACTTACCGGGCGAATATTTCTCTCATCCTATATTGCGGAACTTGCGTTGCAGCAAGGGGAGGAAGACCCACCCCCGGAACAGGAGCCAGCGTAAACTCCTGTACGCACGGGCCCAACACTGGCAATATATACAGTGTTTTACTCAGGTGACGCAGAGTTTTCATGTCAGGCAAAGAGTCCAATCTCACGGAAGAGCAGCAGGCCATAGCCAACCATGCCGGGGGGCACGCGAAAATCATTGCGGTAGCCGGCTCCGGCAAGACCACCGCGCTGCTCCACTACATCAAGAACCGGCTGGAGGCCGGCATCGCTCCCCAGCGAATGCTGGTACTGATGTACAACCGCAGTGCAAAAGATGACTTCGCCCTGCGTCTTGCAGACCTTTGCGGAAGCCAGGTGCCGCGCGTCAACACCTTCCACAGCCTCGGTTTTCAGCTTTACCAGCGCATGATTGCCCGCGGTCAAATCGAGCGAGCGGACCTTACCCCCCTGCCCCAATCGGTGGTTCAACTGCAGATCTGGAAAGCGATTGAAGCCTGTGCATCCCCGGCTGAGATTGAAGAGATCCGTGCACGGAAGCAGTCCGAAACCGAGGCTGCCGAGTTTTTCATCGACTACACAAAAACCGTTCTCAGCGGTGACCTGAGTGCATTCCAGCGGCTCAAGCTCGGCGATGAATACATGTACTTCCTGAAGGTCTTTCGCCACTTTGAAGACTGGCGGCGCGCACGGAATGCGGTTACCTACGCTGACTTGATTTACGACCCGGCGATCGTCTTCAGCCAGCAGCCTGAAATCGCGCAGCAATATGGCGGATTTTACGAGGATATTCTGGTAGACGAGTATCAGGACATCAATGAAGTGCAACATTACCTGTTGCGTATTCTTCATGGAAAATCCGGTAATGTGATCGCTATCGGCGACCCGGACCAGACGATTTACGAGTGGCGCGGGTCGCGGCCGGAATTCTTGCTGCGCCTTTTTGACGGCGACTTCCCCCCGTCCAACGTATATCAACTGAGCCGCACCTTCCGCTACGGCCACAGCCTCTCGCTGGCCGCCAATCACTTCATTCAAAACAATCGTGAGCGTGCCGATGTTTTTTGTGTTTCCGGCAACCCGCAAGCCAAAACTCACTTGCAACAGGTAAACACCGGCAATGAAGGCAAATGGCTGGTGGAGCATGTGCGCCGCTGCCAACAGCAGGGCAAGTCGCTCGGTGAGATGGCAATCCTGGTACGCCTGTGGTCACTGGCCGCACCGCTGGAGCTGGCACTACTGGCACACAATATTCCCTACCGGTCCGGTAACCGCAATACAGTGCTTTCCCGGCGCGAACTGCGGCCGCTTTTCTGGAGCCTGAATATTGCCGCTGGCCGCTTTGCCGAGCAATCGAGCAAGCGCCGGACTCAGGGGCTGTATGAATGGCTGACCGCCCCGCATATCCGGATTCCGCGAGCGGTACTCGAACCGATGTGCGAGCGGCTCGGCCAATATGAAAAAGGCTGGGGGAAGCAATTGCTCAAACTGATCCCGGAATCGCTGAGCCAACCCCAGGTCAAACGCCTGCGGCAGCGCGCAGAACTGTTGCAGCAGATAGAAAAGTGGCGCGGCCACGGTGGCGAGCTACTACGCCGGCAGCTCGGCGAGCTGGACTACCTGAGCGGCATCGGGGAGGACGCCTTCAATCGTCAGCAGGCCGAGGAAAAGCAGCAGACCATTCTGGCATTCTGCCAGTATCTGGACCAGTTGCGCCTGCCACCGCGAGAAACACTGGAACACCTCCAGCAGCTTCAGCTGCAGCACCAGCAACAAAGCCGCAGCGATAGCACTAACGCCAAACCCACCGACACAATCCAGATCACCACCATGCACCAGGCCAAAGGCCTTGAGTGGGATCAGGTCATCATTCCGTCCCTGACGGTACACAACATGCCCTATCAACCACAAAGGGACTTCTCGACCCCGGCATCCACGGAGAGTGAGCGTCGCCTTATGTATGTGGCCATGACCCGCGCGAAAAAACAGTTGTATCTGCTTACACCACCAACAGAAAGTACACAGCAAGACACAAGCAGTCCGGACCTTGAACAGAAGCCCTCATTGTTCCTCGACGAAATGCACCTGCCACTCAGCAACTTATTGGGCGAGACGTTGCGCGAGCGTCCGCACAATATAACCACGCAGGTACCGATAACTCGTCTGGCGCTGCGGTACCTTGCCGCCTGCGAGTACAACCCGGATATCAATGCACCGCGTGCGGCTCTGCGCAAGCCGCAATTGGGGGAAAGTGTCCGGCACCAAAAGCTGGGCTATGGCCGGGTGACCAAATGGGAGGATTCAAAAGTAGAGATACTGTTCAGCGATCGCAGGACGCGCCGCTTCGACTGGGAAAAACTCACACAATTCCTGATGTAAAAAGGGAGAGTTTTACTCTCCCTCGGAACCCTGCGCGAACTGCTGACTGACATTGAAAAACAGCGGGTACTCTTCGCCCGACTCAGGGTCTCGCACCTGCATTTTGTCGTAGATGCCCTGCTTATCGTAGACGATAGACTGGTCCAGAACCTGAAGCCCCTTAAGGCGAACAAAGCCCCGCAGCTCGGATGTACTGATCGTCTGGAAGGCACTTTCCTGAGACTTTCCATCGCCACTATTTTCAATAGAGGTCATTAACCCCTCTACCATATATCGATGAAGGTCTTCGCGCTCAAATTCTCCCGCCTGCCCGCTGCACACGACACCAATCATATGTGCCTCCAGGCTCATATAATTGTATTTGAGCACCCGATCCACATTGCGCAGGCAGCCATCAAAATCCGCGCTCTCCACCGAGCTATAGGCCTCCGGTAATCCCTCCAGTTTTACGCCACCATAAGGGTTGTACTCGGAGGATTGTACATAGGCCTTGCGCAGGCGATCAAAATCCAGGGTGAAACTAAGCTGGTAGGCTTCTTCCAGCAACTGGCGGTATTCACTCTGATTCTGCTTGCGTAAGCCCGGCTCGTCGACTGCCTCCTTCATCCCCTGACCACTACAAGCGGCCAGCGTAGCAGCCACACTTATCGCCAGTGTCCGCAAAACAACCCCGCGGAAGTTGAGAATCGGTTTATGAGGATGTGTTGCCATCTTTTGCTTCCGTTGCCGGTTTAACCCGGATTCCAAATAGACCTTTCTGTTGCGCCTGAACCAGTTGCGTGCGGGGGCGAAGGAAATCGCGTAATTTTTCCTGCTCCCACATGGCATCCTGATAGCCCAACTCCATAAGCTCGCCCAGATAGGGCTTTTCAAACAAGAGGTAACTGGCAGCTGAAGCGCCGCCTCCGGACGTAGTGGCCCCGGTAGATCGAAACAGCCAGCGCAGTGCTGGTGGCAGGTAGCGAACCTTGCGCCCGGCGATACGATCCAGGCTTTGGCTGGGTTCGATCACTGCGGATTCAACCGCACGAAGCGGTGCAAGCCCCGGGAGCACCTTATCTTCTACAGAGTCCAGCAGTAAATTGACCCTGTCGAGGTGCTCAAGATCTCCTTCCAAACTGTCGATAAACGCTGCGTTGAACAACTGCCCGCCTATTTGTGCCAGCGACGGTGAGTGCTTCGCCACTTTGCGGCGCTTGCCCCAGTGAACCGGAGAACGGTTGTCTGACACCCCCACCACAAATACCCGCGAGGCTCCAAGGTGCAGCGCGGGACTGATCGGCGCCAGTTGCCGCACGGCGCCATCGCCGAAATAATCTTCCCCGATTTTCACCGACGGGAACAATGTCGGAATGGCAGCGGAAGCCATCAGGTGTTCGACCGTAAGCTGCGTTCTCTCTCCGCACCGGCGAAACCGCCGCCACTCCAGCAGATCATCACTTCCCTGGAAAAAGCTGACTGATTCGCCCTCGCTGTAGGACATCGCATTGACACTGACGGCCCGCAGCCATCCCTCATCAATGTTGCGCTGGATGTTCGCAAACGGGATCACCTCGCTCACCAACTCGCGCAGTGGCCCATTGTCCAACAGCGCCAGGGGCTTGCGGCGGGCAACGCCGTGATTGAAAAAAGAGCGCGAAATGGTCAGAACGTTACCGAGCAAGCTGCTCCAGTTACTGCAATATATCTGGTCAACCGTGAGCCCCATCCACAGATCGCACAGGCGCGCCACGGCCTCCTTGAAAGTGCCGGGGTGCGTAGCCAGAAGCAGTGCATTCACCGCTCCAGCGGAGGTGCCGCAGATGATTTTAAACGGGTGTGATTCCGTATCCGGGGTCAGTTCAGCCAGGGCCTTGAGCACACCAACCTGATAGGCGGCACGCGCGCCACCGCCCGACAGCACCAGTGCGCCGGCATCGACTATTTGAGAGGGAGGCGGAATGTTTACCGACAAAGCTTGCTACCAGATCGACAAAAACCGGGATGGCATTTCAATTTCGCTCATATTTCGAGCAGCCCATCCCATCGAAGATTATTGTGGCTAATTCAGCACTGTAGCTCAGCATAGCAGGCAATATGGCTGCTCGATACTGCTACCCCCGCACGCAACTAAGGCCAGAACCACGCACAGCCACAAGAATTTAACCAAAAGCCTTACCTGGCCATATCCACAACATAGCGTCCGATACCGTGTCCGCGATGCAGGCGAGCGAGAAACTCTGGCGCCTGATCGAGTGAGATATCTTCAGCGATTTTGTCCAGCTGCTCTCCGATGTACCACTCACCGGCAAGTTTTTCCCACACGTCTGATTTCTTCTGCAGTGGTAACTCGACACTATCGACGCCAAGGAGACTGATGCCGCGGAGAATAAAGGGAAATACATTGGCCTGGAACTGGGAACCAGAAGCCATACCACAGGCAGCGACACCGCCGCCATACTTCAGGCACTTGATGACATTAAAGAGTGTCTCGCCGCCAACCGTATCCACCGCCCAGGCCCATAGAGGCTTGGCAATGGCCTTGTCAGCAAACGGGGCCAGGGTTTCCCGGTCGAGCACCTTCCATGCCCCCAGGCTGGTGAGGAATTCCGCGGACTCGAGCTTGCCAGTGACCGCAGCCACCTTGAAGCCTAACTTGCCCAACAGCGCCACCGCGATAGAACCGACGCCTCCGGTGGCACCGGTCACCAGAACCTCGCCATCTTCGGGGCGCGCACCGGCCTCCAGTAATTTCTCAACACACAGGGCCGCCGTGAGTCCTGCCGTACCGAGAATCATGGCCTCACGCGGCGAAAGTCCCTCAGGAAGCGGCGCCACCCATTCAGCCGGCACTGATATCTGCTCGGCGAGCCCTCCGGACGTATTCATCCCAAGGTCATAGCCGGTCACGATAACCCGATCACCCGGGGTAAATCGCTCGCTGTCGTCTGTGAGCACCGTGCCCACAGCATCGATACCCGGGGTATGCGGATACTCCCTGGTGACCGCGCGGTTACCGAACGCTGACAAGGCGTCTTTGTAGTTCAGGGCGGAGTGAGAGACGCCAATTCGAACGGCGTTTGCTGGCAAGTCGGCAGGCCCGCGGGTAACAATCGATTGATCGTATTTACCCGTGGCAACCTCCTCTACCAGCACTGCGCGAAATGTGTTGTCAGACATAACTATTCCATTAGCCGATGCACTTCGATGGACTCTATCCCGTGAACTTACTGTGCCTGATGGCGCCAGGCCGCCAGCCGGGAAAACAATCGCGCGAGCGCGCTCTCGATACCAGACTGAGTGGCAAAACCAATTTTCTTGGCAATGTTCTGTCGCTCTTTGTACTCCACCTGGTACAGGTCTGCGTTTTGCGCGCGGGACGTCAGGTACTCGTCCGAGGTTTTGAGCTCGTCCACCAGCGCGAGATCGAGAGCGCGCTGACCAAACCACACTTCGCCGGTAGCCACTTTTGCGATATCCAGTTGTGGACGATATTCGGAGACAAAGTGCTGGAACAGTGTATGGATCTCTTCCAGGTCACTCTGGAATTTCTCTTTCCCTTCCGCCGTGTTTTCTCCAAACATGGTGACGGTGCGTTTGTATTCCCCAGCGGTAAACAGCTCAAAATCCACATCGTTACGCTGCAACAGCCGGTGGAAGTTTGGCAGTTGCGCAACTACCCCGATGGAGCCGAGCATAGCGAAGGGCGCGGCCAGAATACGGTCTGCCACGCAGGCCATCATGTAGCCGCCACTGGCAGCGACTTTATCGACCGCAATCGTCAATTTGACACCGGCACTGCGCACCCGCGCCAATTGGCTTGCGGCCAGCCCGTAATTGGCAACCATCCCGCCCGGACTCTCGAGACTGACGACGACTTCGTCGTCTTTATGGGCTACCTGCAAAATCGCGGTAATTTCCTCACGCAGGTTCGACAGTGCACTGGCTTTAATATCGCCATCAAAGTGCACGACAAACAGCCGCTTGCGGGTGTCGGACTTGTCCATATCGCTCTCGGCGACGGTTGAATCCGGCGCTGCACCGGCCTCTGCGTCAGCTTCGGCCTGCTCCAGCGCCTTCACTTCCCGGGGATTACCGGTGTCAGAATGTTTGTTTTCCTTTCGCGCCTTGGCCTGCGCCTTCAGTTCGGCCTTGCGTTTTTTTGCATGGGCTTTCGCCTCTGCTTTGCGGTCCTTTTCCAGCTGCTTTTTACGTTCGGCATAGTCCGCATCGTCCATGACTGCCTCAAGCAGCGCTTCTTTCATATCCTCGTAACGGTCATTCAGGTGTGTCACCGCGATATGTCCCGGCTGCCGGTCTTTCATGTGCGCCCTGTTGGCAACAATAATCCCGATCACCACCAGCAGCGCCACAACAATGGTCACCACCTTTGCCAGAAACAGTCCATATTCACTGAGAAATTCCACTCAACCCCCAAAAATTCCAGTTATCTTCTCGCCGGCCCAGCGCCGTGACTATTGCCATTCATTCAGAGCAGAGCGCGCCTGCTGGTTAAGCGGCCGAGCCAGCAGACCAGTGTGGCTGATACGCACCTCATAAACAGCACCATCCTGCATGGGCAGGAAGGTAGCACTACCGTAAACCGCGTCCACCATTGGTACCCGGTTATCCATGTCGCGCAGCATGCTCCATACATCAACACCGTGTTCACTCTGGCTCAGCGAGTATACCGAGCGCTCTTTGTTGCGCTCATCCTGAAGTGTGAGGTAACGACCGCTGAGACGATCCAGGCGGTACGCAGGCTCAATACCCCACCGCGCCAATACCCCTTTCCACTTCAGCATCCGCGCATCCAGTTGCCACTGATCCCCGTACAACTCAAACTCTTGGGAGATACCGTCTTCATCGGCAAACTTCACCATAAAGTGCTGGTTATCCAGGCGCTCAAAACTCACGGTTCCGACACTGTGTTCTTGTGCCAGGTTACGGTAGCTGTATACGTCCAGAGCCAGCAGTACGATCATCAGCGCTCCCGCCAACAACACCAGCCCGACCGTCCCACGCACAAAACCCAGTAACCAGTTGCCCTTCAAAAGTACCTTGCCGCCCCAGAACACCAGCAACAGGGCAACAAAGGCGATCAGAAACGTAATGGCGATATACATTATCTTTGCCTCGATTTAAGAAGGGCCAAAGCGCTAGCTTCACCCCATTTCAATAAATGTTCGAATCAACTGCCCCGACAGCGTTTCTGCCGGCGGGATAGCTTGTGGTATCTCTGACCGGTTAAACCAGCGAGCTTCGGAAATCTCTTCCTGATCGGGAACCAATGCACCGCCGGCCACCTCCGCCAGGTAACCGATCATCAGCTGCCCGGGAAACGGCCACGACTGGCTACCGATATAGCGCACAGCCCCCGTTTCGAGACCCACCTCCTCTCGCACTTCACGAGCCAGCGCCTGCTCTGCACTCTCCCCCGGCTCGATAAACCCGGCGAGCGCGGTATACAGGGCATGAGGGTGACGGGTATGGCGAGCCAAAAGGCATTCATCGCCGCGAGTAACCAGCATGATGACACACGGGGAGATGCGGGGGTATACCGCCAGAGAACAGTGGGTACAGACACGCGCGCGGTCCCTGGAATGGTAAACCGTCTGGATGCCGCAGCGGCCACAGAAGCGATGGTCAAGATCCCAGTTCGCCACCTGCATCGCTCGCCCCACCAGAAAGAAAAGCGGTTCGTCCACAGCACCCAACAGGCTGCGCAGTCCACGCCACTCACACCCGGGAATATCGACACGCATGGGTAAATGATGTACCCCACAGGCAGCGCCACACCACTCGCCAAGGTAGTGGCTGGCAGACATATCCGTTACTGATGGGGAGGGGCCAGCTGGCAGCTGAACGGGAAGCGAGCGGTGAAGCGGCCCCCGGGGGGAGCACAGTACCTCACCACCGGAGACGACGATATGCCACTGAAATTCCGGGTGCGGCAGCACACTACCGGCCGGACTGAAATCTGTCATAGTACGTTTGGACTCGCCGGATGCCCGGCCCAAGGCTGACGCATCCGGTGGTATCAGGCAACCTCCACCGGATAGCCGAGCGCTTCCAGGCTTTCAATCGCCAAGTCAAGGGACTGCATATCAGTCTGGCGATGGAGCTTCACTTCACCGAGGTAGTACTCCAGACTGATGATTGCATCGGCGAAAATTTCCAGCGATTGCTCAACCGCTGGAGCGGCGTTTTTCTGATCGATCACCGCGTCAACAAAGTGCGCAAGTCGCTCTACCACAGCCGCCGCCCGGGCCAGGTTCAATACCACCAATCCACCGCGCACGCTATTCAGCGTGGTGGATACATTGCGGATGTGGCCATGATCGAAACCTGAGTCTGCATACGATGCCAGCGCACGCTTTATCAGCGACAAGCCGGCTTCCGCCTCTTTCAGTACCGCAAGCTCTGCCTCCGCAAGCTGACTGTGTTCGAGCGCGATATCCGCCTGTCCTGACTCGTCCAGCTCAATACTTGAGGTCTGACGCAGAGCACGAATGGTGCTGTCGACCGTCAGGATCTGATTAGTGAGCTGCTGCAGCGCGTTATCCGCTGCACGGCCACCGGCGTGTGCACAACTCTGATAAGCCGTAAGGGAACCCGCCAGGTTCTCTCCTATACGGCGGAAATTGAGCAGGACCAGGGTGTTGGCGATTCGGCGCAGGGTTTCGACCAGCCCCCCTTCCTCATTGAGGTCGGCAGCGCCGATCATTTCAGCATCGTCCAGCATCCGGCGCACACCGGACAGCTCTTCATCCAGGGCATTTGCCACCGCGGTGATCGCGGTCGCACCCGGGCCGCCGAGGCTCGCACGGTCACGCTCCAGTTCCGGCTCACGGTATGGCAGAGGCTTCATGCCGAATACGTGCAGGAGTCTTTCACCCTTATCCGAGGGCCCCGCCAGAGCTAGCCAGTACAGGCACTCCTTGATCAGCACCGGAGGTGCCGGCTGATCCAGCGCAGCATCACCGTCCCGGCAAATATTTCGCAGGCGGCGATCCAGCATACTGAACACCATTACTCGCTGGCGGTTCACCAGCATCTCCCGGCTTGCCATGGTGCCAATCGCGGTACCGGCCACTGACCACAACTTTCCGTTTGGACGCCCGGCGCAAACGCTCGCAATCCGCTGCAGCGCACGGGCCATCATGGTATAAGCGGGGCCCCGCGGCTTACCTTTCAGCAGGGCCAACAGGCCCACTTGATACATGTGCCGGAAGCGCCGCACGAACGTCTTGAGGTCTTCCGACATGACCGCCGAAGACACAGCCCCCGGCACACTGGCATCCAGACGGCAGCGCAGGAAATGACTTTCCGGCACCGGCGCCTGAGCACGCACCAACCGAAGATTGTTAATGTAGGGAATTAGCAATTCCGGGCGTGCAGACGCCCGGCTCTGAACAAAGTCCAGGTATCGGGTCAAGACATAAAACGCAGTCCCCACCCCTTCGAGTAATTCTTCCGGAGATTGCTGCCGGTCCTGTAGCAGGTCGCCCATCGCAACCAGCATTTCCTGAGCCAGCAGTTCCGCGGCATTCAGCTGCACCATCTGCAGTACGCCGGTTACCTGGCGCAGTGCCTGGATGCACTTTTCAAGAGCCTGTTTGTCCGAGTGATCAGCTGCGAACTGATCCAGGTGACCGGTGGCCCCCTCAATACTTGCGACTAACTCGTGTTTTACCAGGCTGACTGAAGTCAGGTTGATTTCGCGTAATTCACTCACTGCCTACACCACTGCAAGTTTCTTTATATTATTTCGGCCCGAGACACCCATCCTTCAATTGGTGACTTTTTATCCTAACCGCCAGGAGAACACGGCAGGTAAATTCAGGCAGAAGTGCAATTTATACTAAACCGCTGGATATTCCACCTTTCGCGCCCCTATTTCCACCGAACAATCGACATAATAGATTTACCGGGGGTGCCATTGGTAAAACCAATTGAATTTTTCGCAAGAAATGGGTAGTTTCCCCGCCGACTTCCCAGTGGTAGCGGGAAGGGGCTTACCGGGAACCTAGGAAGCAGTAGCTAAAATGAACGCTCTCAATGACATCATGCCAAGCGCAAGCGCCGGTATCGGCCGCGCCTTTACCGCAAACTTTCTCGGCGAAGCTCCCGAATGGTACAAGCTCACCATTGCCGTTTTTTTGATCATCAACCCAATTCTCCTCTATACCACTTCACCCTTTATCACCGGATGGGTTCTCATCGGTGAGTTTATTTTCACGCTCGCCATGGCCCTCAAGTGCTACCCACTGCAGCCAGGCGGCCTGCTAGCCATCGAAGCCGTGCTTCTGGGGATGACCAGCAGTGAATCCGTGTTTCATGAAGTGAACGAAAACATCCAGGTAATCCTGCTGCTGATGTTCATGGTTGCGGGCATCTACTTCATGAAGAACCTGCTGCTGCATGTGTTCACTAAATTACTGATCAACGTCCGTTCAAAAACCGCACTGTCCCTGCTGTTTTGCGGTGTGTCGGCAATCCTGTCGGCATTTCTCGATGCCCTGACAGTGACCGCGGTATTGATTGCTGTAGCGGTCGGTTTTTATGCGGTATACCACAAGGTGGCGTCCAATCGGCAGGCGCATCCAGAACACGACCACTCAAAGGATGACGAGGTTGTCGAGTACCACCGGTCTGATCTGGACCAGTTCCGCTCATTCCTCCGCAGCCTGATTATGCACGGCGCCGTGGGCACCGCTCTGGGCGGTGTTTGCACACTGGTTGGCGAGCCGCAAAACCTGCTGATCGCGGAGAAAGCCGGCTGGAATTTCGTGCAATTTTTCATCAACATGACACCGGTGACCATGCCTGCATTGGCCGCCGGGCTGATCACTTGTGTACTTCTGGAGAAAACCGGGATTTGCGGCTACGGCGCCAAGCTGCCGGATGCTGTACGCGGAGTGCTCGCAAATTTCGCCGCCGAGCAAGAGCGGAAACGCACCAGTCGCGACACTATTGAGCTGTGGGTCCAGGGGGTGGTTGCCATCATCCTTGTGCTCTCACTGGCGTTTCACGTGGCCGAGGTCGGCATTATCGGCCTGATGGTCATTGTTCTGCTGACGGCATTCAACGGCGTTATTCAGGAAGCACGTATTGGTCATGCATTCGAAGAGGCGCTCCCCTTCACCGCGTTGCTGGTGGTATTTTTTGCCATCGTGGCCGTTATTCACGAGCAGCACCTGTTTGAACCGGTTACCCATTTCGTGCTCAGCCTCGAACCTGAACAACAACCCGGTATGCTGTTCCTTGCCAACGGCATTCTGTCCATGATCAGCGACAATGTATTCGTGGCGACCGTGTACATCAACGAAGTGAAATCGGCTCTGGCCGCCGGCGAGATCACCCGCGAGCATTTCGACAAACTGGCCATCGCCATTAATACCGGCACCAACCTGCCCAGCGTTGCCACACCGAATGGTCAGGCAGCCTTCCTGTTCCTGCTGACATCGGCCCTGGCGCCACTGATCCGGCTGTCCTATGGACGCATGGTGATCATGGCCCTGCCATACACTATTGTGCTGACCGTCGTTGCCCTCACCTGCGTGATTTACGCCCTGTAAGTTTCGCCAGCGAAAAACGCTAAAGCAATAAAAAAGGGGGCCATTTGGCCCCCTTTTTTATCGCTACTCAGCTTTCAAACTCACCCTCGTGCGCGTCCTCGCACACAGCTCACCAGTAATGCTTGCCCGCCGCCTTTTCCAGTAACGAGAGGAACTCGGCATGCGCCTGCGCTTCATCCGCGCTGGCAGCCAAAACAGTCAGCGGCGCGCGGTCAGCGCTCAATCGACGAATGGTGCCCGCTTCTGCCTGCCGGTCTTCCTGGTCTTCCCCCTCTTCATTGCCGTTGCCCGAACCGGCGAGCGCCAGATCCGTCTGCCCGCCGGTCATCAGCAGGTAGACATCGGCGAGAATTTCCGCATCGAGCAGAGCGCCGTGTAGATCCCGCTGGGAGTTATCTACAAAGTACCGCTTACACAGTGCATCCAGGTTGTTTTTTTGCCCCGGGTGCTTTTCACGCGCCAGAGTCAGGGTATCCAGTACACCGCAGTGTGAGGCAACAGCCTGCCAGCGCGGACTGCCGAGACGCTTCAGCTCTGCGTCGATAAAGCCGACGTCAAAGGGGGCATTGTGTATCACCAGCTCGGCGCCTTCACAGAACGCCATAAATTCATCAGCGACCTGAGAAAAAACCGGCTTGTCTGCGAGGAATTCGTTGGTGATACCGTGGACTTCGATCGCACCATCATCCACTTCCCGTTCCGGATTGATGTACTGGTGGTAGTGCCTTCCGGTCAGCTTGCGATTGATCAGCTCAACACAGCCGATTTCGATGATGCGGTGGCCAGACTTCGGGTCCAGACCAGTGGTTTCAGTATCAAGTACGACCTGACGCATGGAATTACTCCCCCAACTCATCAATACCGCGGTTTGCCAGGGCGTCCGCGCGTTCATTACCCGGATTACCGGCGTGCCCCTTTACCCAGTGCCACTGCACCTCGTGATTGGTAATCGCGTCATCCAGAGCCTGCCAGAGATCGGCATTCTTTACCGGCTTTTTACTGGCGGTTTTCCAGCCGTTGCGCTTCCAGTTATGGATCCAGCCAGTGATCCCCTGGCGTACATACTGCGAGTCTGTATGCAGATCCACATGGCAGCGCTGATTGAGTGCGCCAAGAGCCTCGATTGCAGCCATCAGCTCCATGCGATTGTTGGTGGTCATGGCCTCGCCACCGCATAGCTCTTTTTCTGCATCACCGCTCATCAGCAATGCTCCCCAGCCCCCCGGGCCCGGGTTTCCGCGGCAGGCGCCATCGGTATAAATGGTAACTTGTTTCAACTCGGACTCTTGTCATTCGAATAGGGTTCAGCAGCGCCCCAAATCGCAAAATACTGGCTAGCGCTTTTTGTGGCGGCTCTGGTCGCGGCTCCGGTGACGGCTGTTGGCCGCCACCCGCGGACTACTCGGCACGGCGCTCAGGACCGGCTTTTTATCCCCGTGCCAATTGAGCTTTATTGTGCGCATCCGCGCCACTTCTTTGCGCGCGACTATGATGTAAAAGCCCCCACAGGGCAAGTGCCAGCGGTTCCCCATGCGCTCCATCCAGGCAGTCTTTGCCAGCAGGTCCGAGTGCTGTAGCGGCAAGCGGAAAAAGCCTCGCTCTACCGGCTCGGCCTGCAGATCGAGCAGGTTCATCCAGTCTGCCACTCGTGCAGCGCGCAGCTGGTTGCCCGACTGGTACGCACTGGAGGAGCGAAAAATCCGCGACAACCCAAGCAGTGAAAACGGGTTAAAACCAATCAGGACCATATGTCCACCCGGTATCAGCACGCGCGCAGCCTCGCGCAGCACCTGGTGCGGGTGAGGAGAGAAATCCAGCAGGTGATGAAGTACCGCCACATCTATGGACTCAGATGGCAGTGGCAACTGTTCAAACTCCACAAGAGCCGCGCCACCGCCGTCCTTACAGGGGCTGAGGCGGAACCGGTGGTTAATCCGGCTACAGGCGGCAAAGTCTACCTGCCGCGCCACACTCGCCTGCATCAGATGGTATCCAAACAACCCTTCCACGAGTGGTTGAGCAAGCGCCAGTTGCTGGGTCAGGATCTCCTGCCCCAATGCACTTTCAAACCAGTCACCCAGGCTGGCGCAGGACTGAGCCAGCGGCGGGGTCTGAACCTTACCGCGGTAGAACAGGGGTTTCCGGCCCGCTTTTCTGCCCATCAACAGCTCCTGCTTCTCTGAAGGTTGTATAAGGTTGTATTGACAGCCGTCTCCCTTCTAATAGTGCTGAGCTATGAGACGGAGGGTGTGCCGCTACACGATCAGATCCCCCGGCCGGCAAGCCAGGGAAGGCCCCGCTTATGTTAGAGTTGCCCCAACATAATCGAGTTCTGCACAACGCTAGGTTAGCGGGGACCGCCGATGATCACAATCCGCCCGATACCGGCATTTAATGACAACTATATCTGGCATTTACAGCAAGGTCGCGAAAACTGGGTGATAGACCCGGGGGATTCCACTCCGGTTCTACGGGCCCTCGGAGACGCTGCGCTGCATGGCATACTGCTTACCCACCACCACCTCGACCATACTGGCGGGGTGAAATCCCTGACGGATCAATTTGACTGCTCGGTCTATGGGCCGGGATCGATCGAAGGGGTGACCAAACCGCTTACCGATGGCGACAAGTTCTCGCTGATGGGCTGCGACTGGGAGGTGCTATCCGTCCCCGGTCATACTCTCGATCACATCGCGCTGTTGCTTCACCAGCCGGACGGCAATCATCTTTTTTGCGGCGACACTCTCTTCGCCGCGGGCTGCGGCCGTCTGTTCGAGGGAACACCGGAGCAGATGCACCACTCGCTGTCGAGGTTGGCAGCCCTGCCCCCGAGCACGCGCGTCTACTGCGCGCACGAGTACACCCTGGCCAATCTCGCATTTGCACAGGCGGTTGAGCCGGGTAACCACGACATAGAAGACCGCATCGCCTCTGCGCGCTCCGCTCGCGCGAAGAACCAGCCAACCCTGCCCTCCACCATCAGCAGCGAACTCAAAACCAACCCTTTTCTCCGTACCCAGTCGCCGGAAGTCCGTGCACGGGTGGCTTCTCATGGCGGCAGCCCGGATGGCACACCTGTAGAAATATTCGCCAGTTTACGTCAATGGAAGGACAATTTTTGAGCAATTTGCATTGACCGGAACCAACCACCCTCTTTAGAATCAGACAATTACAAATCAAAGCTCAAGCGTATTACTCAATAATTGCGGCGACAGGGCCACACCAGGCACAGCCCAGCGCGGAGCAAACAGATAACAAACAACAGACTGCGGACACCAGAATGGTTTATAAAAAATTTGCTGTTGCACTACTCGCAGCGGCAGTGGGGGCATGCGCACAACTTGATCATGCGCCACAATCCGCGAGCGTTTCACAGGCTGAATCAGAGGTTGACAGCACTGACGGCGACCTGATCGCCATCAGCCAGAACATCATGGACGTGTCCGAGCCGGCCCTTCCACCAAATGATATCTGGCAGCGCCTGAGGCAGGGGTTCACTCTCGATCGAGAGACCGAACGCCCCAAAGTGAAGGACTACGTCAACTACTTTTCCTCCAACCAGGGTTATATGGCACGCGTGACCGAGCGTTCGCGTCGCTACATCTTCCATGTGGCGGAACAGCTTGAGCAATCCAATATCCCGATGGAATTTGCCCTACTCCCCATCGTGGAAAGTGCCTACGACCCTTTCGCGTACTCCCATGCCCAGGCGTCTGGCATGTGGCAGTTTATCCCCGCCACCGGCCGATCTTTCGGATTGAACCAGAACTGGTGGTACGACGGTCGTCGCGATGTAGTGGAATCCACCCGCGCTGCGAGTGAATATTTCAATTACCTCTCCGCCAAATTTGACGGTGACTGGCTGCTGGTCCTCGCTGCCTATAACGCCGGGGAAGGCACTGTGCGTCGCGCGATGGAGCGCAACCGTCGCAGAGGCAAGGGTACCAGCTTCTGGGACCTGAAATTACCGCGCGAAACTCAGCGCTATGTCCCTCAGTTGCTGGCGCTGGCCGAAGTCGTCGCACATTCGGATCACTACCGCGTCCCTCTGCACGATGTTGGCAATACCCCCTACTACACCGCGGTAGATGTCGGCAGCCAGATTGACCTGGCCCAGGCAGCAGAACTGGCGGGCGTGGAAATCGAAGAGCTTTACCTGCTGAACCCGGGGTACAACCGCTGGGCAACAGACCCCAACGGAAGCCATCGACTGCTGATCCCCAATGACAAGAGTGCGCGTTTTATTGCCGCGCTCGAGAAGCTTCCGGCTGACCAGAGGGTGAGCTGGCAGCGCTACAAGGTGGCACGCGGAGACTCCCTGTCCGTAATCGCACGCCGCTACGAAACCACGGTCTCGGCGATCCAGCAGACCAACAAGTTGCGCGGCAGCAGTATCCGCGCCGGCCAGACGCTGCTGATTCCAAGCGCTTCAGGCCCAAGCGCGCAATATGCGTACTCGATTGACCAGCGTGTACAGCGTCGCCAATCTTCCGGAAAGGGTGAAAAGTCCAGCTATACCGTCCGCCCCGGCGATACCCTCTGGGGTATTGCACGCTCCCTCGACGTAAAGGTACGTGAGCTCGCCAGCTGGAACAGCATGGCCCCCGGCGACACCCTGCGGCCCGGCCGCAAACTGGTGGCATACTCGAAAGGCAACAGCGATGACCGCGGACGCACGACCCGCAAGGTTTCCTATCGTGTGCGCAATGGTGACTCCCTGTACCGTATCGCGCGGAAATTCAGCATCGACATCGGTGATATCGTGCGCTGGAACAAGATCAGCAAAAATAGCTATCTTCAGCCAGGCCAGCGCCTCACACTGTTTGTCGACAGCGCTTCCAGCGGCTGACACCGCCCGACATAAAATAGACAGGCACAAAAAAACCGGCGATAACGCCGGTTTTTTTGTGCCTGTCTTGCTGCCTGGCTCAGTCGTCCGTAGTCGACAGCTCAATATCCGCCTTGCTCGACAGGTAGTTCTGGACCGCCGCCAGCTCTGCAGTACCCTGCATGGAAGCCAGCTGCTGCATCAGTGCTTCGCGCTGCTCCTTGCTCTGACGGGACAGGTCTCCAGCACGCACGTCACGCAGCTGTACCACCACAACGTCCCCGGAGCCCAGAGTAAACTGCTCGAGGCTCTTGGCACCCGGCTTGGGAGCATCCATACCAAATGCGTGCTCAACAACCTCACCACGCGCACCAAATCCACCACGGCGGGTGTTATCGCTGGTTTCCAGGGTGAGCTCCTCGGCAGAGGCCACGTCCGCAAGCGCTTCGCCAGCCTGTACCTGCTCCTTGATAGAACGAGCCTTGCTCGCCAATTGCTCACTCGCTTTATCACGCTTCAGGCGCTGGGTAATTTCTTGCTTCACCGCCTCCAGAGGTTTCACACCTGCGGGCTTGTGCTCCACAACACGCAGAACCACAGAGTGGTTTTCAGACAGGTTGAGCACATCCGAGGTATTACCATCCTCCATCACTTCCGGGGAGAAAGCGGCCTCGACCACTTTGCCCTCGGCGGTAACGCCTGCACCACCCTGACGGGAAAATAGCGGAGATTTCTGTACGGAAACACCAAGCTCTTCCGCTGGCCCGGCCAGCGTTTCTGCATTGTAGGCCAGATCGCCAAGACGACTTACCGCACCCACGAACTCGCGCTCCGCTTCCGCAGTGCGCAAACGCGCAGCGATTGCGGCCTTGCGCTCCTCGAAACTCGGCGGCTCGGCATCGGCGACTTCAATCAGCTTGATAAAGTGAGTGCCGGCTTCAGTTTTGACGGCACCAGAAACCTGACCAACCTCGAGGTCGGCCAATGCATCTTCAAATGGCTCAGGGAAAACATCGCCGCTGGTGAAGCCCACGTCGCCGCCTTCCTCACGCGAGACGATATCGTCAGAATACTCTTTCGCGAGCGCTTCAAACTCAGCACCTTCTGACAATTTGGCCTGCACTTCGCCTACCTTTTTCTGCGCCGCTTCGTCATCGCCTTCAATAAGAATGTGCGCAGCGTGACGACGGATACTGGCCTGGAAGTTCTTCACTTCCTGATCGTACTGTGCGCG
Organism: Microbulbifer hydrolyticus; assembly: GCF_009931115.1. NCBI lineage: Bacteria > Pseudomonadati > Pseudomonadota > Gammaproteobacteria > Cellvibrionales > Microbulbiferaceae > Microbulbifer > Microbulbifer hydrolyticus. The sequence continues at coordinate 1,809,268 of NZ_CP047491.1, read as the reverse complement.
CACATCCTCTTCAGAGACATCCAGATTTGCCGCAAACTGTTCCGGGGTCAACTCGATGTACTCAATTGCCACCTGCTCAGGATGCAGGAAAGCCTGCTGATTCTCATCGTAGTAGGCCTGCACTTCGGCGTCACTAACCTGAATCTCAGCCAGAAGCGGCGAGGCCGACAGGGTCAGGTAATCAAAGTCGCGCTCTTCCATCGATATGGACACAACTTCTTCCGCTTCGACACGGGTCGCGAAAGCACTATCGGAAACACTTCCGATGTACTGCTGCATGACCATTTCCTGCTCAAGCAGCTGGCGAAATCCAGTAGGGCTGTAGCCCATACGACGCAGGCCATCGCGGTACATCTGCTGGTCAAACTGACCGTTAACCTGAAAACCGGGCATCTGCACGATTTCCCTGTCGACGGCTGCGGCACTCATGACCATGCCACGTTCCTGCGCCACCTGACGCATTACCGAGCTGTTCACCAGCTGCTGAAGCACGGGGCCGCGCAGCTGTTCATCGGTCAGCAGGTCTGCCGGTACATTCTCGCCGTACTGGCTTTCGATCATGTTACGGCGATTCTGGATCGCTCGCTGCAGGTCGATATTTGAAATTTTTTCTCCGTTGACTGCAGCCACTTGATCGGCCGAGCCCCCGCTGGCACCAGTGAAGAAATCAATCCCACCAATAACCATAATAAATCCAAAGAACGCGGCCACAATAATTGCAGCGGTTCCTTTGAGGTTGTCACGCATGGACTGAAGCATATTCAGCTCCGAAATTTAACTCTATCAGTACTCATCTGGATCGATGCTTATTGTTGTTACAGTGAAGTGTACGCGTCGTCGCCGAGACTTCACTGAATACGCCTAAACCGGCTGATCCAAATAAAATTTCAATCTTTCAGAAACAAAAAAGGCGCATCCATCTGATACGCCCCTTTGAAGCATTGAAGGTTACAAGGCTTCTTAATTTACCGCATCTTTCAAAGCTTTACCGGCTTTGAAATTAGGGATTTTAGCTGCAGCGATTTCGATGGGGTCGCCGGTACGCGGGTTGCGGCCAGTGCGCGCAGCGCGCTCTTTGACAGCGAAGGTACCAAAGCCAACCAGGGCTACCTGATCACCCTGTTTCAGTGCGTCGGTAATACTGTCTACCATGGCGTCCAGAGCACGGCCAGCGGCTGCCTTAGGAATGTCGGCAGATGCGGCAATGGCTTCAATCAGTTCGGACTTGTTCACGCTATATCCCTCTGTTCTTTATCTAGGTTTCTAGGTGTGTATGTTGGGTCTGTTGCTGCCTCGTTTGACGAGGCGCATTCATGCATTTTTTTGCAGTTAAATTTTGATCGCCTGCGGCTCCCCGCAGCGCAACAAGCCCCGTTTTATACCAACTGCCTGTTGGTGGGTCAAGGAACCATGCGGCTTTGCGGGGAGTTGGGCATTTTTGAATCACACTTGTTCAGCCAATGTCCGTCGCGATCATTTTTTAACCTGCACATTAGCAGGCTGCGTACTCTACGCGACTTTGATCACTCTATTCAACGCTTTTTTTCACGCCCAAAACCAGCCACCCCGGGATAATCACTACCCCGGGATGGTTGGTGCTAAAAAGTGCAGTTTTGAATCAATAGATCAGTGGGTCTGGATTGATCTCTGCGAACGCTCTTCTGCCTGCTTCTGCAATGCAGAGTACTCTTCATCACTCAGAGGGCTCGGCATTTTTTCCAGAGCATATTCCAGTACCTGGTCGATCCACTTCACCGGCTTGATAACCAGGTCCTGCTGGATATTATCGGGAATATCCTTCAGGTCACGCTCGTTATCGGCCGGGATCAGAACCGTCTTGATACCGCCGCGATGGGCCGCGAGTAACTTTTCCTTTAGCCCGCCAATGCGCAGCACTTCACCCCGAAGAGTAATTTCCCCGGTCATGGCGACGTCGGAGCGCACGGGTATGTTTGTGAGTACCGAGGCCAGTACGGTGCACATGGCGATACCCGCGGAAGGTCCATCTTTTGGCGTCGCCCCTTCCGGAACATGGATATGGATATCCCGGGTTTCGTGGAAGTCCGGGGGAATACCCAGTGCCTGCGCGCGCGCGCGGACTACCGTCAGCGCAGCCTGGATCGACTCCTGCATCACATCACCAAGGGAGCCCGTCTTGATAACACGGCCTTTCCCGGACACAGCAGAAGACTCGATGGTGAGCAGCTCGCCACCCACTTCCGTCCACGCCAAACCCGTCACCTGACCGATCTTGTTCTCTTCCTCAGCGCGGCCGTAGTCAAATTTGCGTACACCCAACAGGTCTTCCAGCTGTTCGGGCTGGATTACGACCTTGCTGGTGGTGGACTCACGCACATGCTCGGTGACCACCTTGCGGCAAATTTTTGCCATCTCACGATCAAGACCACGCACGCCGGCTTCGCGGGTGTAATAGCGAACAACATCGCGGACCGTATCATCGGTCAACTCCAGCTCTTCCGGCTTGAGTCCCGCCGCCTTGCGCTGTTTGGGGATCAAATAGCGCTGGGCAATATTCATTTTTTCATCCTCGGTGTAACCGGGGATGCGGATGACTTCCATCCGGTCGAGCAATGGACCGGGGATATTCATGGAGTTAGAGGTACACACGAACATTACATCGGAGAGGTCGTAATCCACTTCCAGGTAGTGATCGTTGAATGATTTATTCTGCTCCGGGTCGAGCACTTCCAGCAGCGCGGAAGCGGGATCGCCACGGTGATCCATCCCCATTTTGTCGACTTCGTCGAGCAGGAACAGTGGATTTTTTACACCCACTTTGGAGATTTTCTGTACCAGCTTACCCGGTAGAGAACCAATATACGTCCTGCGATGCCCGCGGATTTCCGCCTCGTCTCTCACGCCGCCGAGCGCCATGCGCACATATTTGCGATTGGTCGCGCGCGCGATGGACTCACCCAGCGAGGTCTTACCCACACCTGGAGGGCCAACCAGACAGAGAATGGGGCCTTTGACTTTCTTCACGCGCTTCTGCACAGCGAGGTATTCAAGAATGCGTTCTTTCACTTCCTCCAGGCCGTAGTGATCCTTGTTGAGGATTTCTTCGGCCTTGATCAGGTCGTGACGCACACGGCTGGCTTTTTTCCAGGGGACGCTAAGCATCCAATCGATATAGCTACGCAACACCGATGCCTCCGCAGACATCGGCGACATCATTTTCAACTTGCCCAGCTCGGCCCGGGTTTTCTTTTCTGCTTCCGCAGACATTCCGGAATCCGCGATTTTTCTCTCAAGCTCTTCGATCTCGTTGGGCTCTTCGGTAATTTCACCCAACTCTTTCTGAATAGCCTTCATCTGCTCATTCAAGTAGTACTCGCGCTGGCTCTTTTCCATCTGCTTTTTGACACGGCCGCGAATACGCTTTTCAACCTGAATCAAATCAATCTCGGAATCCATCAGTCCGAGAAGGTGCTCGAGGCGCTCCTTGACGCTGACGGTCTCCAGCAGCTCCTGCTTCTGGGGAAGATCCAGCGACATATGCGCAGCGATAGTATCGGCCAGTCGACCAGGCTCATCGATGCCCGACAGAGAGGTCATTACCTCGTTCGGCACCTTCTTGCTGACACTGACATACTGTTCAAACTGCGACATTGCAGAACGTACCAGCGCCTCGGCCTCGGCCTCTGGCAACTCCTCAGATTCCAGCGGAGAAACGGAGGCACGGTAATGTCCATCGCCCTCCTGAATCTCCTCAACCTTTACGCGGTGGCCGCCCTCCACCAGCACTTTGACGGTGCCGTCAGGCAACTTCAGAAGCTGCAGGACACTCGCCACGGTACCAATACGGTAAACGTCATCGGCGCCCGGATCATCTTCAGATGCCTGGCGCTGGGCCACCAGCAGCACTTGTTTATCGCTGCGCATGGCCTCTTCCAGCGCATCGATGGACTTCTCCCGCCCCACAAACAAGGGAATGACCATATGGGGGTAGACCACCACATCACGCAGCGGCAAAAGGGGGTATTCGTTCAAGGTCTCGGATGGCTGGTCCATAAAACTCCTCTCGGCCTTCAGGCGGCTCTCGGCCACCACTTTGGCGACTTATTGGTCTTCGGTAGTACCCATTTCCGGCTACCGGTATGCGCCAGTTCAGATGCTAACTTGGGGGCAAGGCCCAGAATAACAAGCCCATGCCGGCCCTTGCAGCAAAATTAGTTTAATTCAGGGCATACATCGATAGTCATTGAACATGCAAATTCCGGTACACCCAGATGTCATAGCACAGAAATCCACCTCAAGGGGGCAAGCGCCGGTGAAATAGCGCAAACAGACTTTTCTAGCAGGCACAAAAAAGCCCCGATACGGGGCTTTTCGAAAGAAGCGTTACAAGCTCATCGCACCAAGCGCCTCCGACAGGGAGCGCTGGGTAACTCTGGCGCCGTGCAACTTACTCTTCTGGCGCGGCCTTCTGGGGCTGCTCCGCCTGCTCGTAAACCAACAGAGGGGCAGATTCTCCCTTAATCACAGCCTCGTCGATGACAACTTTCGCGACATTGTCCATGGAAGGAATATCGTACATGGTCTCAAGCAGTACCGACTCCATGATCGAGCGCAAACCTCGCGCACCGGTTTTGCGCTCCATGGCTTTTGTCGCCACAGCATCCAGCGCATCCGGACGGAAATCGAGCTCCACATCTTCCATCTCAAACAGTTTGGAATACTGCTTGGTCAGCGCATTGCGCGGTGCGGTAAGGATCTGCACCAGCGCTGCTCGATCCAGCTCTTCCAGCGTCGCCGTAACAGGCAGACGACCAACAAACTCGGGAATAAGTCCGTAGCGCACCAGGTCTTCCGGTTCCAGATCCAGCAGCACTTCACCGAAGTTACTTTTGGCATCTTTGGACTTCACTTCTGCCGAGAAGCCGATTCCGCCCTTCTCCGAACGATCTCGAATCACCTTGTCCAGGCCGGCAAATGCGCCGCCACAGATAAACAGGATGTTGGACGTATCCACCTGCAGGAATTCCTGCTGGGGATGCTTGCGCCCGCCCTGGGGAGGAACAGACGCAACGGTACCCTCGATCAGTTTCAGCAGGGCCTGCTGCACGCCCTCACCGGACACATCGCGGGTGATGGACGGGTTGTCCGACTTGCGGGAAATCTTGTCGATCTCATCGATGTACACAATGCCCTGCTGGGCCTTTTCCACGTCGTAATCACACTTTTGCAGCAGCTTCTGAATGATGTTTTCGACGTCCTCACCCACATAACCGGCTTCGGTCAGCGTGGTAGCGTCCGCAATGGTGAAGGGAACATTCAGCAAGCGCGCCAGGGTTTCCGCCAGAAGGGTTTTACCGCTACCGGTCGGCCCGACCAGCAGGATGTTGGACTTGCCCAATTCAACGTCGTCTTTGCCTTTCACGCCCTTGCTGGTACGCAGGCGCTTGTAGTGGTTATAAACCGCTACTGCCAGCACCTTTTTGGCGCGAGTCTGGCCAATAACGTATTGATCCAGGATTTCGGTAATTTCCTGCGGCGTTGGCAGGCGGGAATCGTCACCATCGACGGATTCCTGGACTTCTTCGCGGATAATATCTGTGCAGAGCTCAACACACTCATCACAAATGTAAACAGATGGACCCGCGATCAACTTGCGTACTTCCTGCTGGCTTTTGCCACAGAAGGAACAGTAAAGGAGCTTGCCGTTATCTTCTCCGCTGTTCTGATCAGTCATCTATGTACTCCGTGGTCTGGCAGCCAGCCGAAAAGCGGCGGCAAATAGGGTTCATTAGCAAGATGCGGCCTTTTGGCAGGTTTTTCAAGCTTTTTTGTACGCCCCAGCGGAAGTCGGGTCAGCTGCACCCAGAAGAGGTGCTCGCAGCAACCCGTTTCCGAAGAAAAAGACTCCGGCTTCCGCGGGATAATTAGGCGAATGATGCCCTGTTATCAATATTCAGGGTCACTTGGCCATCGCCTGACGACTGGCCAACACGTCGTCCACCAAACCGTATTCCTTTGCCTCATCCGCACTGAGGAAACGGTCCCGGTCAGTATCGCGCTCTATATCCGCGACGCTGCGGCCGGTGTGATGAGCCATCAGCTCGTTCAGGCGCGAGCGGATCTTGAGGATTTCCTGCGCGTGGATATGGATATCCGACGCCTGCCCCTGGGCACCACCACTGGGCTGGTGGATCATTACCCGCGAATTGGGGGTTGCATAGCGCTTGCCTTTGGCGCCAGCAGTCAGCAGGAAAGCACCCATACTGCAGGCCTGGCCAATACACATGGTGCTCACATCCGGCTTGATGAACTGCATGGTGTCATAAATGGACATACCCGCGGTCACTGAACCACCCGGCGAGTTGATATAAAGATGGATATCCTTGTCGGGATTTTCCGCCTCTAGAAACAACAACTGAGCCACTACCAGGTTGGCCATATGGTCTTCTACCGGACCCACCAGAAAGATCACCCGCTCTTTAAGCAGACGGGAATAAATATCAAAAGAACGCTCCCCTCTCGCGGTCTGTTCAACCACCATGGGTACCAGACCACCAGTGGCGAGAATTTCTTTAGCGTTCGCAGAATTATCAATATATGCCATGGATACGATGCTTCCTTATTCGGCGTATTAGGCGACTACAGAACGGACGTGCTCAAAAAAGGCACAACCCTGAAAAATATGGTCAAACTGAGCTTAACTGCTCAACGGCGATAAAGCCAGTTGGGCGCAGCGGGAATACAAAAGGAGTGTAGCGAGAAGTGATTTGCTGAAGGCAGGGAGACTCAGGTCGGCAGGCCGCGGCGCGGCTCACCATGTGGCTGCCGCCGGCACCTGAAGAAAAAACGGCCACCTTAGGTGGCCGTTTTCTACGCTATCAGGCCTGCTTTTGCGGCTTGATCACGTCATCGTAAGTGCTTTCCACTTCGCTGACCTTGGCTTTGTCCAGCACAAAGTCGACCACCTGATCTTCGAGTACGACAGACTCAACACCAGCCAGCAGTTCGCGATTGTTGAAGTAGTACTCAACCACTTCTTCAGGCTGCTGGTAGGTAGATGCCAACTCTTCGACTTTCGCCTTTACACGATCGCCGTCGACAGAAAGCTTGTTCTCTTTAACGATCTCACCAACAACGAGACCCAGAACAACGCGACGCTTGGCCTGATCCTCGAACATGGTGTCCGGCAGCATTTTGGCCGCATCTTCCGGCTTGATCTGACCGCCGAACTGCTGAACCATCTGACCGCGCAGGGTTTGAACTTCACCCTGAACCAGCGCTGCGGGAATTTCCACGTCATGCTTTTCGAACAACTGGTCCATGACCTGGGTCTTGACCTTGTTCAGCGCAGCATTTTTCAGTTCACGCTCCATATTGCCGCGAACCTCTTCGCGGAATTTTTCTTCGCCGCCTTCTTCAACGCCATATGCGGCGAAGAACTCATCGTTCAGTTCAGGCAGTTCGGGCTTCTCGGATGCGGTTACCTTGATGGTGAATACCGCTGCGGCACCCGCCAGGTTTTTTGCCTGGTAATCTTCCGGGAAAGTAACCTCGACTTCCTTCTCTTCACCGGGCTTCATGCCGATGATGCCGTCTTCAAAACCGGGGATCATGCTACCGGAGCCAAGTACCAGCTTCTGGTCTTCACCCTTGCCACCTTCAAACTCTTCGCCGTCTTTGCGGCCAACAAAGTTGATGGTTACGCGGTCGCCTTTCTGCGCCTTGCGCTTGGTCTCTTTCCAACCGGACTGCTGCTTGCGCAGAACGTCGATCATGTTGTCGACATCGGCATCGGTCACTTCCGCCTTCGGGCGCTCAACTTCAACTTCACCCAGGTCGGTCAGGGTCACTTCCGGATAAACCTCGAAAGTGGCAACGTACTCCAGGTTCTCACCCGGGGTCACGTTTTTTGCTTCGATGCTGGGCTGGCCCGCAGGCTTGACCTGTTCCTTCTGCACTGCCTCATAGAAAGAACGGCTCATCACTTCACCCAGGACTTCCTGACGTACGCCGGCACCAAAACGCTGACGCACAACCTTCATCGGCACTTTACCCTTACGGAAGCCGTTGATGCGCACGGTTTTGGACGCCTGCTGAAGGCGCTTGTCAACTTCCTTATCGACGACTTCTGCCGGCAAATTGACCGTTAAGCGACGCTCCAGACCGGAAGTTGTTTCAATGGAAACCTGCATGATAATCCTCGTGAGACTTTTCTCTTCACAGATGCCGGGCTACGGGCAATCCCCGGCACCAGCAGCTAGCGTTTGCGCCGGTAATCATTGAACCGGCCGCCAAATACAAACAGCCCGCACCACACACCGCTCCCACTCTGGAGAAACGTGCATTTGGTCACGGACTGCAAAATACGGATTGGTGGGGACGGGGAGACTTGAACTCCCACACCTTGCGGCACCAGAACCTAAATCTGGCGTGTCTACCAATTCCACCACGTCCCCATGCCCCTCTGCGCTAAGCCGTTGATTTGCTTGTAGTTTTGAGTAAATTCCAAGCAGGCCCGCAGCGAGGGGAGCAGATTGTGCCACAGTGGACACAGGGCTTCAACAAAAGTGCGCCCGTATAGGCGCGACAGGCCTAAAAAACAACGGGGCGCCCTTTCGGGCACCCCGTTTTGGCCTGTAAGGCGCGAGCGCGCAGGTATTACACCCGCTCGACGATCGTAGTGATCCCCTGCCCCAGGCCGATACACATGGTGGAAATACCAAGGTCGCCGCCTTCGTTCTGCATTACTGACAACAGAGTGCCGGTAATACGCACACCGGAGCAGCCGAATGGGTGACCGAGGGCAATCGCGCCGCCGTAGAGGTTCACCTTTTCATCCATTGCATCCAGCAGGTTAAGGTCCTTGAGCACCGGCAGTGCCTGTGCCGCAAAGGCCTCATTCAGCTCGACCTTGTCGATATCCTCGACCGTCAGGCCAGCGCTCTTCAGCGCCTTCTGCGTAGACGGCACCGGGCCATAACCCATGATGGAGGGATCAACACCTGCCAATGCCATCTCGCGCACTTTCGCGATTGGCGTAAGCCCGAGGGCCTGTGCACGCTCGGCAGACATCACCAACATCACAGACGCACCGTCGGTGATCTGCGAGGAGGTACCGGCAGTCACCTGGCCGTGCTTGGGATCAAACGCAGGCTTCAACTGGGCCAACGTTTCTACCGTGGTATCCGGGCGGATGGTCTGGTCTTTCTCAACCAGCATCGGGACGCCGTCGTCGTCGTGCCCTTCAATCGCAATGATTTCGCGATCGAACTTGCCCTCTTTGGTGGCCTTTGCGGCACGCTGATGGGAACGAGCACCAAACTCGTCCATCTGCTGGCGCTGGATACCGTGCATCATCGCCAGGTATTCAGCTGTCATGCCCATGGAGCCCGCAGCCTTGGCCATGTAGCGGCCCAGCATAGGGTTGGGACTGACATGCTCCATCATGTTCAGGTGGCCCATGTGCTCGACACCACCCACCACATACACATCTCCCAGGCCGGCCTGGATACTGGCCGCCGCGGTGTGCAGTGATGACATGGAGGAACCACACAGGCGGTTTACCGTCTGTGCCGGGACGGTATGGGGCAGACCAGCACGCAGCACGATCATGCGTGCCACGTTAAAGCCCTGCTCATCGCGCTGCATCACACAACCCCAGATCACATCGTCGATCTCTTTCGGGTCGAGTTTTTCGTTGCGCTGCAGAAACTTCTTCAGTAATTCTGCTGACATGTCGTCAGCGCGCACGTTGCGATACACACCGTTTTTGGATCGCCCCATGGCGGTACGCGCATAGTCGACGATTACGGCATCTCTAGGATTCAGACTCATGGAAACTCTCCTTACTTTTCGCCGTAGTAGGTTTTGCCGCTTGCGGCCATTTCGCGCATACCTTCGGTCGGCTTGTACAGCTCTCCGAGCTCGCTGTACTTCTCCGCCATCTTCACGAAGTTATCCAGGCCGATGCTGTCCAGCCAGGCGAAGATGCCACCGCGGAAAGGCGGGAAGCCAATGCCGTAAATCAACGCCATGTCGGCTTCAGCGGGAGAATCGACAATCCCCTCTTCCAGGCAGCGGGCGAGTTCGGTAGCCATGGGCACCATCATGCGCTCGATCACGGTGTCATTTTCGAACTCTTTGCGCTCTGCCACATGCGGCTTGAGCAGTTCGTAGGCTTCTTCCGTAGCCACTTTCTTCGGGCGACCTTTCTTGTCTTCTTCGTAGTTGTAGAAGCCCTTGCCGTTTTTCTGGCCGTAACGGCCGGCTTCGTACATCACATCAGACGCGGCAGTAAAGGTTTTGCCCATACGCTCGGGGAAACCTTCCGCCATTACCTGCTCGGCGTGAACACCGGTGTCGATGCCAACCACATCCATCAGATAAGCGGGCCCCATCGGCCAACCCCAGCGCTCCATTACCTTGTCCACCTGCTGGAAGTCCGCACCGTCACGTACCAGCATGGCGAAACCGGCGAAATACGGGAACAGCACCCGGTTCACCAGGAATCCAGGGCAGTCGCGTACGACAATCGCTTTCTTGCCCATCTTGTTGGCGTACGCCACAACACGGGCAATGGCATTTTCCGAAGTCTTCTCACCGCGAATGACCTCAACCAGCGGCATTTTGTGCACCGGGTTGAAAAAGTGCATGCCGAGGAAATTTTCCGGACGAGACAGCGGTTCAGCCAGGGTATCAATAGAAATGGTGGAGGTGTTGGAAGCAATCACAGTGTCTTCGGAAACCTTGGTTTCCACTTCCTTCAGCACGGCGTGCTTTACCTTCGGATTTTCCACTACGGCTTCAACCACGATATCGACATCATCGAAACCGTCGTAGCTCAGGGTTGGCTCGATACGGTTCAGGGTCTCCGCCATTTTGGCCGGCGTCATGCGCCCGCGGTCGACCAGTTTGGTCAGAAGCTTGCCGGCTTCTTTCAGGCCCAGGTCGATACCATCCTGATTGATGTCCTTCATCTTGATGGGCGTGCCTTTGTAGGCAGACTGATAGGCGATACCGCCACCCATGATTCCCGCACCCAGCACCGCTGCGCGCTCAATTTCCTTGTCGGATTTTTTCTCCCAACCTTTGGCGACCTTGCCTACCTTCTGATCGTTCAGGAACAGGCCCACCAGGGATGCAGCGGTTTCTGTCTGCGCACTGGCGATGAATTGCTGCTGCTCAATTTTCAGCGCTTCATCGCGATCGACTTTGTAGCCCTGCTCGATAGAAGTGACCGCGTTGACAGGGGACGGGTAGTTGCGTCCGGCCTGCTGCCCGACAAATGCCTTGGTGGTAAAGAAGGCCATCAGGGCTTCGGTGTCGTTCAGGGGGATCGGGGATTTTTTAACTTCGCGGCGCTGCTGATAGTCCAGCTCACCAGCAATCGCTCGCGCGAGAACCTTCAGCGCAGCGTCTTTCAGTTTGTCTGTAGGAACAACCGCATCAACGGCATGTGCGGCCAGCGCAGCATCCGGACGTTGTTCTTTGCCCGCGGCGATCCACTCGGCCGCGACGTCGACGCCGACTACACGGGGCAGACGCACGGTACCGCCCCAGCCCGGAATCAAGCCAAGCTTCACTTCCGGCAGACCCACTTTGGCCTTATCACCCATGACACGGAAATCGCAACCGAGGCAAACCTCGAAACCGCCGCCGAGGGCATAGCCATTGATGGCAACCGCAGTCGGGAACGGGAGGTCTTCCAGACGGTTGATGTTTTCGTTGTTCTTGTTCATCAGCTCGGCGATACCTTCGGCGCCGGCGGAAAACGCCCCACCAAACTCGGTAATGTCCGCGCCGACGATAAATACACTTTTACCACTCGTCAGCAACAGGCCTTTGATATCGCCAGCCTTTTCAATCGCATCCAGGGCCTCGGAAAACTCCGATACGGTGAGACGATTGAACTTATTGACGGACTCGCCTTCCAGATCGAATTTCAGTTCCGCGATGCCGTTGTCGAGCATCTGCACGGATAGCGCTTTGCCACTAAATAACATTATTGACCTCATTGATTGGTGACCGGGGTGCCACTCCAGGGAATGCACCGGTCCGGGGGGTCGGGTTATACAAGACAGATTTCGGGTTTACCGGTCGGCTAGCTTACCGCCAAACCGTAACCGGCGGATGACGCTTTTCCCAAAATCGGTCAACGCCCAAGTATAGCCAGATTAAAACGCGCGTTTGAATACCATTTCCGCCATATACACTGTCCGGTTTGATGCGCGAATTGTGGTTAACCCCCTCTCCAGATCAAAATATAACCAAAATGCCGTAAGAAGCGGCAACTGCCAGTTTTTAAGGAGAGGGCGTCAAATTGAAAATGGTGGTGCAGAAAAAATATAGGAAAGTACTCAGACACTCGGCGGGTTATTGGCACTGACCAGCACACAATCACAATCACCCACATTGCGAAAACGATGCGGGCGCCGGCTATTGAAATAGTAACCATCACCAGGCCCCAGCACGGAAATCTCACGACCTACCGTCACTTCGAGTTCCCCGGATACCACAATTCCGCCCTCTTCCCCTTCGTGGCTCAGGAGTTCAGGGCCGGTATCTTCCCCGGGCGGGTAGACTTCATAGAGGATCGACATGCTGCGCTGGTTATTGCCGGCACCAAGCAAACGGTACTGGATCGGCCCGGGGCCCACATTGGGCATCTCGGTCGAACGGAAAAAAACCTGCGGCTGGCTATCGAACTGAAACGTGAAGAAATCGGCGAGCGACATGGGAATGCCGTTCAGAACCTTTTTCAGGGAACCGACAGAGGGGCTCACGCGCCCCTGCTCGATGAGGGAAATCGTGGCGTTGGTCACACCCGCACGCTTGGCCATCTCTCGCTGGGACCAGCCGTGCATCTGGCGCACCGACTTGAGTCGCGCGCCAACATCATCACCACCCGTAATTTCCGTCGGCGGTGAGTTCACATCCTTCTCAGTCATCCGATCCTTCCTGCTACGGAACACATGCAGGGAGTCTACCGCCTGTTGGCGCCGGCGCACAGCGCCGGCCGTCCGCTCGCGGGGCACTCACACCATGTCGGAGAACGGGTTTTCATCTGGCAGGGATACACTACCGGCCACACCGGGCAAGGTCATACTTGAACCGTCCAGCGCAATACCTGCCTCATCGATCAAGCCCTCACCAAAACGATAAATGGCATTCAGGTCCCCACGGCTGGCGCGGGCATCGTACGTTGCCGCACGCTCTGCGGGCGCCTCACTGCGCTTACGGTAAGCGGTCATCGCATGCTCGCCGTGACGTTTCGCCAGCATTTTTTGCGTGATATGTGGCGCCAGAACACTGGCGGTTGCATTGTTACCACCGAAGCCCTTGGAGTTCAGGAACGCCACGTCCAGAGATTCCGGGTCCCGCTCGACATGAGACATGGACAGGTTCAGGTGTTCATGGTGCACATCATCGGCAATGCGGTCGATCGTCGTGATACCAGGCAGAATACCGCGGTTGAAGATACCCAGGCTGGAAATCAGCTGGTCGCCACTGGCAGCAGCCACCGTGTGGCCGACAAATGCCTTCACCGCACACACCGGCCATTTCTCGATACCGAAGGCCCCCGCAAGACGATCAAAAATCGCAGACTCGGTAACCCGGTTCTGCGGCGTACTGGAACCGTGCGCCTGCACAAAACTGCGCTGGCGCAAACTGTCTTCACCGAGAATCGCACGAGCTTCGGCCATGGCGCGCGCGACGGTCAGGTAGTTGCCCGGTCCCGGTGCAGAAATTGACTTCTTGGGACCATCGGCATTAACGAACACATTCGCAACCGCGCCATGAATTGGCGCTCCCAGCTCCAGTGCAAGCTCATCATCCATGAGCACAACCCACTGGGTCCCCTCACCCAGGGTGAAACCACAGTTGTCTCCAAACGGGCGGCTCGCCCGGCGAAAATCGATTTCGTCGCCGAAAATCTTGCGCAACCCATCCAGGTTTGCCAGCGCCCCCATGGTGGCATACCCATCCACCACTTCGGGAACCAGTGGCGCTTCAGCCGCACCGACCACAGCGACGCGAGCGCGTCCGCAGCGAATATCCTCTACCGCAGCTCGCAGGTTGTACAGGTAAGTCGCACAGGCGCCAGCCACCGCGCCTGTTGTACCCACACTACCCAGTACGTATGCATTCACGAAGTCCGCCGGCATACTGGTCAGGCCCAGGGCCAACTGCTTTGAGCTGACGCGGCCACCGCGCAACCGGGATTGCAGAAGCCCGCCATTACCATTGGTATCGAGCTGGCTCATGGCGGAACTGGCATAAACAGAGATTTTGTCAGGCCCCGCCTTTTCGGCAACCTGTTCCCAGTCAATCCCCAGTGACTGCACGGCATCGGAGGCGCCAAGGATAGCTAATTGCAGGCCGCGCGGGTGAAAACGGGAATTGTATTGCTGGCCAGGCTCAAAACCGGTGGGAAGCTGTCCCGCTGAAGCCACCGAAATTTCGCGGTGACTGTCTAACATTACAGAAAGACTGGCGGCATGGACGCGTACGCGACCAGTGTCGAGGGGCTCAACTTTCCAGTCTTCAGGCAGTGGGGTCGGCAGCTGGCGTGCAGACATTTCAAACGTAAAACCGTTTTCGCTTTTAAGGTCTGCGGCCTGGTGAAAGTGACACTTGCGGTAATCATAGAATCGTGACTCCAGCTCCCGAACCAGAGTGCCTTGAAGTACCTGCGTCTCCAATTCCGCACTCAGGGCGCCCTGCGCGGCGTCACCGGTACGCAACCCCATTAGTGCGGCGAGGTCAGACAGGACGTCAGTTCGCTCCGCTGCACCAAGATTGTCGAGCACCAGCCGCTTGTAGCCGCGGTGAAACGAACTGCGGCCGGCGGGATTGAATCCCCCAAACGCGGTAATTACGGGTAGGCGCTGCATCCTGACCTCCTGCCTGATTCAGAAACGGGTCGAATTTTTTGAGTAAATCCGATGGTGCGCCAGTGTATGGGCTGGCGATTCGGCCTCGTTATGGGCATACTGGCCAGCAAATTTGAGCATCTGGCCATTCCGCCCGGCACAGCCTCGCCTCAGCGGGAACAAAAGCCGTTTGCGGGTCACAGTTACCCCAGACAGTCTTATCGTCGCACGCAGTCTTCAGAGAGTTACCCATGCCCACCGTCACATTTATGCTCCTCGACCAGATGCTCTCCACCGGAACGGTACTGCCCCTGGAAATGCTACGTGGGGCGGAAAGCCGCGCGCGAGTGGAGAGAAGCCGGGGAGAAGGCGCGAAGGCGGCACGGAGGCAGGGCGAAGACCCCAAGGCCGACAAAAAGCAGGCGCCACTTAACCTGGTTACCGTCAGTATCGATGGTGCCCCGGTCAAGTCCCGCTCGGGTTTTTCCCTGTCTCCGGATGTGGCCCTGGCCGATGCCCCGGACAGCGACATCATCTACCTGCCCGCGCTGTGGCGGAACCCCCGTCCCGCATTACGCCGGAGCAAACCTCTCCTCAAGTGGCTGAACGAACAGGCGGAAAAAGGCGCTGCAATCAGCGCGGTGGGTACCGGGGTATGTTTTCTCGCCGAGGCCGGGTTGCTGGATGGCAAGCCGGCGACCACGCACTGGCATTACTTTGACCAGTTCGCATCCGACTACCCGGATGTAAAACTCAAGCGACAGTATTTCATCACCCAGGCGAACAAGCTCTTCTGCGCCGCCAGCGTCAACGCACTGGCGGATGTCACCGTGCACCTTATTCGCCAGCTCTATGGCCCTTCCATTGCCAGCCATGTAGAACGAAACTTCTCGCACGAAATTCGGCGACCCTTTGAGGAAATTGCCTATTCGGAAGGGGCGGTACATCTGCACCCCGACGAAGATATCGTTCAGGCCCAGACCTGGCTCAAGCAACATTGTAGTGAAGATGTAAAGCTCAGCGAGGTCGCCAAGTATTTCGATATGAGCGTGCGCTCATTTAACCGCCGCTTCAAGCTGGCAACGGGCCAGACACCACTGCAATACTTGCAGAATGTACGAATAGACATGGCGCGCGAGCTACTGCAGTCGAGCAACCTGTCCGTCAACGAGATTGCAGAGAAAGTCGGCTACCAGGACATGGGACACTTTACCGCGCTGTTCAAAAAATTTCTCTCCACCACACCGAGCGAGTACCGCACCACCGTTCGCGCCAAACTTTTCAGGGTAAACACCTGAGCAACGAAAGTAATCGGTATTTCAATCCGGTTTTGTCAAAAGAATGACATCCGGGCTGGGAAACTCCACCGTGGCGGAAAGCTGCTTTGCCAGCCAGTGGAAAGTTTCTACGCTGAAAAACACGATGTGCGTGGGATCGCGAATATAGTGCCAGCTGGCAAAGCGCTCGGGTGATGCAACCAGCTTGGTCATCAACGCCAGAATTCCCCCGGCATCGACCTGATGCCATAGCCTTGTCAGAACCACCATCGGGTTCGCCAGGTGCTCAATCACTTCTGTACTGACAATGAAATCAAAACGGCAATCCAGCACTGAAGCATCCGGCTGAAAGTACAGATCGTATGTCGATACACTGTGACCACGCTCCTCGAACATTCTGGCCAACAGTGGCGCCGGGCCACAGCCAAAATCCAGGCCTCGGGATGCGGGCGACAGGCGAGCCAAAACGGGTTTTGCACAGCGATCCAGAAAACGCCGGTAGCCCTCGTCCTCCAGGCTGTTTTCGTGTAATTCGTAGTAGGCCTTCTCAGCCTGGGGAGACAGATGATACGCAGGAGGGACGAATACCAGTGCGCACCGGGCACACTGGTAATAATCGCGGAATTTGTCACGATGATAAAACTGTGCCGCCGACTGGCGGCACAGTGGGCAGGAGCCCGAAGACCCCTTATGCGTGAGTTCGGGCTCGGGTGAAGACACGATCAGGCGGCTTGCTCACCTACCTTTACGTGCGTCGCTTCCGCCTCTGGCTCAGGGGATGATTTGGACTGCAGTAGGTTGCCACTGGAAATTTCAATTTTGCGCGGTTTCATTGCCTCGGGAATTTCGCGCACCAGCTCGATATGCAGCAGCCCATTGGCCAGTTTCGCATCGGTCACGCGCACATGGTCGGCGAGCTGAAAGCGCCGCTCGAAGTTGCGCGCAGCGATTCCGCGATGCAGGAAGTTGCGCTTGCCTTCTTCAGCCGGCTTTTTGCCGCTGACAGTCAGGCGGTTCTGTTCCATCTGAATATCCAGCTCAGACTGGTCGAAACCCGCAACGGCCATGGAGATTCGATAGGCATCCTCACCGGTCAACTCGATGTTGTAGGGAGGGTAAGCCGGCTGATTCTGTTCGGTGGTGGTCATGGTATCCAGCAGGCTGGCCAGACGATCAAAGCCGATAGCAGAACGGTAAAGTGGAGAAAGATCTAAGTTACGCATTGTCATATCCTCAATTCAGAGCAATATTGGAATAGCGCCTGTACAAAATATACCAGGCGGTTTAGCCCCGGCAATATCCCTTGGCACCTTGCCAGGAAAGAGACCGGGCTTGTGGGGAGACACCTCTGTCGAGCCTGCCCCCTCACAATTAGATATAGGGGCTGCGCAACCGCCTTCAAGGGGATCCAATAAAAAAATGGAAAAATTTTTGGTCAAAGGAAAAGAACGTGAGGCCCGCCGTGGATACAGACGCTGATCTGGAGCCAGTGCGGCTTTTTATCGGCATCGCTCCCAATGCCGCGACCCAGCGGTTTCTCGATGCCACTTGCGCTTACCTGGAGGGGCTTCGCCTGCCTCGGGACTGCCGCTGGATCAGCGAAACCAACCGCCACCTTACGCTGGCATTTCTGGGAGATACAGAGCGTCGCCACCTGGGCTCCATCGAAGAAAGACTGCGAGAAATCGCCCGGCAATCGCCCACCTGCCCGGGCCAGATCGTCAGCACACACCCCTTCCCCAGGGACAGAGCCAAAATGCTGGCGGCGGAACTTCTGCCAACCCCCGCGCTTACAGCCCTGCATGAAAAGTGCCGTAAACTGATGGCGGCTATTGGCAAGCAACCAGAGCGCAAAACGTTTCGCCCGCATTTCACTCTGGCCAGAAGCCGTACGGGCTTTTCAAGGATGCCCGCCGCTCCCGCCGACTTCATCTGTCGACTGGACAATATCACCCTGTATCACAGCCTTCTCGCGACGGGAGGCAGTCAATACCAACCGCTACTTTCACTCCCCCTCGCAGGATGACACCAAAGGAAACGTGTACTGCACTGCCGCCCAGCCGAGGTCAGTCGAATAGATCATCCGCGAACGGACCGGCATAAAAAAAGCCCGCATAGCGGGCCTTTTTATTTTCTGACCAGTCAGTCCAGCTTGGACAATACGTATTCCGGATACATGACCAGTCGCGGACGCGCCAGACGCCGGGCATCGAAAATAAACACGTAGCGCTCACCGTCATCGTCCGACGGAATTGTGCGACGGAAGCGCCACGAGTTGATTTTGTAGGTCTGCCGACCCGCACTCACCGGCGCGATCAGTCGATACTGGTTCTGGCCGAGGAATTCGAATTCGACGGAATCCCCATCGGAGGGGCGAAGAGTCAGGTTGCGGAACGTTTGTTTGCCCTCTTCCCCTTCCTCGAGCTCCCCGAGAAGCTCACTCAGGCGCTCTCGCTCACCGCGAACATATTCCATCAACTCCGGATCAATCTCACGCTCTGCAGCAGCCTCGGCGTCCGATTCAGCGGCTTCGGGTTCGGCTATGCTGGGCGCAACAGGCTCCAGCGACGCCAGGCTAGGTGCCGGCACCGATGGCGCGCTTACCGGTGGTGGAGCGGCCGCTGCGGGTTCCTGCGCCGCTTTTTGGCTCTCCACCTTCACCAGCATGGACTTGACCAGCTTGTCCACCAGTGCCTGCTGCTCAGCGAGACGGGACTCGCCAGCCTTGACCGAGCCCTGGGAGGCCTTCAGGCGGCTTTCCAGCTCTCCGAACGTGGACTGGATGATTTCCACCCGACGGTTACGGCTGTCAACACCGCGCTCAGCCATTGCGTAGGCGTGTTTCGCTTTGTGCAGCGCCCTTTCGGTGTCACTCGTGGCACCCAGGTTATGCTCCCGCTCTGCGGACTTGAGCGCTTTAAGGCTCTCCGCGTAGTTCGCACGAGCTTTCAACAGTGACTCCTGCGCACGCTGGAGTTTGTATTCGTATGCGAGCATTTCGTTCTCGACATCTTCCAGTTCTACCAGCCGGTTTTCCTGGGATTGTTCCATACGCGCAAGTTTGTTCTGCTCAACGGTGAGAGAAGATGCCGCCTGCACCAGTCCACACCAGCCAAACACCCCCAACACGCCCGCAAAAAACAGAGCGCAGCCACGGTTTACCGCCATAGTCAAAAGTCCGTTGTTTGATTTTTTTACTTCAGAAGTCGCGAGGAGCAAAAGCGCCATTCGCAGAGTCGCGGTGTATCCCCCAGGACAACCGAGATTACCTGCACCCCCACGAGGGTGGCCAATGTACCCCAGACTTATATATGCAGCAATGACCATGCCAACAAGATTCATGCACTATCGGTGACTCGCGCCTCAAAATGGAACATCGACTGCACGAAAAAAGTTCCCCCGCCACTAACAAATTTTTATGACATTTTATTGATCCAAGTGCTTGATTTTTTTTTTGAGAATCGCATTATGACCTACAGGGAGATACTCCTGACCCAGTTGGAAAACCGGCCCGGGCGCAAAACACCACCATTGCCAATGCGGCAAATATTGAACATGCGACCTCTGGTGATCCGATTTTCTGGCTGAGCAGACTCTCCCTACAGGGCGCCCTACCTTCTTTCAGCAAACCGCACTTTGCGGCCTGCATGGACCCTTTATAACCGGAGGTATGTGCCCATGAAATCTGCGCCTTACGATAACATTGTGTTCCGCGATATCGACAAATCTGCCGCTCTGGCTGACACCGTATCCAGGAAACTACACAAGCTCGAACGTTATTGTGGCGACATCATACGTAGCCGTGTGGTCCTCGAAGCCCCCCATCAACACAAGCATAAAGGGAAGCAATACAAGGCTTCCGTAGAACTTGCCCTCAGCGGAAATCCGGTCACCATTACCAACGAAAGCGATTCTATCCATCGCGCAGTTACCGGAGCATTCAATTCAGTGGAGCGCTGCCTGAAAGAGCGCGGAGACCGTCGCAAGTCGCGTCGGCACCAGCTACCAGAGCTGGAGCCTGTTGAAGAAGCTGAATAAACCGCTTTCACACACCTTGATAGAGGGGGACCGTAAAATTTATACAGATACAGTTATCAGAGGTGCCTGTACGCACTAGCACAGGTGCCCAGCTTGCCGGCAGCCATCGCTGCCAGGCCTTGCCAACTGGCCCACACCGCTGGGCGAGGAGATGGTTAAGATGCAAAAAAGGCTGTGCCGTTATTCGGCACAGCCTTTTTTTGAGCGTTCGCGAATGTCTGGCGGGGGAGGACCGTTACGGCGCAGCTGGCGAAGGCCCAGCGAGGCCGGTCAATCAGCCACCGGCGTACGCATGGTGACAAACTCTTCGGCCGCCGTAGGGTGAATACCTATAGTCTGATCGAATACGGATTTTGTCGCACCCGCCTTCATTGCCACCGCAATCCCCTGGATGATTTCACCAGCATCAGGCCCCACCATATGGGCACCCATTACCTTGTCATTACTTCCGTCGACAATCAGCTTCATCAGCGTGCGCTCGTCTCGACCACTCACGGAGTGACGCATGGCCCGAAAATCCGACTTGTAGACCACAACGGGTATACCGGCCTGACGGGCTTCCTCCTCCGTCAGGCCGACGGTACCAATATTTGGCTGGCTGAACACCGCGGTTGGAATGTTGTTGTAATCGATCTCTGCGGTTTTCCCGGTCTGCCAGTGTTTCACCAGCGCCATGGCTTCGGCCAACGCAACCGGGGTGAGCTCAGGCCCCCCGGTAACATCTCCCAGCGCGTAGATTGAGGTCACACTGCTACGAAAGTTGTCGTCCACGCCAATTGTGCCATCCTTATGCAAAACCACGCCCAATTTTTCCAGCCCCAACCCATGGGTGTTGGGTTTGCGGCCAGTGGCATAAAGCACCGCGTCCACGTCCAGTACACTGCCATCCACACCGTGCACTTTCAGAGTGCCATCTGCCTGCTTTTCGATCGATTGCACTTCATGACTGAAATGCAGTTTGACCTGCTTCTTACCCACTTCATCCCGGACAAACCGGCGCACATCGTTGTCGAAACCGCGCAAGAACAGCTCGCGACGATAGGACAGGTGCGTTTCCGCACCCAGACCGGCGAAAATACCGGCGAATTCAACCGCAATATATCCGCCGCCAACCACCAGTATCCGACGGGGGAACACTTCGAGTGAAAACACCTCATTGGAAGTAATCGCGTGTTCACTACCTGGAATATCCGGCACAAACGGCCACCCGCCCGTGGCCACCAATACCCGCTCAGCGCTGTAGGTGGTATCGCCGACACTCACTTGCTGGCGACCACTCAGCTTCGCTCTGCCATCGATAACCTGAACCCCGGCGCTGCCCAGCAGGTTTCGATAGATTCCGTTGAGCCGGGTGATCTCCATTGCATTGTTGTCCCGCAGGGTCGGCCACTCGAACCTGGCGTCGACCTGCCCTTTCCAGCCATAAGCTTCGGCATCCTCAAATGCTTCTCGGTAGCTGCTGGCATATACGAACAGCTTTTTTGGTACACACCCCACATTGACGCAGGTACCACCCATGTAACGATCCTCCGCAACCGCTACGCGCATACCCGCCGCGGCGGCCATACGTGCAGCACGCACACCGCCGGACCCGGCACCGATTACAAAGAGATCAAAATCAAATTCTGACAAAACGTGCTCCTTTCAATGGCGCAAATCACGATCTATCACGGGCTCCAGCCGATGTCGCAGCGCTCAAAATTTCTTCACCTGACCGATGGCCTGCCGTCAGGAAACCGCGCCTAATACACCTAAATTGCGGCTAAAAATGCGCAGTAGTTCTGCAATTAGTACAATACTGACAAATCATACTTAAAAGCCGTTGACATAAGATTGGCGTTTCGTTATTCATGTGATGTTTGTCACAATAACAAGCCTTATAGCGAAAACAACAGCAGGGCATTCAAGAATGAAAGCGCCAAAATTATCAAAAGCACCCTCTTTACCGAAAGCTTCCCGCAAGGGCATGCAACGGTCGTTCACAACCGCCGTGATGGCAAGCCTGATCGCCGCATTGTGCGCGACCACGGCGACCGCCAAAGCGCACCCCTCCTATCTTACCGAAAGCTATTGCAACACTCTGGTGGAGCAATTCGTGGATTACGGTATGCGAAGCCTGGGTAAATACGTCAACGAAAACTTCAAACCCCAATACAAGGGTGGCATCCGCAATACCATCAACTTCCTCAACCAGCGCTCGGAGTGGCTGGGTGAGTGCGATGCCTACCTGGCAGATACGGCCCAAACCCGCATTTTCTACGATGAGCAAAACACCAAGGCCATCTTCGATGCCATGAAGGATCTGGCCAAGGAACTCCAGCTGGTGCGCGATGGGGTCGAATACCCGGACGAAACCGGTGCAAACAATCCCCGCCCGTTTATCAAAAGCCGCTATGAAACCCTGGCCACGCTGGTTGATCAACATCACACCCGCATGTTGATGAAGAAGCAGTTCCAGTAAGTCGAAGGCTGTGATTCGCTGGCAACCGGGCCCCGCTAATCGGGGCCCGGGGTGCTCTTTTTGCCCACTTTTACGGATTCGCCCGTTGCGGCTTTTCCACTAACCGCACTCGACCACTGGCCTTGTTCGCGCCCCAGGAGGCGTTCTTTAAGGCTACTGGCAATGCGTCTGGTCAGCGCACCCAAGCGTGGACGCTGCTTTTCAGAAAACGGTATAGGTCGGCAGCTATGTACCGCTGCGAGGCCGATTCTCGCCATAAACAGGCTTGCTCCCATCCCCTGCCCCAGCCTTGCTGATACCGTGCTCAACATACTGTCTCCCACCAGCTCAGGCCACAGCTCGCTAACCGCATACTCACTGGCCCCACTGTAGGCCACCAGGGCGAGTATTTTCTTGAACAGGCGCCAACGCACGACCATGGAGGGGCGTACACCATAGATCTGCGCCACGTCGTCGATCATGCGCATGGACTGGCGCAACGCAACCAGCACATCCAGCGTAGTAAAGGGACTGAGCCCCACCAGCGCCCCGGTTGTTGTCGCATGGCGAACGATACGCCGCAGCGCCTCCTGATCCAGCGCTTCGAAAAAATTCAGCTCCAGATGGCGCAGGAGCTCGCTGTTGTCGTAATAATCCGGCGTTTCCTCCTGTACCCGCGCCAGCAGCGCCCCCTGCGGTTTCCCCGCAAACAGCTCCCGTAGCTGCTGATTCAGCGGATCTACCGCATCCGTGGCGCGACTGTCTCGAACTTCTGCCGCCAGTTCCTGAGTCTTCTGCAATTTTCGCAAGGGCTTGCCGGCGCGAAAGTATTCCCACACGGCGCTGGCCATGGTTGCGACCAACGCACTGATAATCACCCCCGCCAGCAGGCCCAGGCTCCAGTGCATGTCAGCCGCCCAATAGAAAAACTGGCGCAACTCCCAGAATACCGCCCCGAACGCCAGTGCCAGAGCGGCCAGCAGGGCCGGCTTCCACATCCGCAGGCGAAACACCGGCAACCGCAATTCAGAAAAAGAGATTTTGTCGGGAAGAGATTCGCCCGTGGTAATAGAGCGTGGAAGCTCACCAGGCTCATCAACCAGCGACTCTACCCGGGTACTCGCCCGCTCATGCACGGCCGGTTCTTCGTACTCGAGGTTTTCAATGCGGGTGTGCCGGCGAGGACGGGGTTCGTCCCCCGGCGAAGAGGACGTTTCAAATTGTTCATCAGAGGCAGCCATTACACCTTGTCTCCCAACAGAAGATTCAACAGCGCATCGATCCGGATGTGCGGCAGGTAGCCCTCGCGGCCAATCCCTACCGGCGGACGCAATTGTGGAGGCAGCCCCCCGTTATAGTGTTGCCACTCACCGTTCTGGGGCAGGTGCGCCATGATTTCGGCATTTTCAAACCCGAGGTAGCGGCCATCCATACCGTGCCCCACGAGCATGCGCCGCCCGTCGCGTACACTTTCATTGGAACAGCGCACTGCGGCGATGGCTTCGCAATACAGCGGCAACCCGCGGTGACGCGCCCCGGAAAAGACCTGCTGTAGCTGCTGGCCCAGCAGCTGGCGCAGCGCATCGTGGTCCGCTGCCAGCACTTGATCGACCTTGGTGGCGGCGAAAAGTAGTCTGTCGATACGTGGGCGCCACAGCTTGCGCAAAAGCCCGTTACTGCCGTAACGAAAGGTATCCGCGATGTGCCCAAAGGCCTTGCGCATATCTTCCAGGGACTCCTCGCCGGCAAACAGTGTGCCGATCAGATCGACCAGCACGAGCTGCCGGTCCAGGTGACGGAAGTGGCTCTCCACAAAAGGCGCGACATTTTCGTCGACGTAGCTCTGATAGCGCGCCTCAAGAATCTTGTAAACCGACCCTTCCGGAAGCGCATTCAACGCCTGCTCCGACAAGTGCCCAAGCGCCGGTAGCGGGAAAAAGCCGTACTCCTGGTTATCGAGCAGCGCCCTTCCCGGCTGCAGATAACTGAGCTTGCGCTCACTGCGGCAGTCCCGCAGGAACTGACGGTAGTTCTGCCAGAGGCTGTCGAGCTGTGCCGCATCGACGATCGACTCAGGGGATAGTGCATGCAGTTTCGCCAGCAGCTCGGGCGCCAGTTCTGCGCGCGGCGATCCGCTGAGCATGTCCCGCTGATGGCGACACCAGGTGGCAAAATCCATATGCAGCAGCGGCAGATCCATCAACCACTCGCCCGGATAATCCCGCAATTCCAGTATCAGCTTCTGCTGATAATCCCGACCCAGGCGACGCCCCTGCAGGTGCACGTGCAACTCGAGAGCGGAGAGGTCACGGGTGGACTGCGGCCAACGTGGAGGGTTGGCGGTAAGGGCATCCAGACAATCTTGATATTCAAACAGGGGGAGGCCGGTATCCAGCGCCGGGTGCAACTCGGCGCCCAGTAAACGACCGCTCAATGCGGGGGCAAAGCCCGGTAGCTGAGCCCTGTCCGGATGACTGAGCTGGTAGATAAGGCTGGTGATCAGTGTTGATTTGCCAGCGCCACTGAGGCCGGTGATACCGATACAGATACGTTTGTCCAACAGACGCTCGGCCGCCCAGTGGGATTTCTCCCGCGCCTCTTTACGCAACTGCTTCCACTGCTGCCTGAGCGCACGCAGCCGGGTTTTTGCACCCTTGCCGGGCGTGTGGCCTTCTTCGTCAGAAGCGCTCATGAACTCTCCCTGTATCCACCGAAACTCTGTAATTCACTGCCCGGGCATCGAATTTTTGGCCCTCTCCCGGTTTGCGGCCGGCAGGTGGGGACTCGCCCCCACCTGCCGGGAAAAATGAGGGCCGCAGTGACCGTTTCAACCCGACAAGTCTACATGCTCCCGGCATGATTGGCGTCGAGGCCCCCGCAGTTTTTTAAACAAGGCCTGACCGGGCACAAAAAAACGCGAGCCCGCCTGCCGTATCGGCAAGCGGGCTCGCGCTCTGTGGATGGCTTCAGGCGCCAGCGGCAAGCCTTACTCTACCAGTGCCACATCTCCCGAACCCATTACCGAAAAAGACTCATTGATTGGCCGCTTCAGCACAATATCACCCGACCCCATCACCGCACCGCCGGCGTTGGTTGCACTCAGGCCGCGCCCCATAAAATCACCAGAGCCCATTATGGTTACATTCAGGTTGGCCACCTTTCCGCCGATCGCCATATCCCCGGAACCTTTGATCTGGCCCGAAAAATCCTCGCCGATGAAATTGTCCATACGGATGTCACCAGAGCCGGTAATTCCGGCGGAACCATGTACTGCCAGCACGGTTCCCAGAATCAGGTCACCAGAGCCTGTCACACCGGTGCTCAACGACTCCGCAGCCACCTTCTCTACCCGAATCAGGCCAGAACCTGTGACACGCAGGTCGAGCTTCTCACTTTCCAGTGTATCCGCCGTGGCATCACCAGAGCCGGTGACGCGGATCCCACTGATGGTGGGCAGGGTCACACGAAACTCCACGTCCGGCTCACTGCTGACGGTCACCACCCCGAACAGGCTTTTGCTTTCCGGCTCGACGGAAAGCTCCAGCGTATCGCGCTTGACCTCGGCCTTGGCGAAAACCAGATCGTTTTCCTCACCATGGGCAGAAACCGAGAATGAATCACCCTGAACCACTTTTAGATTGGAACCACCTTTCAGGGCAATCGCAGTAAAGCCATCCAGAGGGTATGACCTGCTGCTCTGCTGGGCATGTGCAGCGCCGGCCGCGAAGGACAGCGCCAACATCAGAGATACGAAAAAAGACAAATTGCGAAGCATGATCCGATCACCTGTTCTTGTTCAATGCCACTAGGACGCCACCACCATTTGCTCTGGATGCACCGGTGTAGACAAATTTTTCCAGGGGCTGTATCCGCGCGGCGAGCGGGTTCAGTTACTCGGCACTTTCCCGGTAGCCGAGGTCGACCAGCGCCTGGCGCAACCTGGCTGCCTCGGCGGCAAGAGCCTCGGGCTCCGCCTGCTTCTGCAGGGCGAAGTCCAGGTCGGCAATTTCGTTGATTGGCACCAGGTGATAATGGGTGTGGGGCACCTCGATTCCGGCCACCATCACGCCTACACGCTTTGGCGAATACACTTTCTTCTGGGCCTTGGCCACCTTGCTCGCCACCGCCATCAGGTGGGCGGACACATCCGCCGGCACATCATCCCAGTGATTGATCTCCTCGACGGGAATCACCAGGCAGTGGCCCGGTTTGATCGGAGCGATGGTCATGATCGCCACGGCGACCTCGTCGCGCCAGATAAAATGTCCTGGCAGGTCGCCATTCATGATCTGGGTAAAAATACTCGCCATTGTGGTTAGCCTCTATATTAAGCCGCCAATTTCATCCCGCTGGTCACTGCTGGAATGCTGTTTGCATTGAATATTTCGCCCGGGGCGAAGCCGGTAAGTCTAACAGCGGCACTTCTCCCCAGGCTACTTTGGTAGTTTGAGGCTCCACCTCACTTCCAAAGGAGCCAACCGGGCCGAAAAAATGCATTAAAAAATGGCACCGGAAGTATACTGCGCCCGAATCTTGCACCTATTTAAACCGTCATGCACAACCCGTGGAAGAGTGTGACAATATCGTGCCCGTTCATTGGCAGTTGTATTTCCATCCCGTAATCTTGCCGCCCATATCGCGACAGGCAGTCCCAAGCCCTCACCCGGTTCCTGTGGAAACAGTAACTTCATAGGGTGAACACTTAGAATTGAGGCAATCCGGGCGCCACCGCGACAGACTGATTACACTCTCACAGGGGGATCCAACAATGTCGAAAGTAGTGCCCGTACTCGCGTCTTTACCCGGACACCCAAACACAACCACCGAGCCCGCGGCAGTCGCGGAACATGGCTTGCTTGCCCAGATGGGGGGGCGCCAGTTTGTCAATGACATCGTCAGCGATTTTTATCGAGCCATCGGCAAATACCTTACCGACGACGACAGCGCAGACCACGACAAGCAGCAGAGTCGTCAGGCACAGTTCCTCAGCCATGCCCTTTCCGGGCAACCGGAGCCGGTGTACACAGCCCGCGCAAATTTCCTGGCGCGAGGGTTGAACCCCATGCTATTCGAAGCACTGCTCGAGTACTTTGAGGCACGCCTGCTGGAGATGGGCTTCTCGGCGGCCACATGTGACCGACTGGTTCGCACTGCCAGCAAGCTCTATGACAACTGCCAGGAACCGCTATCCATCGCTTGTTGAGCGGTTCACTACGCAAGTCCGGCCGGCGACGGCCGGCACTGCTCTCCCCCCTCGTCCGCCCCCGGCAACTACCAATCCCCCCTTTTTTGACCGCGGTGCATGCCGGGTACATCTGCCCCTCGGTTGCGACGGCCGGGGCCGGCCCATACAATGCCCCCTCACACAGCCTTTAATCCCCGTTTGCTTTTCCTTCCGTAAGCGGTAAGCGCTACAACTCACTCTCAAGATACAAGAGATTGCCAATGAAAATTGCTAACCACAGTGTGGTGGAGATCAACTACACCCTGAAAGATGCCGAAGGCACCGTGATCGACTCCTCCGAAGGTGGCCAGCCGCTGAAGTACCTCCAGGGTGTAGGCAACATCATCCCTGGCCTGGAAAAGGAAATGCTGGACAAGAGCGCTGGTGACAAGTTCACCGTCGTGATTGCACCGGAAGAAGGCTACGGCCCGCAGAATCCGGAACTGATCCAGACCCTGCCGAGCAGTGCGTTTGGCGGTGTCGAGAAACTGGAAGTTGGCATGGCGTTCCGCGCCCAGAGCACCGACGGCCAACCGATTGAAGTTGAAATCATCGACATCGATGGCGACCAGGTCACTATCAACGGTAACCATCCGCTGGCGGGTGTCGAGCTGCACTTCGAGATTGAAGTGATCGCCGTGCGCGAAGCAACGCCCGAAGAAGTCGACCACGGTCACGTCCACTGAGTGATTTCCGTGCGCAGGGCCCACCCGGGCCCTGAATTCTCCCCCCGCGACCCCCACCCCGACATAAACTGATACCGATACCTGGTATCGATCATCCCGTGAAGTAATCCCGGAATACGCCCATGCCCCTAAGCGACTCCTACCTTCAACGATTTGGCGGTATCGCCAGGCTCTATGGTGAATCCGCCCTACAGGTTCTGCACAATGCGCACACCGTAGTCATCGGCATCGGAGGCGTAGGCAGCTGGACCGCCGAGGCACTCGCACGCAGCGGTATTGGAAAAATCACCCTGATCGACCTGGACGACATCTGCATCACTAACACCAATCGCCAGATTCACGCGCTTATCGATACGGTGGGCCATATCAAGGTGTCGGTGATGGCGGAACGCCTGCGCGCAATCAATCCGGAAATTGCTGTCCGCACCCATGAAGACTTTATCGCCAGCGATAACTTCGGCGAGTTCCTGGACCCCGAAAGCGAGACCATCGACATTGTTGTCGATGCCTTCGATAACGCGCGAGTCAAAGCATCCCTGATCGCTTACTGCAAGGCGCGCAAAATTCGCCTTGTCACCGTGGGCTCCGCCGGCGGCAAAAAGAACCCGGCCGACATTTCCTGTGCCGACCTGGGCCGCACAGTCAATGACCCGATGCTGGCCAAGGTACGCCAGCACCTGTATCGCTTCCACAACTTCCAGAAATCCAGCAAGCGCCAGTTTGGGGTGGATGCCATCTACTCCAGCGAGCCGATGGTCTATCCACAGCCGGATGGGCAGGTGTGCCAACAGAAAAGCGCTATGCAAAACGGGGTGAAACTGGACTGCAGCGGCGGCTTCGGCGCCGCCACCATGGTCACGGGGACCTTCGGGCTTGTGGCCGCAGCGAAGGCCGTGGAACGCATCCTCAAGCAGTCAAAGACTGCCCGCTGAAGCCTCAGCTTTCCAACAACTCGAATGCCCGATCCAGCAGTGCGCGGAAGCCATTACTGCGGGAGTCGCTTAGCTGCTGCGCCAGCCCCAGCTCATCGAAGATACTCAATACCCGGTCGCGCGAAATAGCGTCGCTCGCCTGGCCATCGATCAGGCTGAGTAGCAGCGCACCCAGCCCCTTCACTATCCTGCTGTCGCTGTCGATCGCGAAGCGATGCACCCCCGTATCCTCACAGCGATGCACCAACCACGCACTCGACTCGCAGCCGCGCACAAGATTTTCCTGAGAGCGGATGATCTCCTTGCGGGAAATCGCCTTGGCCCAACCCATCAGCGTGCGATAACGATCCTGCCAGTTGTGCCGTCGGCGCAATTCGTCCAGATCTAGCGCGGAAAGGTCATCCGGGCTCCAGTGCTCAGCCACAGGCGTGCTGCGGGCCGACGGCTGTGGTGCAGCTTCCACCCCATCCGTATCGAGCTGCAGGAGAAATTCCTCCACGCCAGCGATAAACCGGTCCATATCTTCGCGGGTATTGTAGGCCGCGATCGACGCACGTACGGTGGCGGTGTGCCCCGCCGCCCGCAGCAGTGGCTGGGCGCAGTGATGCCCCACCCGAACCGCAATATCGCGGCCATCCAGCCACTGAGCCAGGTCAACGGCAGCGCAGCGCGGATGGACAAAGGTTGCTATGCCAAGGTTGTCCTCCCCATGACTCAACATCACGAGCTCGGGAACCTGCGCCAACCGCTCATGCAGATACTGCTGGAGAATCTGTTCGTGGCGCGCCATTTCCGCCCGATTCTGGCGCGCCAGAAAGTCGATACAGGCCCCGAGTCCGGCAATGGATGCCAGCGAGGAAGTGCCCGCCTCAAACCGGTGGGGCAGGCCAGCAAACTCACTGGACAACAGGTCAACGTTGGCAATCATCTCTCCGCCGCCCTGCCACGGCGGCATACCCTGTAGAAGCGACTCCCGCCCAAACACCAGGCCGATACCTGTCGGGCCATAAAATTTGTGCGCAGAACACACAAAAAAATCACAACCGATCGAGGCCACATCAACCACATCGTGTGCCGCCAGTTGCGCGCCATCCAGCACCCACACCAGGTCGTGCCCCGACAATGCCTTGCGCAGAGCGTGGAGATCGGTGCGAATTCCCAGCGCATTGGAGCCAGCGGTGACGGAAACAACTCTGGTACGCGGCGTCAGCACTTCGCTGATCCGGTCAAACCGCGGCACACCGGCTTCATCGGGGACAAAACACAACTTCAGCCCGTAGCGCTCTGCCATCATCTGCCAGGGCACCAGATTGGCGTGGTGTTCGGCGGTGGAAAGCAGTATTTCATCCCCTGGGCAGAGGCCAGCGCACAGGCTGTTGGCGAGCAAGTTCAGCCCCTCCGTCGCTCCGCGGGTAAAGATAATTTCGCGGGGAGAATGCGCACCAAGAAAAGCAGCCGCATCACGCCGTACTTTTTCCACCATCTCGGTCGCGCGTCTCGCCAGCCGGTGGCTGGAGCGATG
The DNA here is from genome assembly GCF_009931115.1 of Microbulbifer hydrolyticus. Lineage (NCBI taxonomy): Bacteria > Pseudomonadati > Pseudomonadota > Gammaproteobacteria > Cellvibrionales > Microbulbiferaceae > Microbulbifer > Microbulbifer hydrolyticus. The sequence goes on along the minus strand of NZ_CP047491.1, from coordinate 1,778,297 downwards.
GGTATTGGCATTGGAATGCAGATAGAAGTCGCTGATGGCATCGATGACACAGGCGGGCTTTTGTGTTGTTGCCGCATTGTCGAGGTAAACCAGGCTACGGTTTTCGCTCTGGGCAAACAGCGGAAACTGTTGTTTGAATTTTTCGGCTGAGAAAGTCATAGATCGAACAGCGCCTGGGCATTTTTTCCGGTTTGAGAGATGACAGATTCCACAGAAACACCGCGCAACGCCGCCAGCGTTTCTGCCACCGCCGGCAAATACTCAGGGCTGTTCCGCTCGCCCTGCCGCCCAGCATGCGGCATATCCGGTGCATCGGATTCCAGTAGCAGGTGCTCCAGCGGAACACTGGCAAGGGCTTTACGGGTCTTGACCGCCCGCTTATAGGTGACCGTGCCACCCACCCCGAGGTAAAACCCGAGTTTGATGTACTCCTCGGCAATTTCCCGACTGCCGGCGAACGCGTGAATCACACCCGCTTTTTTAATACGCGCATTTTTCAGTGCACGAATTACTTCGCTGTGCGCGCGTACACAATGAACGATGACCGGTAGTGACAACTCGCCCGCTGCTTCCAGTTGCGCCTCGAATACCGGCAGCTGCTGCGCCAGAGATAGATCAATATTGGCATCGAGGCCGCACTCCCCTACCGCCACACAACGCCCGCCATTGCGCTCATGCCGCGCCCTTTCAACAACCGCGCGGCGCACCTGGTCTGGCGCTACGGCCAACTCCGAAACCCACCAGGGGTGGACCCCCGCTGCGCCATACCAACCAGGCTGCGAATTCACCAGCGCGAACAGGTGCCGCCACTGGGGAATACTCACCCCCGGAATCACCAGTGCCTGCATGCCGTGGCTCTGGCAGCGGGCCCAGACCTGCGGCCGATCCGCGCTAAACGCATCGAAATCAAAATGACAGTGGCTGTCGATCAGGGGCATAGGCACGCTCGGGGGTCACGTTGAAAACGGAACGCCTCGCGACGAACGGGGCGGTATCCAACCACATCACGTATACCATCCCCGACTTCCGTAGAGCGTGAATTGTAGGTCGGACGAACCAGAATTGCGACGCCAGTCAACCCCCGGTATTGCCGGACGGCTTCGTTGCTATACGCACTTCCAGCGGGGATAATCTGCGCCTATCCGCGCGTTACCAACCGCGGCTTTTCCCCGCTGTACGGCGCCCACCCGCCACCACTCTTCGAGGACCATTTTGGAAATTCTGCTCTCTATCGCACTGTTCGTGTTTTCCACCAGCATTACGCCGGGGCCGAATAACCTGATGATCATGGCTTCGGGGTTGAACCACGGCGTGGGTCGCTCACTGCCCCACTTGCTGGGAATCTGCGTCGGGTTTCCCGCCATGATTCTGGCGATCGGATTCGGTATGGGAGCGCTCTTCCGGCAGTTTCCGTTCCTGCACGAGGTGGTCCGCTGGGCAGGGATCACGTATCTGCTCTATCTCGCCTGGAAGATTGCCAGAACACGCCAGGTGGGCGCTGCTGGGCGGGCACATCCGTTTTCCTTTTTACAGGCGGTGGCCTTTCAGTGGGTCAATCCAAAAGGTTGGATTATGGCGGTGGGGGCACTGGCCGCGTTTACCACGCCGGATGGAGAAACCTGGATGGAAGCGGGTCGAATCGCCCTGGCATTCATCCTGATCGGCGGGCCGTGTATCACGATCTGGATGATGTTTGGCGTAGGCCTCAAACGGCTGCTGACGCAGCCCGTTCACTTGCGGATATTCAATGTAACCATGGGGCTGCTACTGGCAGCCAGCGTCATCCCGATGCTGACCACCGAATTTGGCTGACTCGCTTAGTCGCGCGCCAGCTTGCGCCCCTCTTCCAGCTCTACCCGGAAGTTTTTGACCATCTGCCGCAGGAACAGGCGCGGGGCGAACTTGTACAAGTAGGCTCCCAGCAGGGTTTTGTCCCGCGGGAACAACCGCTCCTTGCCAGCAACCTGGGCGGCAACAATTCTGTCTGCCATCCACTCCGCACTGCGCACCGGACCGATGGTGCTCTGCGCGTGCTGCGCACGCCCACCGTCTCCGGACAGCGCGTTTGCGTCGATACCGGTCGCAACAAAGCTCGGGTAGACCATCAGCACACGGACGCCCTCTTCCCGAACCTCTTCGCGAAAGGTTTCAAAATACTGATGCAGGGCGCTCTTCGCCGCACAGTAACCGGCACGTCCCAGCACCGGCATCCAGCCCGCCATCGAGCTGATATTCACCACACATCCGGCGGCAGCGCGCAACTGGGGCAGCAACCCCTGTGCCAGCTCAACCGGCGCATGGTAATCCACCGCCATCACCCGGCGAATCACCGTATTGGTAGTCTGGGTAGACAGGCTGCGGTGGGTAATGCCCGCATTGTTGATCAGCAGATCCACCTGCGGATAGAGCGAACGCAACCGCCCGCACAATTCCGCGACCGAATCTTCACAGGACAGGTCGGCCACAAACACATCGGCATCGATATCCTGCTGCTCCAGCTCACGGCCTCGCGCAGCCACAGCCTCTTCGTTCACGTCGACCAGAGCAAATCGCAGTGGCTGGCCACCAGCATGCGCTTTAATCAGCGACTGCACGAGCGCCCAGCCCAGACCGCCTGCAGCACCGGTTACTACAAAGGTTTTTGCGCGATTCAAACCCACAGCGACCGGGGCGCTCATGCTGGCTGCCCTTCGGATATGGCATCATCCGAAAAACTGACCCGTGCGGTATCGGCTTCCACCGCGATGCCCAGTGCCCGGGTGGCAAAGTAGGCAAACGCTTCTGCAGACGTTTTCTTTGGCTGGTAACCAAGCTCTGTCTTAAGGCGCGTATTCAGCAACACAGGGCGGTACTGCAGGAACATGATCTGGGCCGGCCTCACGTTACCCAGTCGCAGGTAATAACTGATCCCCAGAAGAACTTTCAATAACCACACGGGCGGGCGCCGCACGGGCTTGCCCAGCAGCCGCGCGATTTCCGCGGGTGTGAGTGCGCCGTCACCGGCAAGATTGTAGATTCCACTGGCACTGCGGGTTACCCCGTACTCGATCGCACCGATGACATCCTCATCCCAGATAAACACAAACGGTGAATTGTGGCCGCCAGGGTCCAGGATACTGCTGCCGGCAAACAGCTCACTGATCTTGCTGTTGGTGGTCGCGCCGATGATGGAACAGGGACGGAAAATCAACTGCTTGAGCTGCGGGTGCTTCTGCCGGTATTCCGCCAGCATTTCCTCCACCAGCCGCTTGTGGTCGGAATAGGCAAACTCGGGATTGCCACGCAGAGGACTGTTCTCTACAAGCCATGAGGGATTGTCGGCGTGGTAGCCGTAAGCGGCACCACTGCTGGTCAGGGTCAGGTGTTCGACGCCCGCGGTGATACAGGCATCCAGTACATTGCGGGTACCTTCAACATCGATCTGGTATTCCCGCGCGCGGTCGCGCCCTGGAGACACCACGGACGCCAGGTGCACCACATGGGTGATCCGCTCGGCACGCATCAACTCAGCCAGCGCACCGTCGCAGATGTCCATCACAAACAGTGGGAATGTGGTTTCCCGGTGCTGGATATCCACCCCTACTACCGGCATCTGCTTGCTCAGGAGGGCCCCAAGCTGGCCACCTACATAGCCGGCAGCGCCGGTAATCAAAACCCTTGGTTCACTCATTTTTATACAGCTCTTATTGTTCTATACAGCATTTCAGTTCGGGGAATGGCTAGCCCGCGTAGTCGGCGGCATCCCCATGCGCCTGCGCCACGCGACGCTGGCTGAAGTTCCAGTACCCCGCCAGACTGAGACCGGAAACCAGGTGCCATACGCCCCAGAAGCCGGCGATGACCAGCATTTCTCCCGCCTCGGGATAAAAAGTGAAAAGAATCGCCAGTGCCAGGCCGGAATTCTGTATCCCCACCTCCATAGTGACCGCCCGCCGGTCACCCTGCGGCAAGCGCGCCGCACGGCTCGAGAGATCCCCGATAAGGAATGCGAGGGCATTGTGCGCAACCACCAGCACCAGAACCGAGCCGGCGATCTGCAACGCGGTGTGCCAGTGCTTGCTGAAGGAGATCACCACAAACAGCAGGAACACCAGCAATGACGCCGTGCGAAAGTAACGCTCACTGCGCTCGGCAAAGCGCGGGAAGCGCCCCCCCACGATCATGCCCAGGGCCATCGGCAGCGCCAGCACCAGCACCACCATCATCACCATGTTTTCTGCCGGCAGGGCAATCGCCTGCAGGGCTTCACGGGTATTGGGGTTCAGGCTGCCGTACAGCGCGAAATTAAACGGCGTCATGACCACCGCGGCGAGACTGGAGACCGCGGTCATACTGACCGATGTGGCCACATTGGCGCGCCCGATCCAGGTCATCACATTGGAAAAGGTGCCGCCGGGGCAGCAGGACACCAGGATCATGCCCAGCGCAAGGCCCGGGCTGATACCCAACGCCCAGGTGCCGAGGCAGGTGATGGCCGGCAGCAACAGGAACTGCGCCACCAGCCCGGTCACCGGCGCTACGGGGCGACCGAGCACGCGGCGGAAGTCCGCCTTGCGCAGCCCCAGGGATACGCCAAACATCATGAACGCCAGCACGGCATTCAGGACTACCAGCGCGACAGGTGACATCTGGAAATTTTCGACAGACGCCGTGACTACAGGATTCAATTCATTCATGGTCTTGGCGACCTCAGCGGGTCGCCGCGGCCGGATTGGATGAAAAGTGTGCAGTATCCGCAACCTGGTGGTCCCGGAGCAAGTCCTGGGTGTGACCGGCCAGTGCTTTCAGGTAGGTATCCTTGTGCACGTAGTAGGCCATGCGTTCGAGCTTCAGGTAGTTCATGCCACCGTCCGCACGCGTGCCCGCCTCGGCCAGCTTGGTCTGCTTCAGCTTGCGCGCGGACTCCGCCCCCGCCGCCAGCTGCTTGATGTACAGCGCCACCATCTCCGCCTGGCGGTTGCGCCCTTCCCAGCCCAGGCCCGCGGCTTCCACCATTCCCATCAGGAACAGATTGTCGTACTGGGGATGGAAAACGTTCAGGTACAACCGCGGCGCAAAGCCTTCCCAGTTGAGGTGTTCACTGTCGATGAACGGATAATGGAGTTTGTACCCGGTGGCCATCAGGACCATGTCGTACTCGCCTGAGGTGCCATCCGCGAAGGTCACCTTGTGGCCATCCACCTCGGCGACGTCTTTGCGCGCCTTGATGTCGCCATGGCCAATGTGGTGCAGAATCAATGAATTGATTACCGGATGGGACTCGAACATCTTGTAGTCCGGCTTGGGCAGCCCGTACTGCTCCGGTGTGCCGAGCATCAATTTGGAAATGGCGGCGCTGATGCGCTGCTGGATAAACCGCGGTAGCTTGATCCGGCCACCCAGGGCGTCCGTGGCTTTGCCGCCGATGAACTTGGGCAGGAAGTAATAGCCCCGGCGCAGGCTGATATCCACGCTCTTGGCGCGGTGCGCGGCGTCGACCGCAATATCCGCACCGCTGTTGCCGCAGCCCACCAGAAGCACGCGCTTGCCATCGAAAATGGCCGGGTCACGGTAGTCAGAGGAGTGCAGCAGTTCGCCGGCGAAATCACCGGGCAGCGACGGCATGTTCGGGTGATGCAGCGTGCCATTGGCAATCAGCAGGCCACCAAATACCCGGGTTTGCTCCTCGCCATGGCGACGGGTGGTGATTTGCCAGTCATCGCCCTCACGCTCGCAGCGGACCACCTCGGTCTCGAACTCATAGTGGCGGTAGAGGTCGAACTCCCGCGCATAGGCACGGAAATATTCGCGCAGCTCACTATGGTGCGGGAAAAGCGCGACGTCGTCGCCCATCGGGAACTCCGCAAACTCGGTCATTTTCTTCGACGAGATCAGGTGGGCGGATTCGTACATGGTGCTGGTGGAACTGTCGATATCCCACAGCCCGCCGACATCACTATGAATCTCGAAACCCACACAGGGAATACCGTGCTTGGCCAGATTGCGTACACTACACAGCCCCATGGGACCGGCACCGATAACAGCGAAGGGCTTCATTATTTTTCTCCCGATTTTTCTCGCGCTTTTCTCGCGGCTTTGCTCGTAACACCCCGCTCGGAAAGGTTCAGGTGGGGCGCTCAACTCTCACTCATCGCGCTCCGGACATTTGCCAAAACGCATTGGCAATCAATATAACGTGACATCCGGAGGCACCGTCGTCATAATCGGGCAGCATCTGGTTAATTTCGGACAGACGTTTTGAACACAGCAGACAGCAGAAGCGTAACTTTAAGCTATACACGCGCAATTATAAGCGCCCTGGAACGACTTCAGATGAAGCTCCCCCCGGAGGTTGAGGCACTCTTGACCTCCATTAACGAGGGAGACAGGGTTCCCATGCAGCTCCAGGAAGACATCTGGCTGGCAGTGCAGGCCGCCCACCCGGACCCGCTTCTGGGCATCCGCCTGGGCCAGGCCATGCAGGGCAGCCAGATGGGGTTGGTGGGCTACCTGCTGATGACCCAAAAGAACCTGGGCGCAGCACTGGACCAGCTGCTCATCTACCACCCGCTTCTCGGCGAAGGCGGCCAGTTTGAAATGCGCCGCGGCAGCTTCTATGTGGATTTCTGCTACCGCCCCAACTACCTGCAGTGCGCTCGCCTGCGCGTGGAAACCGTGCTCTCGATCTGCCTGGCCCAGGCCCGCGCCATGACCGGGCGCGAGTTCCAGCCGCAGAGTGTTCAGTTTGCTTACCCCACGCCCTCGCTGGCGGTACAGCAGCAGTATCAGCAGTTGCTACAGGCACCGGTACAGTTCAACGCGGAATCCTCCGGTATTCGCCTGCGTCCACAGGACCTGGAAATCCCCCTGGTTGCGGCCGATCGTCAGGTAATGGCCCGCCTCAAACCCGAAGCAGATGCCCTGCTCAAGGCCCTCACCAGTAAAAGCCTGCAATTGCGCGTTGCCCACCTGCTGCAGCAGGAGCCGCAGCTCAGCCGCGAACAGGTGGCCGCGCGGCTGTGTATCAGCCCCCGTCACCTGGGCCGCAAGCTGCTGGAAGAAAACGCCAGTTTCCGCGCCATTCAGGATGAGGTGCGCAGCCACTACGCTTGCCAGTGGCTGCGACAGGGTGAGAAAACCAATGTGGATATCGCCGCGGCCCTCGGCTACTGCGATGAGAGTGCGTTCGGCAAGGCCTTTCGACGCTGGACAGGACTCTCGCCAAAGGCATTCAAGACAGGAAGCTCGTCGTAGCTAGCCGCCGCGCGCACGGGTTCACCCTGTGACATGTGGCGCTGGCCGCTCCCGGAAGGGACGCTCACCCAGTCAGTTCGATTGCGGGCATGCTTGCCGCCAGATAACGGTTCAGCCGGAAAGGTGTGCGGCAAAAAAGGAATTCAGGCGTGCCCGCATCGGGGCAATGGACTTGTAGCGGGATTCTTCCGGCGACATCGCGTCCACCGAGGCCTTCAGTACCGAAAGCCCATCCGGAACTTCCAGTAAATCCGACAGCGGGTTGATCATCACCCGAATGGTAAATACCACCGCACCAGTTTCCGGCAGCCGGCGCAGAGACTGCCGCTCGATACGCAGATACAGCGCATCGGAAGCTTCATCAGCCTTAGCGGGTGCGTGGCCTGCTATATCGCCCCCCTCTCCCCGCTGCAGCAACTCCGGCGAATCCACCACAGACCAGTTTCCGCGCCAGACCGGAAACTCCGGCAGCAGGTGGTCAAAGAAGCGCGCCACCTGCTGGGCCAGTTTTTTGTGAAAGCCGGGCACAGGCCCGTGGATGACATCCAGCGGCCGACCTATTTTTTCTTCCAGGCGCCAGTAACTGGGCGCGGCCAGCGATGCCGCAACCAGCTCGTAGCCATGTTCGCCCGGCATCAACAAACACAGGTCATCCGCTACCCACGCGCTGGTATTCCACAGCGGCTCGGCACTGCTGACGCCGGCCTCGGCACCTGGCCAGCGAAGCGTCCCGCCCGCTCCCTGCCATTGGAGATCCCCATTCGCCAGGAGATGGTAACCGGGGTGATCTTGCAGCAGGTGCCTGGCCGTCAACCCCGCCAACTCCCGCTGGGCCGGAAGCGAGGATGGCAGCTGGGCGTATACCCCCTCCCCGTATAAACGGCGGGCGGTGAGCTTATTGTGATGATAATGGGTGAGCTGGGAACAGCGTTGCAACCACCGGTCCGGTGACAGACGGTTCAGCCCCATATGCACGATGCGAGGATCCCGAATAAACGGCAGCACCGCGGTGGGAGCGCGCAGGTTCTGCGCGTAACGGCGCCCGTTTTGCGCCGCCACGACTTGGGCGCCGGTTGGCGCCGCAAGAGAGCCACTCACGGTGTTAGCGTGCCGCGGTTGCCTGCTGTGCAGCGCGTGCCTGTGACAGTGCCGCCAGATCCTGGAGCCAGACAATATCGGCAGCGGCAACCTGTTGCCCGGTTAATTCGCCGAGCGCAGCACGCACCTGTTCCATGCTGGTGTTCTCGACATCTTTCTCGCCGGTAACCGCTTCCAGCGGCAGCTCGATCCAGGCCTGGCCATTCTGGTCGATTACCGGCTTGCCTTCTTCCAGTAGCGCACCGGCTTTCTCATTGTTGACGTCCTGGTCCACTGCGCTGATATGGCGGTCAATCGCAGAAGAGCCACCCGCGGGCAGGTAGATTGTGCCATTGGTGAAGTCAACCGCAAATGCCACCACACCAGGCAGAATACCAAACAGCAGGCCGGCGCCATCGAGGATAACCACGACTGGATCAACCCGGCCGCCACTCTGCCCCTTGCGTTCCGGGTACAGGAAGTAACCGCATGCGGTCAGATTCAGCATCAGGGTCAAAAGGCAGGAAACGGCAACGCCGCGCTTGATAGATTTGTTCATGGGTGTTGATTCCTTTTGGAACGGTTCGCCAGATAGTACAGGCCCGCAAGAATACCGATTTGCCAGCCGCGCCGAAAGTGGCGTCATTTGGATCTTTGTGCGCCACGTCGCAGGCATGCCAATAGTTCACCGTTATTCTGGACACCGTCAGGGCTATGCGTCGAAAAACTGCGGCAATACTGCCTGCATTGTTACCAGTTACCGCCCCCATAACAATCCGCCCCTCGGGGCAGCGATGGAGAACCAACCATGCCAGCCTTCTTCCGACACTGCACGCTGCTACTTGTGCTCGCACACCTGCTCATGATCGGTGGCTGTGCCGCTCCTGGCCAGACGCGCGATGAGCAGCGGCAAAACATCCGTCAAACCGAGCGCGAGGTACTGAATGCGCTGTATCAGCTGAAACCGGACCTGCGCAACGATGTCGCCCGGGCTCCCGGTTATGCCGTATTCAGCAACGTGAACGTCAACCTGTTGCTGGCCAGCGCGTCCACCGGTTATGGCGTCGCTGTCAGCAAGTCTGGCGAGCGCACCTATATGAAAATGGGTGAGGTGGGTGTTGGTCTCGGTCTTGGCATCAAAGATTTTCGCGCCCTGTTCGTGTTCGATTCTCCCGAGGTGATGGAGCGGTTCGTCGAGCGCGGCTGGTCATTCGGTGGGCACGCGGACGCCGCGGCCAAGGCACAGGACAAAGGTGTTGCCGTGGGTGGGGAAGTGGTCGTCGATGGTATGCGGGTCTACCAGCTCACCGAAAGCGGTATCGCGCTTCAGGCTACGCTGAAGGGGACCAAATACTGGAAAGACAGCGAACTGAATTTCGACTGACGTTCGCCTCCTCTTGTTTGAGCAGGCAGGTACAGGATGCCCGGAGCTGTATAAAAGTTAACCGATTGAGCGCCAAGTTTTGACTCCGGGACTGCGATCCGGAAATAGCCTGCCTAAACTTTAAACAGCACCTGCTGAGGGATGTCAGGGAGCAGTACAACATTTCTGATGGTGTGGTTGTGGTTCGCACCGCGCATTGACCGGGGCAGTGAGAAGTCGTCATTGGTCTGACGCCAGAAATTTCAGGGAGCAGTAGTCTCAGCAGGTGCCGCCAGGGAATGGCAGGGGCGCGGTGTTCGCAAGGACATCGCGCCTTTTTAATGGTGCATGTATTAAAACCCGTGCTTTCCAGTCAGCTCGCCCCGGCCCAAAAATATCCTCGCGTTTCACTTTTCAATATTTTGTCCTCAAAAACCAAATCCGAGCAGATATTTCCTTCAAGCTGCCGTGGACTATCCTGAATTTTTATTTTGAATCTGTATCCTGCAATATCAAACGAATTAAACTGCCGGATGCGCCAGCGGCAACCGGCTCTACCCCTTTCGCCCACAACTACTGCGGAGCCAACGCATGCATATCAGCAGCGCCTTTGACAGCGGCAATATCACGGTCATCGACAAGAACAGCACCCCTGTCGAACTCGCCATCCGGATCGACAATCAGTCGGATTTCTATCAGTGGTTCCACTTTCGCCTCGAAGGTGAAGTCGGCAAGGAATACCCACTGCGCATCACCAACGCTGGCAAAGCCGCCTATCCGGAAGGCTGGGAGAATTACCGGGTCTGCGCCTCCTACGATCGCCACAACTGGTTTCGGATCGACGCACAGTACGACGGCAAAGTTCTGGATTTTTCGGTAAACCTGGAACAGCCTGCCATCTACCTGGCCTACTTCGCCCCCTACTCCTGGGACCGGCACCTGGACCTGCTCGCCTGGGCACAGTCTGATGAGCGTGTTCAGACAGAAACCCTCGGGCTCACTCTGGATGGCCGAGAGATGACTCTGCTCACTGTAGGCAACCCGGATACCGCAAAACACAAAGTCTGGATGATCGCACGCCAGCATCCCGGTGAATCCATGGCGGAATGGTTTGTCGAGGGCTTCCTGGAGACCCTGCTGGATGAATCCAACCCCTCCGCTCTCAGCCTGCTCGAAGACACGGTGTTTTACGTTGTACCCAACATGAACCCGGACGGCAGTGTACGCGGGCACCTGCGTACCAATGCGGCCGGTGCCAACCTGAACCGCGAGTGGCAGTCACCGAGTATGGAGCGCAGCCCGGAGGTCTACCTGGTGCGAGAGCGCATGCTGGCTACCGGAGGCAATATGTTCCTCGACATCCATGGCGATGAGGCGCTGCCGTTCAACTTTGTGGCCGCCTGTGAAGGCATTCCGGGCTACGACGAAAAGCACGCGGAACTCGAGTCCACCTTCAAGCAGGCTTTCGAGCAGATCAGCCCCGATTTTCAGACCGAGCGCGGCTACCCGCTGGACAAGCCCGGCGAGGCCAACATGACCGTGGGTACCAACTGGTGTGGCCACCAGTTCCGTACTCTCGCACTGACCCTTGAAATGCCGTTCAAGGACAACGACAACCTGCCGGACCCGATCGAAGGCTGGTCTCCCGCGCGCTGCCGCAGCCTCGCCAGCGACATGCTGTTTCCCATCCGCCAGACCCTGGCATTTATGGACAAGAAATAACCGGAACAACACACCTCTAATAACCAGAAAAGGACCCTTTATGCGCACACCCAACCACTGGCGGCGCCTGGCGCTACCGCTCGCCCTCGCGGGGCTCACTGTGATTGCAGCCTGCAGCAAAGACACTGCAGACAAGCCCCAGCAGGAGGCTCAGAGCGAGCAGCCCGCCGAGCGCAACCTGCCTGCGCCCAAGGAAATGCCCACCGTGGATGTCATTTCCGAGCCAACATTGAGCGACGCAGAAAAGACCGAGGTGGCGGAAATCGCCAAAGACCTGCACAAGCACATCGCGGTACTCGCCTCCGACAAGTTTGAGGGGCGCGCCCCGGCCACCAAGGGAGAAGAACTGACCGTGAACTACCTCGCGGATGAGTTCAAAAAACTGGGGCTGCAACCGGGAGCCACTGACGCGGACGGCAACCCCAGCTGGTTCCAGGATGTCCCCGTGGTGGAGATGCAGATTGAAAGCACCCCACTTGAGATCAAGGGCAAGGACTTCGAACAATCCCTGCAGCCACTCAAGGACATGGTCGCCTTCACCCAGCGGCAGACTCCGGAAAGCCAGCTGAAAGACAGTCCACTGGTGTTTGTCGGCTACGGCATCGTCGCGCCAGAGAACGACTGGAATGATTACGCCGGTCTGGATATGCAGGGCAAGACCGCGGTGATCCTGGTCAACGACCCGGGCTACGCCACTCAGGATAAAAACCTGTTCAATGGCAACGCCATGACCTATTACGGACGCTGGAGCTACAAGTTTGAAGAAGCCGCGCGTCAGGGAGCCGCCGGCGCCATCATCATCCACGAAACCGGCGCCGCCGGGTATCCCTGGGAAGTGGTCAGTGGCAGCTGGTCCGGGGCACAGATCAGCCTGGAAGCCGCGGACAAGAATGCCGATCGCGTAGCCGTGGAATCCTGGATCACCAGTGATGCAGCCAAGTCCCTGTTCAGTGCCGCGGGTCTGGACCTGACCGAGGAAATGGACGCAGCCAAGCAGCAGGGTTTCAAGCCCAAGCCGCTGAACCTCACTGCATCGGTTGATCTCACTAGCAAGGTCCGCACCTCAAACTCCCGCAATGTGGTGGCCAAAATCGAGGGAAGCAAATACCCCGAGGAAGCGATTATTTATACCGCGCACTGGGACCACCTGGGTGTAAACACCCACGCAGATGATGGTGACCAGATCTTCAACGGCGCGGTCGACAACGCCACCGGTACCGCCGGCCTGCTGGCAATGGCCCATCAGGTTGCCAAGATGCCCCAGGCACCTGAACGTTCACTGGTATTTGTCGCAGTCACCGCTGAAGAATCCGGCCTGCTGGGCTCCAAATACTACGCCGCCAATCCGGTGATCCCCCTTGGGAAGACCGTGGCCGGCATCAACTTCGATGCCATGGGCGTGCTTGGCCCAATGCGCGATGTGATCGTGGTGGGATACGGTAACAGCGAGCTGGAAAAGGACCTGGAGAAAGCCGCGTCTGCTCAGGGGCGCTACCTGGCCCCGGAAGATCATCCGGAACGCGGCTACTTCTATCGCTCCGATCACTTCAGCCTGGCGAAAAAGGGTGTACCCATGCTCTACTTCGATTCCGGTACCGATAGCTTCGAACACGGTCGCGAATGGGCCCAGAAGAAAGGTGAAGAGTACACAGCAGAGCACTACCACAAGCCCGGCGATGAATACGACCCACAGTGGAACCTGGAAGGCGCAGCGCTGGATCTGGCCCTCGGCCTCGATATCGGCTTGGCACTGGCCAATAGCCGGGACTGGCCGAACTGGTACAAGGGCAATGAGTTCCGGGCTATTCGCGACAACAGCTCGGAAAACAGAAAGTGACTGGCTTGCACTAAGCAAGTAGTCTGACACGAAAAGGGGCGCCGCTTTGGCGCCCCTTTTTTATGTATCGGCCATTTTTGACCGACTCAATTTTCTTGAGAATTGTCAGATTCAGAATCATCCCCACGCCGATATGTTTCATAGGCCAGCGCGTCTTTTCTGGCTATCAGCCAGTATGTGATTCCCAGCGCCAGCGTTGTCACGGCAATTCCGATCACATAATTTGGCCCGGTATCGTCCAGGTCGAGCACGATGACCTTTCGCGCGATGGCCATCAGGGCGGTCGCGACGACGAGCTTGATCGGGATAACGTTCGAACCCAGATAAAGGCGAATATTGATAAAAATCTCAATCGAGATCAGCACCAGCATGATGGCTCCAAACACATCGAACAAATCATTGTGATCAAGCAGAAAAACAGGATCCACGGACAGGCGCTCGTACAGCACCCAGATTACATCCGCGACACTCCACATGATGACCATTGCCATCAATATGGCCAGTAAGCGTATGGAGGCCCGGATGACGATGTGCAAGACACGGATCAACGGATCATCGTGCTCCGCGGGCAACTCCTCATGGAGCAATGTGGTCCGTTTTTTCTGTTCTGTCATAGCGCGCTTCTATCATCGGAGTCAGGGACTCCATAGTTATAGCGCAACACTAGCCGAGTAAATTGAGGACAAAAAAACCCCGCTGCAAGCAGCGGGGTTTTCTAGCGTACGGGTATTTACATACTCAGGCGCTAACGGGCTCACCGTTTTTCTTGATTTCCTCGTCGCGCAGCTCCCGACGCAGGATCTTGCCCACATTGGTCTTGGGCAGATCGTCGCGGAACTCAATATTTTTTGGCACTTTGTACGCCGTCATATTTTCGCGGCAATAGGCAATCACCTCGTCGGCTGTCAGCGCGTCGTCGGCTTTCACCACAAACAGCTTGACGGTTTCACCACTGCGTTCATCAGGAATGCCAACAGCCGCAGCCTCGGCAACCTTGGGATGCGCCGCCACAACGTCCTCGATCTCATTCGGGTACACGTTGAAACCGGACACGATGATCATGTCTTTTTTGCGGTCGACGATCTTGATGTAGCCATCATCCTGGATCACGGCCATATCCCCGGTTTTGAGCCACCCTTCCGAATCGATGGTATCCGCGGTAGCTTCCGGGCGCTCCCAGTAACCTTTCATCACCTGGGGTCCGCGTACACAGAGCTCGCCCGGGGTATTGTTGGGCAGATCGTTGCCATTCTCGTCAATGACTTTGACTTCGGTACCCGGGACCGCAACACCCACAGTACCCAATTGCACGGCGTCCGCGGGGTTGAAGGAAACTACCGGCGCCGTTTCGGTCATGCCGTAACCTTCGGTCACCACACAGCCGGTCATTTTTTCCCATTTTTCCGCGGTAGCACGGGTCAGCGCCATACCACCGGAACAGGTGGTGTGGAGCTTGCTGAAGTCCAGGTCGGCGAATTCAGGACAGCGCATCAGGCCATTAAAAAGCGTATTGAGACCACAGAACCCGGTAAAACGTTTTCCCTTCAGGGTTTTAACAAAGCCGGGAATATCGCGCGGGTTAGGGATGAGCAGCGAGTGGCTACCCGTGCTAAACAGGCACATGCAGTGAAGAGTGAATGCATAGATGTGATACAGCGGCAGCGGTGCAATGTAAAACTCTTCCCCCTCTCGCATGGAGTCGCCCAGCGCCTCACGCACCTGCTCCATATTCGCAACCAGGTTGCGATTGGTCAGCATTGCGCCCTTGGCCACGCCAGTGGTACCGCCAGTGTATTGCAATACGGCGAGGTCATCCGGAGTCCGCTGTACATCCTGATGCTTCTGGCTGGCACCAACAGACATCGCATCGCGGAAATCTACACGATTGGCGAAGCTGAACTCGGGCACCATCTTCTTGATGTATTTGGCGACACTGTTGATCAGAATACGCTTGAGCGGCGGATGCAGGTCGGCAATTTCGGATACGATCACCTGCTCCACCCCGGTTTCCGGGATAACTTCTGAAGCGACATCGGCAATATTCGCCAGAACAACGAGTGCCTTGGCACCCGAGTCGTTCAACTGATGTTTGAGTTCACGCGGGGTGTACAGGGGATTGGTATTCACCACGATGAGTCCGGCTCGCAGTGCACCGAAGACAATAACCGGATATTGGAGGACGTTGGGCAACTGAACAGCTATCCGATCACCAGGCTTGAGGCTGGTTTTGTTCTGCAGGTAGGAGGCAAAGTTGGCGCTGAGCCTGTCGATATCGCCGAACGTCAGAGTATGCCCGAGGCAGGTAAAGGCCGGCCGATCGGCGTATTTCGCCGTGGCATTGGAAAACACGTCAAGAATACTGTGTTCGATGTCCAACTTATTTCTCCCAATATGTTGTTTTTGTGGTGCTGCCCGCGTGATGCGATGCGCCCCTTAACCCGGGATTATCGGTCAGGTTACAGGCCGAAGATACCATGGCGTGGAAATTAACCAACCGCCGAAACTGGCCGCTTAACGACCAGTTCTGGTACCCATGTCCGTATATAGACGAAATCCTCAGGCCACGAGCCATGCGGACAGATAATTATTGTAAGTTTTGATAGTTATTCGGTGAATGTCGCTACAAGAAACAAATAAGCCGCCTGAATTTTCAGACACAGCGCATTGTCTTCACTAATTGTTATATGAGCTGCCAGCATGCAGCAATTTATACCGTTGAAGATCACCAGTATGAATATTGGAGCACCGAAGGCAAGGCAGTTCTATTCCTCCCGAGGTAATCCTCACACGAACATCATCAAACCGCCTCATCCGCGTGGAACGCGCTCCGGAACCCGGGTCACGGGTGCACGGAAAAAAGATCCGCCAGTGCCGCCGCCAGTTCCCGGTTGCCGGTATATCGGATGTCCCCTAGCAAAAATGCGTGTCGGCCACTCAACTGCCCATCGATAACGTCCTTCAGGGTGTTGTAGGACATTTCGAGTTCCAGGTCGGCGCCTTCGACGACGCCGGAAAACTGCTCGGCTTCGATCATGCCGCGATCGCCCGCTGGGGTACCAGCGCCGGCCTCACGGTGGTGCACCTCAAGGTAAAAGTCGCTGCCATCGGGCAATCGAAACTGTACCCGAGCGGTTTTTGGCAGACAAGTCAGCTGCTGCAGCCGCTCAATGATTCGCGCGGGTAGTTGCATCGGTGCTCCGGATGTTAAACACCCCGCTTTCACCGCCGTTGGCAAAAGCCGGATTCAAAAACACCGCCGATGTTTCCAGCGGCGGTGCTTTTCCTACTTCAAGCTCAGAATACGAAGTGTTCCGCATCCAGGCTCATCAGGTTTTCCGCACCACTCTGCATGGCACTGGCATGGGTTGCCGTGCGCGGCAGAATCCGGTCGAAGAAGAAACGTGCGGTCGCCAGTTTGGCGCGGTAGAAATCCTCTTCCGCACTACCCGCAGCGATTTTCTCATTGGCAACCTTGGCGCTCAGAGCCCACAGGTAGGCCTGTACCGCGTAACCGGAATACATCAGGTAGTCCACGGAGGCGGCACCGACTTCGTCGGGGTTTTCCATCGCCTTGACGCCCACATTCATGGTCAGCTCGCCCCACTCCTTGTTCAGCTCCTGAAGCCTGGCGACATATGGCGCCAGCGCTTCGTTGTCGACTTCCGCCTGACAGAACTTGTGCACAATCTTGGTGAACTTGCGCAGCAGCTCGCCCTGGCTCATCAGCACCTTGCGGCCCAGCAGATCCAGAGCCTGGATGCCGGTGGTGCCTTCGTAAATAGTGGAGATACGCGCATCGCGCACGTTCTGCTCCATGCCCCACTCGGCGATGTAACCGTGGCCACCGAAACACTGCATGCCCAGGTTGGCAGACTCATAGCCGGTTTCGGTCAGGAAGGCCTTGGCGATCGGCGTCAGGAAGGCGAGCAGATCGTCGGCGTCCTTGCGCTCCTCTTCGGAGCCACTCTGGGAGCGGTCTACCTGCTGCGCGCACAGCAGCACCAGCATACGACCACCTTCGGAGAAGGCTTTCTGGGTCAGCAGCATGCGGCGTACATCGGGGTGCACGATGATCGGGTCTGCCGGACCTTCCGGGTTTTTCGGGCCGCTCAGAGAGCGCATCTGCAGGCGGTCCTTGGCGTACGCCAGGGACTTCTGGAAACCCGCTTCCGCGTGGGCCACGCCCTGCAAGGCAGTCCCCAGGCGCGCGGTGTTCATGAAGGTAAACATGCAGTTCAGGCCCTTGTTGGGAGGACCAATCAGGAAGCCCTTGGCACCATCAAAGTTCAGCACCGCGGTTGCATTGCCGTGAATACCCATCTTGTGTTCGAGCGAACCACAGGCCACGCCGTTGCGCTCGCCCACGGAACCATCTGCGTTGGGCAGGAATTTGGGAACGATAAACAGGGAGATACCCTTGGTACCTTCGGGTGCGTCGGGGAGACGCGCCAGTACGATATGCACGATGTTTTCGGCCATATCGTGCTCACCGGCAGAGATGAAAATTTTGGTACCGGTAATGGAATAAGACCCATCGTCATTGGGCTCGGCCTTGGAACGCAGGATACCAAGGTCGGTACCACAATGCGGCTCAGTCAGGCACATGGTACCGGTCCAGGTACCTTCGACCAGCTTGGTCAGGTAGGTGTGTTTCTGTTCGTCGGTACCGTGGGCCTCCAGGGTGTTCATGGCGCCGTGGGACAGGCCCGGATACATACCCCAGGACCAGTTGGAAGTGCCCACCATTTCACTCAGGATGGTGCCCAGGGACGGCGGCAGACCCTGTCCACCGTGATCCACATTGTGCGCCAGTGACGGCCAGCCGGCCTCCACGAACTGCTGGTAGGCTTCCTTGAAGCCATCCGGGGTTTTGACCTCACCATCGTTCCAGGTGCAGCCCTGCTGGTCACCGATCTGGTTCAGGGGCGCCAGCACGTTCTCACAGAACTTGGCCCCCTCGTCCAGGATGGCGTCGACCACGTCCGGGCTCGCGTCTTCATAGCCCAGCGTCGCATAGTGCTGATCCCAATCGAACAGCTCGCGCATGGCAAAGCGCATGTCACGCAGCGGAATCTTGATCTCGCTCATCCTGTGTACCCTCTTTCGATATTTGTCGTCGGTGGACCGGCTTTTTCATGCCGGGAGTCTCTGCGGAGCAACAAAAACCAGCACTCCAGCTGGTGACTCAACTTTTGGTTTTATTCATATTAGTTGCAAATCGGCAAAACTCACTATGGCGAAAAGTGTCCAAAGCACTAACAAAATACGGCGGGAATATAGCGAGTGTATAGCTGACGCTTCAGTCAAGATATTGGGAAAAGTCTGGTGCCCACAATAAGCACAACCGGCTGGGCGGTAATCCGCAAGCAGGAAAGAAATGACCGCCAAGTGTGCGCCAGGCTAGTGCAAAACCACAGCACAAGCCCGAACACACATAGAACTCACAAGTCAGCCGACGTCGAGCGCGGGCTCTTGCGATATTCGCCGGGGGTTACACCAGTCCACTTCTTGAATGCACGAAAGAAAGCGCTGGCCTCATCAAAACCAAGCATTTCCGCAATCTGGGTATTGGAGAGATCCGGGCAGCTGAGGTAGTGAAACGCCGCTTCCATACGGCATTCATCTTTCAGCTTTTGATAGGACGTGTTTTCCTGCTGGAGCTTACGTCGCAGGGTAGTCACGGACATATTCAGCCGTTCTGCCACGGCCTCTGCCGCCGGCATGGACTCACTCACATCACGATTGAGAATAGTCTTTACCTTGGTCTTGATACTGTTGGCATTGCCGTCGCTGATCACCAGGTGATATGGCGCAGTACGGATAAAATCCTCTAACGTTTGCGGGCTCTGCACGATGGGATAATCCAGGTAGCGGCTCTCATATTCCAGTGCGTTGGCCGGCTGGTCAAACAGCAGCTCACCCGCCTCACTCTGGGCCAGGGTCAGGAACTCTTCCGGGCAGGGAAAGGAAAAATGTAGCTTGGCCAGGGGGATTTCGCGACCGACCAGCCAGCAGTAGAACCGATGCCAGACCGCGAGGGTGGTACGGATCACGCTTGGCGAAGTCTCGGCGATCAGTTGATCAAACTCTCCCGCCTGCAGCGAGCTGATACCCTCGATAACGACCCGGTCTTTGTCGCCCTCCCGGTGCAGTACCGGCTTGACACGAAACCCGCGGCAAATCTCCATAAACTCGGCACTCAGGGTAATGGCCTGCCGGACCGTTGCACAATTCACAACGGTCAGGCACAGCAGCCGGAAGGAACCCGAGCGCACGCGCCCGCCACTCAACATGCCAAACCACTCGTCCTGCGCAAACCACATCACACGCTGGTAAAGGCGGCCATATTTCACCGCGGAAAACGCCGCGGTATCTGCGAGATCCCCCTCGGATATGCCTACCGATGCCAGTAGTTCGGCGCGATCGCAACCGTGACTGGAAGCTTCGTCCAGCAAGCGCTGCACATAGGCAATAGGAATACGGATATCTTCGTTGGTAGTTTCCATTCTGGCGCAGGCAGTCCAATCAGTATTGTTGGCGATATTGCTATCCGATACGCGCTGTACGGTAACAGCGCGATAAAATTATTTATTGCGGCGATTGCGCAGCCAGTTCAGTAGCGCACCAAAGCCAAATGCCACGGCGACGATGACCGCCAGAAAAACCAGCATCAACACCAGGTAGCTGAGCACATCCGCGACCGGCAGGTCCCAGCTCCAGATCGCCGCAGCAATAAAGGCAATACAGGCAAGTACACTGGTGATGAATGAACGGCGGCGTTTTGAGGCCATAACAGAAACACTTTGGCTGGGAAATGAATGATTGGTCGGCGAACCCCGACAACACTACCCTTATCAATATAGAGGCACAGCCTCAAACGCGGCCACATGGCAGGCTATGTTCGCGTGGGCAAGAACTATAGGATCGGGCGCCAGATATGGCGCAGAATCGTGCAGCATCGGCCGCGAGCTGTCAACGAAACCGATGTTCAGGTGCAGACAGGACCGGTGACCGGAGAGAGGCAGATCATGCATAAACGACTGCTTTATCGACAGGAAGACAGGAACATGCTGCGTAGGCTGGCCATATGGGTCGAATGCATGATGATGATCATTGGCACCATCCTGTTGGGCATTCTGCTGCTCAGTTGATCGCCGGCCACCTGCAACCGCCCTCGCCCGATTCACCGAGCCCCGTCATCCCATCACTTTTCATCTACGATTCCGCCGCGGCTCAGCCGTGCCGGGTCGAGTAGCTGCTTGAGCTCACTTTCTGACAGATCAGTCATTTCTACAGCCACATCCAGCACTGGACGCCCGCTGGCGTAGGCCGCCTTGGCAATGTCGGCCGCCTTTGCATAGCCGATAACGGGGTTGAGCGCGGTCACCAGAATCGGGTTTCTCGCCAGGGCCTCCTGCATCCGCGTCTCATCGACGGTAAAGCCGGCGATGGCCTTGTCCGCCAGCATACGCGCGCTGGTCGCGAGTATCCGGATACTTTCCAACAGGGAATACGCAATCACCGGCAACATCACATTGAGCTGGAAGTTGCCACTCTGCCCGGCCACCGTCAGAGTGGTGTCATTACCAATCACCTTGGCCGCCACCATGGAGACGGACTCGGCAATGACCGGGTTGACCTTGCCGGGCATGATACTGCTTCCCGGCTGCAATGCCGGCAGTGCAATTTCACCGAAACCCGCCAGTGGGCCACTGTTCATCCAGCGCAGATCATTGGCAATTTTCATCAGCGCAACGGCAAGTGTTTTCAACTGCCCGGAGACCTCCACCGCGGTGTCCTGACTGGCGATAGCCGCAAAAGGATTTTCTGCGGGCCGCAAGGATACGCCACAGTCACGGCTCAGGCGTTGCGCAATGACCTCGGCAAATTCCGCGTGCGCATTCAGGCCGGTCCCCACGGCAGTGCCGCCCTGTGCCACCTGCTCGAGTCGCGGGAGCGTTGACTCGATACGCTCCTTGCACAACCGCACCTGGGCGGCCCATGCATTCAGCTCCTGAGAGAGAGCGATAGGTACTGCGTCCATCAAATGAGTGCGGCCCGTTTTGACCACGCCCTGCACCGATTGCGCTTTTTGTTCGATGATCTCGATCAGGTGCACCAGAGCCGGCAGCAACTTGTTTTGCAGAGCGAGCAACGCAGACAGGTGGATGGCCGTGGGAATTACATCGTTACTGCTCTGGCACATATTGACGTGGTCATTGGCACCCACGGTGAGGCCGCTCTGCGCGGATGCCATATGCGCCAGCACTTCATTCACGTTCATATTGGTGCTGGTACCGGACCCGGTCTGGAAAACATCGACCGGAAACTGTTCGGCAAAATCCCTGTCGTCAAGCCGATCGCAAGCCTGAACAATGGCCTGTGCCATCTCGCTGTCGAGTAAGCCCAGGCTCAGGTTCGCCTCTGCGGCCGCTTTTTTTATTGCCACAATCGCCCGCAGGAACTCTTCAGGCAATGTGTATCCACTCACTGAAAAATTATCAACGGCGCGCTGGGTCTGTGCACCGTAGCAGGCAGACGCGGGCACCTGAACCTCCCCGAGGCTATCCTTTTCTACGCGAAACGTATTGGGAGTCTCAGACGCGCTTTCAGGCGATGTTTTCGGCATTGGGCACCCCCGGTCGATCCGTGAACTGAACAGAGTATTGCGAAAGGGTAAAACAGGACTAGGGTAGCGTAAGGAACGACAGGGTCAAAAGAGCGTGCTCAGACGCTCACCCGGCCTTCCTGGGTCCACTCACAGCGCACCTGCATTTCGCCACAACCAGGCTCGTGAAAAAGGCCTGCCGCTTCCCAGGTAAATGAGTGCGTTCCGGAGAGTTCCGTTTCAAGATGTACGGTCGCGGACACCCAGTACATACTTTGCAGCAGTTCTTCGAACTTCTGGATCCAGTGGTTCCATTCGTACTCTACCGCACGATAGGAAGCACCGAAATGAATCACGTCGGTCTGGTACTGGGACTGTTTGACCTTGATGGTGGGAATGGCAAACATATCGCGGCACAGAAAGGGCCACTCGTCGGCGCTGGGCAGCGCCAGGACGGCTTCGCGATTGACCCGGCGGCGCTCGCTGCCGCCGGTCAGGCTGCTACTGTCTTTGATACAGCCGTAAACAATGGATTCCTGATCGCCCTGAATCACTCTGCGCTAACCCCTACGCTGCCGTGGCAACAAAATCCTGTTGCCAGTAAGCCAATTCAAAAAAAACTTATTCCGCCAACTTTAACGGCGCAACAGCGAGATTGCCACAACCGATACGATAGAAATGGGCTATCCGGTCGCATTTTCTGATTCTGGATTCCGCCTCATTACACACGCGAGACACGCCGCTGTTTACCCAGTCGACAGGTTGACGAATAAGCGAACAGGACGGTTAAATTTCGATACCTTGTTGTCGCAGCATATCCATCAACCCGTCTTCATCCAGTACCGGAAGATTGAGATCGCGCGCCTTGTTCAGCTTTGAACCCGCACCCGGCCCCGCAACAACCGTGTGGGTATTGGCGGACACGCTACCGGCGACCTTGGCGCCCAGCCGCTGCAGGTAGTCTTTTGCCTCGCTGCGGGATAATGTTTCCAGTTTGCCGGTCAGCACCCAGGTCTGGCCCGCCAGAGGCTGGGAGCCCTCTTCCTGCGTTTCCGCTTCCCAGTGAACACCCGCCTGCTGCAGCGCGGCGATCTCTTCAAGGTTGTGCGGCTGCTCGAAAAATTCGGCCACATAGTGCGCAACCACAGGGCCCACATCTTCCACCTGCTGCAGTGCTTCGGTATCCGCCTGCATCAGCTGATCCAGGTCGCCAAAGTGGCGTGCCAGGTTGCGCGCCGTGGCCTCCCCCACCTCGCGGATTCCCAGCGCGTAAAGGAACTTGGGCAGTGTGGTCTTTTTACTTTTCTCGAGCGCGTCCAGGAGATTTTGCGCGGACTTTTCCCCCATCCGCTCCAGCCCCACCAGCGGCTCAAGCGACAGGTGAAAAAGGCCAGATACCGAATTCAACAACCCCTCGTCTACCAGCTGCTCCACCAGCTTGTCGCCGAGGCCATCGATATCCATCGCCTTGCGCGAGGCGAAATGCTTGATTGCCTGTTTACGCTGGGCACTACAGATCAAACCGCCACTGCAACGCGCAACCGCTTCACCCGGCGTCGCCTCTACCGGTGAATCGCACACCGGACAGTGCTCAGGAAATTCAATATTGCGCGCGTCCGCGGGACGACGGCTTTCGACAACAGACACCACCTGCGGAATCACGTCGCCGGCGCGGCGGATAATCACCGTATCGCCGATTTTTACCCCCAGCCGTGCGATTTCATCGCGGTTATGCAATGTGGCGTTGGAGACGGTTACCCCACCCACAAATACCGGCTCCAGTCGCGCAACAGGCGTGACCGCACCGGTGCGTCCCACCCGGAACTCCACGTCCAGCAGACGCGTCATTTCTTCCTGGGCGGGGAACTTGTAGGCGGTGGCCCAGCGCGGCGCGCGCGCCACAAACCCGAGGCGTTTCTGCAAGGGTATGCTGTTGACCTTGAATACGATGCCATCGATATCGTAAGGCAGTTGCGCGCGCTTCTCACCAAGCTTTCTGTAGTACTCGAGGCATGCCTGGATATTTTCTGCCACCGCCATTTCACTGTTGATACGGAAGCCCCAGCGGTTCAACTGTTCGAGCACTTCCGAATGGCGTGCCGGCAAATCGCCGCCCTCAACAATACCGATACTGTACACACAGAGTTCCAGCGGCCGCTGTGCCGTTATCCGGGAGTCCAGTTGACGAAGGCTGCCGGCAGCGGCGTTGCGCGGGTTTACAAAGCCCTTCTCCCCCGCTTCGCGCGCTTTTTCATTCAGGGCATCGAACCCCGCCTTGGGCATGTAGATTTCGCCGCGTACTTCGAGCACCTCGGGGACATCATCCGCAAGTAGTTTGAGGGGAACCGAATAGATAGTGCGCACATTCTGGGTGATGTCTTCCCCCACCGTACCGTCGCCGCGGGTGGCCGCGCGCTCAAGAATTCCGCTGCGGTATAAAAGACTTACGGCGATGCCATCGAGCTTAGGCTCACAGGCATATTCCACCGGCTCACTACTATTCAGGCGATCGTGAATACGACGATCGAAATCCTCCATCTCTTCATCATTGAATGCATTATCCAGTGACAACATCGGCATTTCGTGGCGAATCTGGGTAAAAGCCGCCAGAGGTTCTGCACCCACCCGCTGGGTGGGCGAATCCGACGTGACCAGTGCCGGGTATTCGCTTTCCAGTGCCTGCAGCTCACGCAGACAGCGGTCGTACTCCGCGTCAGGGAGCTCGGGAGTATCCAGCACGTAATATTGATAATTCGCACGATTGAGAATTTCGTGCAGTTCCTGGGCACGCTGCCGCTCTTCCTGGGGGATGCTCTTTGTCATTGTGATTTCGCGAAAAAGAAAGTATTTGCCGATGGCAGGGAATTTACTGGAGATTATCGGAAATAGTCGAGCGCAATACAAAAACCCCTCCGCGGAGGGAGGGGCTTATTCACTTAGGCCTGGGCCCGGGCCAGTGCCTTGCGCCGCTGGAATTCCATCACCCGCTGGCGATAATGCTCGGCAGTCTGGGCGGTGAACACACTGCGATTTTCATCTTTCAGTTCCCCCCCCAGCTGTTCCGCTATATTGCGCGCGGTGGACAACAGCGTATCGAAAGCCTTGAGCGCTTCCACTTCGGCGGGAAGCGCCAGGAAAAGACTGATACCCGGGGTGGTGAAGTCTTCCATCTCTGACATATCAAATGTGCCTGGCACAACGATATTTGCCAGGCTGAAAAGCGCTGGCCCCTCACCCGCCTCGCCACAGTGATAGTGGAAAATGTTCATTTCCCCGAATCTGAGCCCGCTTGAGAGCAGCACCCGCAGCAGGTCATTGCCCTCGAAGCAGTCGCCCGCCGGCGCCATGATATTGAGGATCAACACTTCTTCGACAGGGTGCTCTTTACGCGACGCATTGGAAGCGCTTCTGGCGCTCGCGCCTTTCTCCCCGCCACGCTTGCTTCCGCTATCTTTTACAGGGCGCGTTTCACGGGACGAAGACACCGCCTTTTTCAGATCGGGAAATTTCAGCTCTGGTAACTTGATGTCGGGCGCAGACCAGCCGGACCTGGCTGGGAAAATGCTCTCTTCACTTCCGGCCCCGTCGTCATAGTCGGAATCAGTCACCGCCTGAAGGGACTCAAGACTCACCGACTCATCCAGGGAAGGCTCACGACGGTCACTGGCCACTGGCTCCTCAGACAGGCTCGCAAGGGGGTCGGCAACGTGTCGTGCCGGCTCGGCGAGCGCGCTGGTAGCATCGTCATCCGACGCTGCTTCTGCACGTGAGCCTGCGGCACCGAGGGTCTGGCTTTGTTCTTCAGCGTGCTCGACCGGTGTATCCGCGACCGAATCCATCAGCATCGGCACCTGTTCTTCGAGATTCAGGGACACCTGCTCAGGTATGCCTGTGTACGCCGGTTGAGGTTGTTCAAGCAGCCGTTCCGAGTCCGCAGCGAAGGATTCACCGTCGCGGCGCTCCGGCTTGCTGCCGGCCAGCGGCTTGCGGGAGGACTGGAAGTTCTGCTGCACCTTGCGGTTAACCTGAGACGCATCTTCCGGCTTGCGGCGCTGGACCACGCGCACGCTACCGGGCAATTCTGCGGAGATCTGGCGACGCTTTTCCGCCTCCTCCGGATCAATGTATTCGAGCTCGGATTCCGTAAGCCCAGCGGCTTTACGAGGAGACGACTTTGCCGGTCGATCTTTTCTCGACGGCGCGGCATTGCGCTCGGAAGGCCGCACTTCTCGCGGTGTCGAGAGGATGTCCTGGTCGCGCTCCTCCATCTCCCGGCGCATGGAACGGGACAGGTTACGGGAGACTTTCATGGTTTCGCGGTGCTTGAGGTAAGCCCGGCGGGCACCGTCAAGCACCACCGCGAGCAATACCAGTGCCAGCAAATTGATCAGCCAGTTGTCCATTGATGCTTCCCTCTCCCTAAGCCGACATCCATCGAATCTGCCGGCCCAGATTCCACCTGTTGCAATCCACCGGGGGTCTTCCGATTAAAACAACGCAGACTGTTCATTACGCAGACGCCAGCTCCGCTGCTTCTTCCACGTCTACGGATACCAGGCGGGATACACCCGGCTCGTGCATGGTCACCCCCAGCAGCTGATCCGCCATCTCCATGGCAATCTTGTTATGGGTAATGTAGATGAACTGCACGTGCGCTGACATTTCCTTCACCATACGGGCATAGCGCCCAACGTTGGCATCGTCCAGCGGCGCATCCACCTCATCCAGCATACAGAAGGGGGCCGGGTTCAGGCGGAAAATAGAGAATACCAGCGCGATCGCCGTCAACGCCTTCTCGCCCCCCGACAGCAGGTGGATGGTGCTGTTTCGCTTGCCCGGCGGTCGCGCCATGATCGCGATACCGGTATCCAGCAGATCATCGCCGGTCAGCTCCAGGTAGGCGTGACCACCACCAAACACTTTCGGGAACAGCTCCTGCAGGCCACTGTTGACCTGGTCGAAGGTCTCCTTGAATCGGGTGCGGGTTTCTTTATCAATACGGCGGATCGCGTTTTCCAGCGTCTCCAGCGCATCGGTCAGGTCGGCATACTGACGATCCAGGTAGTGCTTGCGCTCGGATTCCTGCTTGTATTCGTCGATAGCCGCCAGGTTGATCGGACCAAGACGGGAGATACGCGCAGCCACCAGCTCGATATCCTGTTGTACTGCTTCGATGGTCAGCTCTTCCGGGAGTTCCTCGAGAAGTGCTTCCACATCGTGATCCGCTTCACGCAATTGCTCTACCAGGCCGCCGCGCTGGGTTTCCAGGGTCTGGGCAACCAGGCGCTGCTGTTCCAGCTGGGCCCGTACGCCCTGCAGCGCGGACTCCGCTTTGTGCCGTTCCTGCTCCTGGTTGCGCAGGCCGGACTCCACTTCTTCGAGTTTTTTGCGCGCTTCGCCGAGTTCGTTTTCCACCTCGATACGCTGCGCAAGTTTTTCCTCGAGCTCGGCCTGAAAGTCCTGCGACGGGTCCTGCGCCTCCTCCATCTGCAGTTTCAGCTGCTCACGGCGCTCCTGCAGGCGCTCTACCTGCTCGCGCAGAACCTGTAGCGTGCGTTCAAGGGATACTTTCTGGGTACGTACAGACTGTTCGCGCATCGCCAGCTCGTGAGCACGATCTTTATCTTCACGGGCACGCTGGCGTGCGGCATCCAGTGCTTCGCGCAGCTCTTCGCGGCGGGCAAGCAGGGACTCGCGACGATCGGTGTCGTCGCTCATAGCCTCAACCGCTTCCTGCAGCTCAATCCGCGCCTCAGAGATGGCTTCGGACTCCATCTCTTTCTGTTCTTTGACTTCGGTTATTTCCTGCTCGATGCGACGGCGACGCTCGTCCATCTGCTCCTGACGCGCGCGCTGTGCCGAGAGCTGGCTGCGCAGGTCGCCGGCGCGGCGATTCAACTGCTCCGCGTTGTTGCGGGACTGCTCTATTCCCGACTCCAGCTCACCAGCGCGGGTGCGCAGCTGTTCGCGCTGCTCAGAGAATTCTTCGATGCGCGCTTCGCATTCGGCCAGGGACTGCTCCAGGCTTTCCAGTTCCTGCTTGCGCGCGAGCACGCCGGCTTCGGCATCGGCGCCGCGGCTGACACGCAACCAGTTGGGGCCGAGCCAGAGGCCGTCGCGGGTAACAATGGATTCGCCCGCGCGCAGCTGGTCGCGCTGGGCCAGTGCTGCGTTCAGGTCTTCCGCGGTATAGATACCGTCCACCAGTCCGCTTAGGGACCCGGGCCCATCTATCACGTCGGCCAACTTGGGCAGGCTGCCTGTAGAGGCCGGCGCAACGCTGTGACCATCGACAAACACGGCCTGGCCGCCATCGAAGCTGGCGAGGGATTCTTTCAGGGACTCGATCTGGTCAATGCATACCGCCTGCAGCTGGGTGCCGAGTACGGTTTCCACCGCTGTTTCCCACCCGCTCCGGGCACTGATCTGCTCCGCCAGGCGCGGGCGATCGTGCAGCCCCTGCTGCTCCAGCCAGCTGGCTACGGATTTGCCCTGCCCCATGGCAGCCTGCTGCAGCGCTTCCAAAGAGGCCTGGCGGCCGCGACTGGTCTGCAGTTGCAGGCGTTCTTTATCCAGTTCGGCGGCGACGTCGGTTTCCTGCCGGCGCAATTCGGCCAGCTGCTCTACCTGCTCGGAAATGGACTCGCGGAGTTCCGCCAGCTGCATTTCCAACTCCGCCAGCTCTTCATTCTGCTGCTCGAGTTCACTGTCGTCACCGGAGGCAGACAGACTCTCGCGCTCGCCCTGCAGCTTGCTGATGCGATCCTGCAGGCGCTGGGTAGAGGTTTCCAGGTGCTGGATGCGGGACTGCTGGACTTCCGCCTTCTGGCGCGAGCCGGACGCGCCCTGGTTGAACTGGTCCCACTCATTCTGCCAATCGCGCATCTGATCTTCGGCGGTCAGCAGCGTTTGCGCCGACTCTTCTTCGGCAGCCTGCACCATCTCAAGATCCGGCACGATGACTTCGAGTTCCGCATCGAACTCCACCGCCTTTTCCTCGTCTGCTGCGAGCAGGGACTGGGACTCGCTGTATTCCTGCTCGGTGCGGGAATAATCGGTCTGTAGCTGGGTGTTGCGCTCGCGCGCGTGGGAAATGCTCTGTTCC
This sequence comes from Microbulbifer hydrolyticus, assembly GCF_009931115.1. Taxonomy (NCBI): domain Bacteria; kingdom Pseudomonadati; phylum Pseudomonadota; class Gammaproteobacteria; order Cellvibrionales; family Microbulbiferaceae; genus Microbulbifer; species Microbulbifer hydrolyticus. The sequence continues at coordinate 1,749,352 of NZ_CP047491.1, read as the reverse complement.
AGACGCGCGATGTCCGCACCTACGGAGTAGAAGCGGCCCTGCACCTCGTTAAATGCGTCGGACAGGTCGTGGTAGGCCACGCGCTGCTCTTCGATACCGGTATCGCAACTCACCTGACGGGTGACCAGCTCTTCCACGGTGAGTTCCAGCTCGCCAATCTGCTGCTGCTTGGCCTTGGCCTGATCGTCGAGGTCTTTGTATTTGAGTGCCTGCAGGTGCGCTTTGTGCGTGCGCTCCTCGTCCTTGAAGCGGCTGTATTTTTCCGCAGCCGCAGACTGCCGCTCCAGGCGTGCCAGCTGCCGGTCCAGCTCGTCGCGGATATCGGTGAGACGCTCCAGGTTTTCCTTGGTGCGACGCATACGGTTTTCGGTATCGCGCCGGCGCTCCTTGTACTTGGAAATGCCCGCCGCTTCCTCGATGAAAACCCGCAACTCTTCCGGCTTGGCCTCGATCAACTTGGAGATCATGCCCTGTTCGATGATGGCGTAACTGCGCGGGCCGAGACCGGTACCCAGGAACAGGTCGGTCACATCCCGGCGACGGCACTTCTCGCCGTTCAGGTAGTAGTTGTTCTGGGCGTCGCGGGTCACCTTGCGCTTGACGGAGATTTCACTGAACGCAGCATACTCTCCGGTCAGCTTGCCCTCGGAGTTATCGAATACCAGTTCGATGGAGGCCTGGCCCACAGGCTTGCGACCGCTGGAGCCATTGAAAATGACGTCGGTCATGGAGTCGCCGCGGAGGTTTTTCGCGGAGGATTCACCCATCACCCAGCGCACCGCATCGATGGTGTTGGACTTGCCACAACCATTGGGGCCGACCACGGCGCTGAGGTTGGAGGGGAAGTAGACGGTGGTCGGATCTACAAAGGATTTGAATCCGGCCAGCTTGATGCACTTCAAACGCATGGTCTTGAAACTCGGTAATACCCGGCGTCCGTGCGGTCACATTTGCCGCCGCCGAACGCTCTTCGTTGTAATCTCAGGAGGGATCCGGCTGCGGTGCAGCCAAATCGCCGATTTGTCTTTGCAAACCGCCGATTGTACATGGCTGCGGGCGCGGTTTCAGCGCTATTTTTGACCGACCCACCGACACCCGCAGGGCGCGGCGGGATACGGCGAAAAACCAACTCGCGTCAGATTTTATGATCGATAGCGATATGAACGGGCTTGCCCCACTCCGCGCGCGGCAGCTTCTTGATTTCGCCCTGCCAGTCCCCGGGTGCCGGGCGCGCGTTACCGCCAATCGCGAGGCGCGCAACCAGCTGCACCTCATCCACGGTTTTCAGGCTACGGCCGGGCATCATCGCGCGCGATTCGTCCAGCACCACGTCGGCCGGTAAGTCTGCCGCCTTCAGTCGCACGATAGCCAGCGGCATGGGGCTCTCGCCCGTACGCGCATAAATGAACACCGGGGTGTCTGGAGATGTCTGGATGCTGTCAGGGAGCGTGACTTTCACGGAGATACGGTTGCCCGCATCACCGGCGGTGCCTTTGCCGTCCTGCGCCACGGATTGTGCCGCCGATTGCGGCTCACCTGCTGACGCCTCCCCCACAGCCACCTGGCCGCCCGACTCGGAAAGCGCCCTCTCGGCACGCGCAACCCCGGCCGCCAGCGCCTGCGACGCATTGGAGCCAGGTGTCATCTGCGCCAGGGCGCGCTGCCAGTATGATTTTGCCCCGGCGTAATCTTTGCGGTCATACGCGGCGATGCCAGCCAGCCCGAGAGCGGTGGTATTGTCTGGCTGGATTTCCAGCACCTGATTCACTTCACTGACCACTTCGGGGGACATCTGTGAACCATTGGCAAAAAACAGGGCCTGGGCCAATTCCGCGCGGACGTTTGCAGCCTGAGGCTCGCGGGCCACGATATAGCGATACTGCGCTACTGCGCCCGGCAGGTCATTGCTTACCAACAGGCGCTGGGCGAGCGCATAGCGACTGGTAAGATCCTGAGGATGCGTCTTCGCGCGCTCCTGCAGTTGCTGGGTGATACGGGCCTCGACCACCATGTCGGACTCACCGGAATGACTGGCTGCAATGTCACGGTACAACGCCAGGTCGTCGTGCGCGCCCCAAGAGAAGTACAGGCCCACTGCGGTGAAAGGCACCGCAAGTGCGAGCGCGACCAGCAGCCCGCGTCCACCGTTACGAGCCGCCGAAAGCCGATAGGCCTCGCCCTGCTCTGCCAGCAGCTTGCGACCCAGCTCGGTTTTCAATGACGCGTATTGGGCTTCATCCACTGCGCCGCTGACCCGGGACGCATCGAGCTCTGCAAGATGCTCCCGATACAACAGCGCCTGGGCACTCGCGCCCTCATCACTTGCGTCTACGTCCGCTGCGCCGACGCGCTGGTTTTCCGTAATTCCCTGCTTGTTGCGAATCAGGGGCCAGGCCACAAATGCCGCAAGGGGCAACAACAGCAGTGCCAATATCAGCCAGAGATCAATCATTGTTCTTGCTTCCGCCCTGTTCATCCGCATTCAGCAACTGCGCAAGACGCCGCTGCTCTTCCACACTCAGCTCGTCGGACGCCTCACCCTGCTGCCCGCCACGGCCGCTGCGAGAGCGCACCACGATCATGATCAGAGTCAACAGCCCGAGCGCGGCAAATACACCCGGTGCCAGCCATAGCGCCAGGGTGTTGCGCTGCAGCGGCGGGCGATAAAGCACGAAATCCCCGTAACGGGCGACCATGTAGTCGTTGATTTCCCGATCGCTGAAACCCTCCTCCAGCAGACGCCGGATTTCCCGACGGAGATCCGTAGCCACCATGGAGTCCGAACCGGCGAGATTCTGATTCTGGCATTTGGGGCAACGCATCTCTTCGATGAGCACCTCATAGCGCGCCTGTAGCTCCCGGCTGGACAGCGGCTCCACCTCCACAGAGGCGCGGGCAACTGCAATAGGCATGACCACAGCGACCAGCAAGGTCAAGGTGGCGATAAGCGGCGTCCTGTGAATTTTGTTCGGCACTGAATTTCTCCGGTGGAAAGTGCGCGGATTATAGCAGCGCCACGGCGTCCCTACACGCCTCGCGGCAAGTGCCACACAGCCGCCGCTTTTCACCCGCTCGCGGGCTTAACTCATTGAATCTCAAAAATATTTTCAAAAAGCGTTGACGCCCAAAAAAATATCATTACTATACGCAGCTCCTGACGCGGGGTGGTTAGCTCAGTTGGTAGAGCGGCGCCCTTACAAGGCGTAGGTCACAGGTTCGACCCCTGTACCACCCACCACTATCCTTTCATCTGCCCGGCAGATTTTTCAAAGGAAAGTCAGGAATGCGGACCGGTAGTTCAGTTGGTTAGAATGCCGGCCTGTCACGCCGGAGGTCGCGGGTTCGAGTCCCGTCCGGTCCGCCATATACAGAAAAGGCTCACACGAAAGTGTGGGCCTTTTTTGTTTTCCCCGGTTAACGACTTTACCCACATGACCCTGGTATTTCTCCGATACCGTGGGAGAAGGCTATGCCCAATATCACTGACGAACCCTATCGCGGCGCCATTGCCGATCTTAGTGCGCTTCAGCAGCCCGGACTACAGACGTTCCGCCGCTACATACACGTTGATCTCCCGCTTCCTCCAATCTGGCGACTGGCCAGTACGGGTTATACCGGGAGGGGCAAAGATGCTCGGAGAGGGTATGAAGGTAGATGACATAATCGCTAGCGCGACGGCAAACGAGGGAGCAAGGAGTTAATCCTGGCTTAACTCCTGACAGCAGATTCCTTCCGCCTCCAACTGGACTTTCAGCTCGGGCCACTGATTCAGGGGAAGCTGAACCGGCATGGTTACCTGGTCGGTGTAGCTGGCGTCTTCACATACACCACTGCGTTGCGCCACCAGAAAACGCACGCGGGACTCCGCGGCAAAACCGCAGACAATCCGCACTGCCAGCGTAGGAACAAATGTTTCTAGTTCGGCAGCCTGCAAAGCAGCGCCCACGGCACCACGGTAGGCACGCATCAGCCCACCCACCCCCAACTTGGTTCCACCGAAATAGCGCGTCACGATCGCCCCGACATTGCCAACCTCCTGCTTCAGCAGCAGCTCGAGCATCGGGCGACCAGCGCTACCGCCGGGCTCACCGTCGTCATCGGACTGCATTACATCGGGATTGGCAGGGTTGCCAATAACCAGTGCCGTGCAGTGATGGGATGCATCCGGGTAACGTGCGCGCATTGTCTCGAGCTCACGCAAAAAAGCCGCTTTATCGGATACTGGCCCCAGCCAGCAGATAAAGCGGCTCTTTTTTTCTTCCGTCTCAGTGACAACGGGCGAGCAGGGAATCTGATAAGTCACCAGAAAAACTGTCCCATTCCTGATTCTGTAAACGCTCGTAAAGCGGTTGCAGTTTGGTCTGCCAGACTTTGTCGTCCACCACGCCCACATGCTTGCAACGGATGGTGCCCCCCGCATCGACCAGGAACGTCTCCGGCGCACCGAAGACACCCAGATCCATGGCCAGCCTTCCCTCTACATCGGAAACGGAAAACAGGTACGGGTTGTGGAATTTCTCCAGCCACTTCTGTGCAGCCTCATTATCATCCTTCAGGTTGATACCAACGATCGGTACGCCGCCCGCCGCGAGATCGTTGAGGTACGGATGCTCCACTCGACAGGAAACACACCAGGTCGCCCACACGTTCAGCAGCAGAGGCTTCTTGGGAAGGTCCGACTTTTTGAGTTCGCGGTTGGACTCCACATCCAGCAGCGCGAATTCCGGCACCGGCTTGTTGACCAGCGCAGAAGGCATGTCCTGCGGATTCAGGGAGAGTCCGCGCCAGAATAATAATGCCAGCGCGGCAAAAATGATGAGAGGAAGAAACAGTTTCAGCCTGGCCATCAAGGGTAGCAATCCTTCTAGTTCAATCCGGCTTGAGAATGTAAAGCGCAACCGGCCGGGATCAGGTCCCGGCCAGAGAGGGGGCTGAAGCATCAGCAGCAGGCGACTTGCCCTTGCCGGTATGTGCCGCCTTTACTTTACGATAGCGTTTGTCCGCTACGGCGATGGCTCCGCCGAGCGCCATCAGCGCCGCACCCAGCCATATCCAGATCACGAACGCCTTGTACTGCAGGCGCACGGCCCAGTCGCCCCCCAGATTGCTTTTATCCATGGGATCGCCCAGCGCGACGTACAGATCGCGAAACAGGCCACTGTCGATGGCGGCTTCCGTCATGATGTTTCCACCGGAAAGGTAACTGCGCTTCTGGGGCAGCAGCTCGCCAACCTGACGGCCATTCTTGCGCACAACCAGCACACCCTCTGACGCCCGGTAGTTGGGGCCCGGCACCTGGCGCACACCTTCAAAAGTGAACTCGTAACCGGCCAGCTGGGCGCTCTGCCCCGGCGACATGCGCAGGTCTTTCTCAACACTGTACACCGTGGTGAGCGCCACCCCGAGCACAGAGATGGCAAGTCCGATATGACCAAGGTGCATGCCATAGTAACTCGCACGCTGGCGCTTGAGCCCCGCCCAAAGCGAGTCGGCATTGCGGGATTTTGCCAGCATGTCCGCCACACTCGAGGCAACCACCCACAGACCGGCAAACACACCCAGCATGGCGCCCCAGTGGAAATCTCCGGCCAACAAGGTGACCAGTGGCGCACCAATTGCAGCAATCAACGCCGGTGCCCCCCAGGTCTTCGCCAACTTGCCCATCTGGCTGTCTTTCCAATTCGAATGTATTCCCAGCCCCAGCAGCAGGCTCAGCACGAGCATCAGCGGCACAAAGAACATATTGAAAAACGGCGGGCCCACGCTGATTTTGCCCCAGTTCAGCGCATCCGCGAGGAGCGGGTACAGGGTACCGGTAATCACCACCGCCATGATCAGCACAAGAATAATATTGTTACCGAGCAGGAAGGTTTCCCGGGAGCGCACGGAGAACACACTACCCGCACTGACCGCCGGTGCGCGCAGTGCAAACAACAGCAGGGACAGACCAACAACCACCGCCAGGAACGCCAGGATAAAGCCGCCGCGCAGCGGGTCGGTGGCAAACGCATGCACGGAGGTCAGCACCCCGGAGCGCACCAGGAAGGTGCCCAGAAGGCTGAGGCTGAACGCAAAAATAGAAAGCAGGATAGTCCAGCTGCGGAAAAGCCCGCGCTTTTCAGTCACAGCGAGAGAATGCAGCAGCGCGGTACCTACCAGCCAGGGCATAAAGGAGGCGTTTTCCACCGGGTCCCAGAACCACCAGCCGCCCCAGCCCAGCTCGTAATAGGCCCACCAGCTACCAAGAGCGATACCGAGGGTAAGGAACGACCAGGCCACCGCCGTCCACGGTCGCGCCCAACGGGCCCAGGCACTGTCCAGCCGCCCCTCCAGCAATGCCGCAATCGCAAACGAGAAAGCGACAGCGAAGCCGACATACCCCATGTAGAGCAGCGGCGGGTGAATGATCATCCCCGGGTCTTGCAGCAGCGGGTTCAGGTCGCCACCGTCGCTCGGCGGGAACGGCAGGAGGCGGTCGAATGGGTTCGAGGTAAGCAGGATAAACAGGAAGAAGCCGATCAGCAGCATGCCGAGCACCGACAATACCCGTGCCACCAGCACATCCGGCAGCTGCCGGCTGAACAGGGCAACGGCTGCGGTCCAGCCCGCCAGCATCAATAGCCACAGCAGGATCGAACCTTCGTGACCACCCCACACAGCCGTAATCTTGTAGATCATCGGCAAAATACTATTGGAATTTTGCGCTACGTAGGCAACGGAAAAATCGCTGTTTACAAAGGCCATTGTCAGGCACACAAAAGCCAGCGACGTGAATGCGAGCACCCCCAGAGACAGTGGTCGCGCGGTATCCATCCACAGCACCCGGCCGGTATAGGTTCCGAGCATCGGTATCACGGACAGCGCGACCGATAGCAGCAGGCCGACAATCAGGGCAAAGTGGCCCAGTTCAGGACTCATATCTTGGCGTCTCCCTGGCAATCCGCCTTACCGCGCATGGAATCTGCCACTTCCGGCGGCGTGTACGATTCGTCGTGCTTGGCCAGCACCTGGTCAGCACGCACATAACCGCCCTGCTGCAGCTTTCCGGTCACTACCGCGGCTTCCCCTTCTGCAAAGAGGTCGGGAAGGATCTTGTCGAATACCACTTCCAGCTCGGCGTCACCATCAGTGAGCGCAAAACGCACGTCGAGGGAATCGTCGTCGCGCACGATGCTGCCCGGGACAACGCAGCCACCGGCGCGGATACGCTTTTCAAATGGAACTTCACCGGCGGCAAAAGCGGTAGGCGCGTAGAAGTAGTCCATGTTCGATCGCATTGCGTAGGCGACAAACCCCACGGCAGCACTGGAAAGTGCCACCAGAAGTACCACCAGAATCAGGCGTTGTTTACGGGCTGGATGCATGGTTGACCTGTTATCAATCTATAAAAACGGTTACGGGTGCTAGCGAGCCTCAATCGGCTGTCGCGGGCTCCGGGCGTTCCTGACGCTGCACTGCCGCGCGGCGACGGGCCTCTTCCTGACGCAGCTGGCGGTCAAATTCCCGGCGCAGCTTTTTCTGGCGCAATAGCGGTAAGGCCACCAACGCTCCGAGAACCAGCAGGGCTACACCATAGGCGGCCCACACGAAGGGGCCGTGACCATTCATGGCGAGAAAACTGGCGAAATCTTCAAACTGGAATTGCATGGTCGCCCCCTCAAGCCTTGGCCGCAGGCACAGAAGGCCCGAACAATTCGCGCACCCATTGGGTACGCCACTCCCGCTGCAGTATCAGGCTGCGCGTGTGCAAAGTGAGCACCCAGGCGTAGAACAGGTAAAAACCGGCGATCATGGTAATCAGCGGATAGAACATGCTCGGGTCAATGGTGCTGGCCTGGGTGAGCTTGATCGTGGCGGGCTGGTGTAGCGTGAACCACCAGTCGACGGATTTGTAGATGATCGGGATATTGACGGTACCCACCAGTGCCAGCAGAGCACTGGCCTTATCGCCCGACTGCTCCCGGGAAAACGCCCCGGAAAGCGCCATTACCCCGAGATACAGGAAAAACAGGATCAGCATGGACGTGATACGGGCATCCCACACCCAGTATGCGCCCCAGGTCGGCTTACCCCACACTGCACCGGTAAACAGTGAAATAAATGTGAGTGCAGCACCGATCGGTGCCGCCGCCCGCATGACCACAAAAGACAGCTTCATCTTCCAGATCAGGCCGATCGCACCGCAAATGGCCATGATGTAGTAGCCGGCGAGCGCGAGAAACGCGGCGGGGACGTGAATATAGATGATGCGGTAGCTGTTGCCCTGCTTCGCGTCTTGCGGTGCAAAGCCGAGCCCCCAGACGATACCGACGGTGAGGAGCAGAACGCTTGCGGCACCCAGCCACGGCAGCCAAGCACCGGTTTTCTGGTAAAACCAGCGCGGCGATCCCAATCTGTGAAACCATTGCCAGGACAAAATATGTACTCCTACGCCCTTCTCTTACCCATTTCCCCCACCAGGGTTGTGAAATGTATGCAGAAGGGTCAGTTTTCGAGACTGATACGGATGGCACCCGCGGCCGCCAGTGGCGCCAGCGCCGCCGCTGCGGCCAGAATGGCACCAAGGATTGCCAGTTGCGGCGCGTAGCTATAGCCATCCAGCGCCGCCTGCACCGTTCCGGTGCCGAAGATTAACACGGGCACATAAAGCGGCATAATAATCAGCGCCAGCAGAAGGCCCGGTCGCCGCAGGGCCACCGTCAAAGCCGCACCCACCGCACCAATAAGACTGAGGCTCGCCGTGCCCATTGCCAGGGACACAAACAGCGGCCAATAACCTGTCTCTCCGAGGTTGAGCATCATCCCCAGCAGTGGCGACAGCAGTGCCAGTGGCAGCCCGGTCACCAGCCAGTGCACCAGCACCTTGGCCATGACCGGGAAATACAGGGGCTGAGGCTGCAGTGCCAGCTGCTCCAGGGAGCCATCTTCAAAGTCACCGCGAAACAGTGACTCCTGAGACAACAGGGTCGCCAGCAAAGCCATCACCCAGATCAGCCCCGCCGCCATGCGCGCGAGCATTTCCGGATCCGGACCGATGCCGAGTGGCATCATCGCCAGCACGGTAACAAAGAACAGCAGCGGATTGACGATATCCGAACGCCGCCGTACCGCCAGCGTAAATTCGGTTCGGAACAGGGTGTAAAAACCGGGCGCACGCGACGGGCCGACTTTCACCGCCTCGGCAATGTCAGTGGATGAACGCATGGTCTCAGCCCGCATAGGCCTGCTCCGCTGACGCATCCAGAAGTGGCTGGAAATCCGCAAGGCTGACCTTGGTCAGCGGCGCGATCGCTACCGGTTGATGGGATGTGAGCAGCACACTTCCACCGCGTTGCAGATGCTGGTTCATCTGCGCTTCCAGACTGGCAACCCCGGCCACATCCAGCGCCGCCAGCGGTTCGTCGAGAATCCACAATGCGGGGGAATCGGACAGGTACAGCCGCGCCAGTGCCACCCGGCGATTTTGCCCGGCGGACAGCTGTTGGCACAGCACATCTTCGAACCCAAAAAGGCCCACGGCATCCAGCGCCGCCATCGCATCGGTGCCGCTGGCACCGTACCAGGCCAGATTTTCCAGCGGAGTCAGCCCGCGCCGGACACCGGCATTGTGGCCAATATACAACAGCGATGCGCGAAGCGCGGGAAGCGCATTCGGGAGGGAGCGGCCCTTCCAGAAGATATCACCGGTGTAGTCTGATGCGGTGCCGATCAGGGTGCGGATAAGGGTGCTCTTGCCGGCGCCGTTGGCACCTTCAATCTGGATCGCAGCCCCCGGCGTGAGGACAAATTCAAGACCTTCGAACAGGACTCGTCCGTCACGCTCACAGGTCAGCGCACGCGCACAGAGGGCGAGGTCTCGCACAGGGTCTGTTGCTGTATCCGATTGTCCAGGCACGATTGCCCACCGCAGTTGATGAAAAACTAGCCGGCATTATACCGGTAGCGGCGGGTTTTGCATGGCATTAACGTGTCCCTCGGCCATATCCTGCTCTTCTGCGGCCTTGCTCCAGCGAATAACGGCCTCCACCTTACTGCTGCCCGGCAAATAGTTCACCTCATCGCACACCGTCTGCAGCAGGTTGAGCCCTCTGCCTGCGTAGATGCTGGGGGGCTCCCGGGTTTCGGCAAAACCAGAGCCGCTATCCTCGACCACCAGCACCAGGGTGCCACGGTCTTCACTCTCACTACAACTGAGTGAAATACTCACCCACCCCTCTTTAAGGCGACTGCGACGTTCAGCCAACAAATCGTAATAGCGTACAAAACCGTCGTCGGTTGTCTTAATGGAAGAGTCCAGCCCCAGCACCCCGTGCTCCAGTGCATTGCGGAACAGCTCGCCGAGCGCCGTGGCGAGGTCTTCCTGAAAGCGCGCTGCGCCCGGCATCTGCACCAGCACACTGAGCAGATGAGGCAGCGGGTCGGACGTCCGCAACTCCTCCTGCGACAACTGCAGGCGTATCGACCAGTTGCCGATGCGGCTACCCTTGCGATCACCGGCCTGGTCTAGCTCTGGGCCGCCGCTCTTGCGCAACGAGGTATCGCTTAGATCAAGCTCGACCAGCGACAGGTCATCGTGCTGTTCAGCAGCATGCGCATTCACTGCCATCAGGATCTGGTCAAACGCGTGATCTGACCCGCCAGCAGCACGCAACAGTTCCAGCAGCCTTTCTTCACCAAAATGTTCGCCCTTGCTATTCCGTGCTTCGTGAATGCCGTCACTCCATAGGAACAGCCGATCCCCCGGGAGTACCCTCAGGTTGACGATGGCGGTGTCAATCTGGTCCGAGGAGAGAACCCCAAACGGCAGGTGCCGAGATTCGAGGAGGCGCAATTCGCCATTGCTGCGCTTGAGACAGGGGCTTGGCATACCGGCATTGAGGACACGCAGGTGACTGCGGCGCGGGTCCAGCTCCAGCATTACCAGACAACAGAACATCTGCCGGGGAAGGATGCCGTAGAGTTTGCGGTTGATCTCCCGCAGTACCCGGCTCATGGAAAAGCCGCGCGGCATCATCGAATAGAAAATGGAAGTGAGCGGCACTGCGCCGACGGCCGCCGCCAGCCCGTGGCCAGAAAAATCCCCCAGCATCAGCACCAGTTTGCCGTCCGGTGTATAGGTTGCCGCGAGCAGGTCCCCGTTCAGTACCGCCCGCGGAGAAAGGTGGTAGCGAATTGCCGAGGTATCATCCAGACAACTTTCATTACCGAGGTTGCCGAATATCTCGCGCGCGCTGGCCTGCTCGTGTAAAAAATCCGCATAATGCCGGCGCAAGCGGTCGCGCTGTGCGATCAGGGAACGACTGAAGTCACTGAAGCGCCGGATGGACGCGAGCTTGAGTTCCACCAGTGGCAGACTGTAGGGTTTGGCAAGGATATCGTCACAGATGGTCGGCGGCGCAGGCGGCGTCTCCTGGCCCGTCAGATCCTGCACAAACAGAATAGGGACCAGTTCAACCCCACTGCTCTGGCGCAGCCGGCGTATCTCAACATCAGATACCTTCGCCGCCGCCACAGGCCCGAAGATGACCAGACTGGGGGGGAATTCCCGGTACGCCTCCTGAGCCATGGCAGCACTCTGAACAGAATGAGTGGCCACGGGCACCATTGCTCCCGTGGAGGTGGTGCACTCACAGCACTGGACCAGGTCCCGCAGCTCTTCCGCCTCGCTGGCATCACTCTCGACAATCAGGACGCGGAAGACGGGCATCAGAAGCCGGGACCCTCAGCGTATGCTGAAAATTCGATCAAAGTTGGAAACGGAGAGAATGTGGGAAACGTGTGCATTGGCATTCATCAGCTCGACAGTGGGCTGGGGTCCGTCACCCCCCACTTCCACGCAGTAGTCACGCAATAGCAGTAGCATGCCAAGCGCCGCGCTATCCAGGTGATCGGTTTCCGAGAGGTCTACCAGGAAGGCCCTGGGAGGCGGCGACACATTGCGGTACGCCCTCTGGAATTCCCGGTGCATATTGAAATCGAAGTTACCGGCAACGCGAATCACCAGCGCATCTCCGCCATCGGAAACCTGTGAGGTCACCCTGCTATCAAACCTGTCGGAAACTACCATCTGAAGGTCCCTTTTCCTTCCCTTTCCTGACCATTGCGTCCCAATATACACGCCACCGGGAGGCGTGCAAACTGGCGGGGGCTCGGCCGGAAACCTTCCCCGCCGCTCGCACGGTAATCCACCAATGAAAAAGGGTGCCAAAGGCACCCTTCTTTGGGCCTGCCACAGTTCCCAGAGACACGTTGCTCATGGCGATCGGGCAGTTTCTTTTACTGATAAACCCGGAAGTACCCCGGTTGGTGTTAAAAGGCTAGATGACTCCCGTCGGCTTAGAATTCGTACTGATAGTCCATCAGTTCCCGCCTGAGACGCATCTCCTCCAACCGGTCTTCGACCATCCGGCGAGCATCTCTGGGGTTCTGGGGCGTATACAGCAGCTCCTCTGCCACTGAGGAATCGCTTTCATCAAAATCCATGTCATTTTCGATAACGTTGCCGCTCATAGAAAACTCCATAATCTCGATCTGCCAAGGCAGAAACACTTTGTCTGTTTTTGTTGTGCAACCGCAGATTAGCCAGCTCCGACTTCACCGGTCAAGCATCTTTTTTACTGCGGAAACAAGTTTTTTATCGGGGTTACACTGCGCACACGGCAGCCAATTCCCACTGGGGAAAAACCTCTCCCCGACAGCCTGCAGCTGGCGCCAAAATACCTGCATATAGTTACCAATTCGCGACAGTTTTCCTCAAATATATGGACAGGAAAGATGGCGGGTCGCGACGGACTTAATGACGAACGCCTGTAACCCGACAACACCGGACGTTACCGTTGGTGACAGTGCCGAGCTTAAGATGGAAGAGGTTGGCACTTCCGGTGAGATTGGGTACAAAAAAGACGGGCGGACCTGAGGTTAGAAATACCGTACTGAAAGCTCAGCGTAAACCGGGCGCACAGCGGAAGAACCCACCCTGCCACTGGGTTACCCCTGACTGATTTGCAACCACCCACAGCCGTGCGAAAGTCATTGCGGTGACAGGCGCGGTATCAGCCGCTAGAATAGGCGCCCTTCCACCGGCCCCCGTCGGTTAACAGGATAAACCACGGACCTCCTAAGTCCGGACTGGTGGTTCGAGTCCACCCGGGGGCGCCAGCTTTCCATCCAAGCTCCCCCACCACCAACTACTAACCCTCTGCTTTGAATCACTTTTTATCAATTTTTGCTCAGCAATCAATCCAACCCGCTACAAAACAGACACGACGCCACCAACCATGGGTAATGCAATCTATTGCCGTCCCTCCAGGTGCCGCCGATGGCCTTGTCTGACACCAGGATCAGGCCCCCAAAGCCGAAGGTCAAAAAATACACAGCATCCTGCCAACCCCTGCATTGCCGCTTGGCCGAGCCTGCCGGCTTTGTTACTTTCACGAATAGATATGCAAAGGTTTCGTTAGGAACGATCGAACACTTATCTAAATAAGGGACATAATAATGACAACCGTCGCCACCTCAGATGCTGCTCCATGGCTTGCGGCCTCCGCCCTGCAAAAGGACACCACCCTTGTCCGCTCGGATCCATTTTCCTTCCTGGTTGCCAAAAATGTACTCCCGGCACACTTGATGCAGGACCTGCAGGAACACTTCCCCCGCCTGAAAGGCGCGGGCTACCTGCCTTATGAAAAGGAACAGTGCGGGGAGAAAATCAACCAGTTGATCGAGTATATGACCGCGCCCGATTTTGCCAACGCGTTGGGCCAACAGCTCGGCATCGATAACCTGGCCCAGTACCCCACCTTTATCTCCATTTCACGAAGCCTGAAAAAGCGGCATGGCAACATCCACACTGACGGCCAGTCCAAGATTGCCACCGCCCTGCTCTACCTGAACAGCGACTGGCCAGCAACCAGTGACGGCTGCCTGCGCTTTCTCAACCGTATTGATGACTTCGAGGATACCGTTGTCCCGGAGATCCGCCCTGAGTACGGCACGCTGGCCGCTTTCAAGCGCGCGGACAACTCCTTCCACGGACACCTCCCCTTTGCCGGGGAGCGGCTCGTCATCCAGGTGGCATGGCTTGTGAGCGCAAAAGACAAGGCACGCAAAGCCAAGCGCGGCCGGTTTGCGCAAAAATTGAAATCCCTGTTTGGCTGGGGTGGCGGCAGCGGCGCCACCGCCAACTGATCACCTTTCCCGGCAGTCAATGACACCGGGCTGGTGGTCCGAGCCCAGCCCGGGGGGGCAAGCTTTCCCGACTGCCTTATGGAGCGGCGGGTGCCGCTTGATCCGCCCCGAAAATGGCAACTTCTGCCGGTTCGCCCGCAACCCGTCTGCCCCGGTACATGCCCTTTGTATTGAACGTCAGTGCGATATTGCCCTTGGCATCCAGCACAATCACCCCGCCGGTTCCCCCAACAGGAAGCAGCACCTGGTTGATTACCTCGTCCGCCGCCTGCGCGACACTTTTGCCCTGGTAATCCACGCGGGTGCAAATATCGGCGGCGACGTTGTAACGGATAAAGAACTCGCCATGACCGGTTGCCGATACCGCGCAGGAGCGGTTATCGGCAAAGGTGCCCGCACCAATCACCGGGGCGTCGCCAATACGGCCATAGCGCTTGGCGGTCATGCCGCCGGTCGATGTGCCAGCGGCCAGGTTGCCCTGTTTGTCCAGGGCCACCGCTCCCACCGTACCTACCCGAAAGGGGATTGGCAGGTTCTCCACAGCCGCGCGGTAGTCCTTGTCCTGCCTGTTTTCCTTGTCGAGCTTTTCCTTCGCGCGCTCCAGCTGCTGCCGGCGCTGTTCGGTATCAAAGCTTTTGTTATCGACCATTGGCACATTGCGGCTCCTGGCAAACGCCTCCGCGCCCTCCCCGGCCAGCATCACAAACGGAGAATCCTCCATTACCATACGCGCCAGGTTAATGGGGTTGGCTACCCGTTTTACTCCGGCCACCGCGCCCGCCTGCCGATCACGGCCGTCCATGATAGAGGCATCCAGCTCGTGCGCACCCTCGTAGGTATACACCGCGCCCTTACCCGCGTTAAACAGCGGCGAATTTTCCATCACATTGATTGCTGCCACTACCGCATCGAGACTGGCGCCGCCCTTTTCCAATACCAGGTATCCGGCATTCAACGCCTCCTCCAGTTTGGCCCTGTAGGCCGCTTCTTTTTCTGGCGTCATTTTTGACTTTTCAATGGTGCCCGCGCCGCCATGAATCGCAATGGCAAACTTCGCCGGTTCAGATGCCTGGGCACCCAACGAAAGCCACAGCAGGCAGGAGGTCATACAGAGAAGAGTTTTCATCACATATTCCGCTATTCGTTGACGTGTTGTGCCACCCAAAATAACCCAGCCACCTCTCGGCTGCCAGTCACCGGATCAAAGCACCGTACGGGATACCGTTTCGATCATCCCCCGCAGCCAGTAACAGGTCGATCATGGCCGCCCTTCCCCCACCCGGTCAGCTCCTCGCGCGGAGCCTGAAATTCACTCAGAAAAAATTATTTTTCCCCCACGCATCCAAACGCGCACCTCAGGTTGTCAATAAACCAGATACACAGACCATTTACCGCGGATCCAGCTCCTCTCGACTCTGGGCCGTGGCAAGGCTTCGCAATTCCGTGGTTTTATCACCCATACACCAACGGGACTGTTGGCGATTAATTCGAATCAGGCAGGATGAGAGCAATGAAGAAACGAATCATGAAGGCTGCCGCGCCAGTGATCGTACTTACACTGGGGTTTGGCGCTGTACAACTTATGTCTGCCTCCAAGCCGGCACCAGAAAAAAAAGTAGAAGAGCAACGGCCGGTATCACTCGTCTACACGGAGGCCAGACAGCAAGCCGTGCATCTCGCGGTAACCACTCAGGGGGAGGTACGCGCGCATACAGAAATCGAACTGACGCCGGAGGTTTCCGGACGCGTTATATCTGTGGCAAGCAGCTTTGCCGAGGGCGCGGGGTTTGAATCAGGTGAAGCCCTGATCCAGTTGGATGACTCAGACTACCGCCTCGCTTTTGCGCGCGCCGAGGCCGGCGTGGCACAGGCGGAGGTCTTGCTCCTTCAGGCCCAGGCCGCAGCCAAGATCAAGCGTCAGCAGTGGCTCGAGCTAAATCCGAACAAACACCCTTCCCCACTGCAGGTGAACAAACCGCAGGTACTGGAAGCAGAAGCGAATCTCCGCTCCGCCAAGGCCGAGCTCGCCGACGCCAAACTGAATCTCGCGCGCACCAAAATCCGCTTGCCGTTTCGCGGGCGGGTAGCCAGTCGCGATATCGGCATCGGTCAGTACGTGACACCAAGTACTGTACTCGGTCGAGTATTCGCCACTGACCGCGTTGAAATACGTCTTCCGCTAACCGACTCCCAGCTGCTGGAACTGAACCTCCCCATGGGCTTTGAAGCCAGTGACAAGGAATCTGGTCCCGCAGTGACGCTGTCCGCACAAATTGGTGCGCAACAACATTTCTGGCAGGGGCGAATCGTCCGTACCCAGGCGGCGGTGGATCAACAGACACGCCTGATCTACGCCGTAGCAGAAGTGGAAGACCCCTACGGCACGGGCGCCAGTCACGGTACGCCACTGGCAGTAGGCCTGTTTGTCACCGCCGAAGCGGAAAGCGAGCAGGAACAGCTGGCGGTGGTCGTTCCCCGCTCGGCATTGCGCAGCGCCGACAAGGTATATGTGGTCGATGAAAACGATGAGCTGAACATCCGCACCGTTGACATACTTTCGACGTCAGAAAACCGCGTGGTACTCGCAGCGGGTATTGCCGATGGCGAGCGCGTGGTCACCTCCACCGTAGCCAACGCGGTGGACGGCATGAAAGTACAACCAATTACCCACCTGGCCAGAAACTAACGGAGCCCGTCGATGAACAATTTGATTGCATGGTGGGCGCGCAATCCTGTCGCCGCCAACCTCGCCATGATTGGCATTTTCGTGGCGGGCCTGATCGGCTTTTTCAGCATGGAACGTGAGATGGACCCGCAGGTGCGCTTCCCCGGCCTGGAGATCCGGGTTTCCTGGCCCAGCGCGGCGCCCCAGGAAGTGGAAGAGCAGATTGTCGCCCGCATCGAAGAAGCGGTCAGCGACATGGACAATATCGAGTGGGTACGCTCTTCCTCTTCCGAGGGCTCCGGCGAGGTCTATATCCTGGCCGAGAGCAACGTGGACTTTTCCCGTTTTATGAATGACGTGAAAATCCGTGTCGACGGTATCTCGTCGTTTCCCCGGGATATTGAACCACCGCAGGTACACCAGTGGGTAAACCGTCAGGAATTTATCCGGGTTGCGGTGCACGGCGACCTCGGCGAGCGCGAACTGAAGCGGCTGGCGGAACAACTGCGGCGCGAGGCCGCCACCCTGCCCGCGGTGTCGGTGGTGAACCTGTTTGGCACCCGCATGGAGGAAGTCTCTATCGAGGTGAGCGAAGAGGCTCTTCGCCGCTACGGCATGACCTTTCAACAGGTGGCCGACGCGATCCGTACCAGCTCCATCAACCAGTCTGCAGGCACCGTGCGCACCGAGGTGGGCACGTACCAGCTGAAGGTGCGCAACCAGGCCGACTCCGCACAGGAGTTCGGCAATGTCATCGTGCGCCAGACCGCCGATGGCGGAACCATTCGTGTCGCGGACGTGGCCAACGTGGTGGACGGGTTTGAGGACAATGAAATCCTCGCAACCCTGAACGGGGAGCCGGCAGTGCTGCTGCAGGTGATGAGCACCGAGACCATGGATATCCTCACGGCCTCTGAATCCATCCGCAACTGGATCGCCAAGCGTAGCGAAACGCTGCCTGCCGGGGCGAAACTCACGCTCTGGACCGACAACGCGGTGGACTTCAAGGGGCGCCTGGAAACCATCGGTTCATCCGCGTTGATGGGCCTGATCCTGGTACTGCTGGTGCTGGTCTTCAGTCTGCGTCCCAAAGTCGCGTTCTGGGTCGCCTTCGGTATTGCCACTGCCTATGCCGGTGCCTTTGTTCTGCTGCCCAGCATGGGGGTTTCCCTCAACATGCTGTCCACCTTTGCCTTCCTGCTGGTTCTCGGCATCGTGGTGGATGATGCGATTGTGGTTGGCGAAAGTATTCATACGGAATCTCATAACCCCGAGCACGGGGATGACGAAAAAGGTCGCCTGGCGGCGGCGGTGCTCGGTACCCAGCTGGTCGCCAAACCGGTGATCTTCGCAGTGGTGACGACCATCTTCGCGTTCTTGCCATGGATATTCATCAGCGGCTCCACCAGTGAATTTACCCGTCATATCACCTGGGTGGTGATTCTCGCGCTGCTGTTCTCACTGATCGAGTCCCTGTTTATTTTGCCGGCGCACCTGCGCAACCTGAAGCCGCGCAGCGAAGCCGAAAATACCCTCGGCCGCTTTGGTCGCATTCAGAAGAGTATTGCCGACCGCATTATCTATTTTGCCCAAAACCACTATCGTCGTATCGGCCAGTGGGCCGTTGATCGCCGCTACCTGACACTGAGTATTTTTATCGCAGTGATGATGATTGGCTTCGGCATGTTCGGCAGTGGCTGGGTGAAAAAAGGCTTCATGCCTGAAATCGAGTCTGACGAAGTAATCGTCAATGTCGTCATGCCCGAAGGCGCCCCCTATAGCCGGGCACTGGAAGTACTGGCACAACTGCAGGACGCAGAGAAGCGCCTGGAAGCAGAAGTGAATGAGCGCACAGACGGCAAAGGGGTACTGATTGAAAACTGGTATACCCGCTCCCGTCGCGACAGCGTCATGGCCATCGTCAAACTGGCTCCGCCGGAACTGCGCGATATGTCCGCCAAAGACGCAGCCCTGCGACTGCGGGAACTGCTCGGCGATATCCCGGACGCGAAAGAAGTATCGGTACAGTACTCATTCAACAATGGCGGTCCGGGTTTCGAACTCTCCATCCGCCATCCGGATCTGGACGTGCTGCGGGCAGCGACTGCTGACCTGGAGGAGCAACTGCGCTCTTACGAAAGCCTGTACGACGTACGCAACAATCTCGAGGGAGCCTCCGAGGAAATCCGCATCGAATTGAAGCCCGGTGCAACCAAGCTCGGTCTCACCCTCGCGCAAGTAAACCGCCAGGTACACCAGGCGTATTTCGGTGAGGAAGTACAGCGACTGCCTCGGGCTGGCCAGGACGTGAAGGTGATGGTGCGCTACCCGCTGGAGTCCCGCCGCTCCATCGAGAGCCTGAAAGACTTCCGCGTACGCACTACCGACGGTCGCGAGGTACCCCTGCTCGCCGTCGCCGACCTGCACTATGCGCCGGGAATCAAACGTATCCAGCGCTGGAACGGCAACCGCGCGGCCCGGGTGATGGCAGACCTGAAGGACGATGTACGCGGCGAGATCATGAAGGACCTGGATGAGAACTTTTTCCCCACCTGGGAAAAGCGCTACCCGGGAATAATCCGCGGTGCCGTAGGCCAGGCCGAGGGTGAAAAGCGCTTTATTCAGGAAGTGCTGGGCTTGTACATCATGGCCTTCTTCGGCATGTACAGCCTGCTGGCGGTTGCGTTCCGCAGTTACTCGCAACCGATCCTGATCCTGATCGCCATCCCGTTTGCATTCGTCGGCGCCATCTTCGGCCACGCCGTCACCGGCATGACCATGGCCATCTTCAGTTACTTTGGCATTGCCGCAGCGGCCGGGGTCGTCGTCAACGACAACCTGGTGCTGATGGATCACTGCAATCGATTGCGCGAAAAAGGCATGGCGCCACTGAAGGCCGTGGTAGAGGCCGGTGTTGCCCGCTTCCGCCCGATTCTGTTGACCACGGTCACCACCATCGTCGGCCTGCTGCCAATGATGCTGGAACGCAGTATCCAGGCCGCGTTCCTGCAACCCATCGTGGTCGCACTGGCATTTGGCGTTTTCGTGGCCTTTTTTGTCACCTTGCTACTGGTTCCGGCTCTTTACGGCATCGGCATGGATATTCGTCATCGGGCCTCAGGTTTGAAACGTGGGCTGACTGGCAGCGCTGGCGGTACACAAGCGGATCCTGCAACCGGTACGCCGGCACGATAAGCACCTGGGTGGGTTTCCCGCTCGCGGTATGGACTTTGGTTGAAACACCAATATTCACGAGCGGGGAAAATGGCTGGGCGTCTTACAAAAAAATTGGAGCCCGAGGGCTCCAAAGCCAATTCAACGAAAAAGGAAATCAGAATTGGAAGTACAAGGTGAATTGCCCTCAGCCATCAGTGAAATATAAATTCCAAAAGCATCGAGCAGTTAGGAATATAATATTCCCCCAATTGAGATTCAACCCTTTACTTCGAATCTGTCGAAAAAGAGAAAAATAGCGCCTATCCCCTGCCGCGGAGTACTTCCACTGCCTTCCGGCTACGCTCGAACAGCTCGTTGGCTTTATCGTCCTTTTGCGACGTCAAAATAAACAGCAGATCGGTCACCATCAATTGCGCGGTGCGCGCGAGAATCGACGAGCTGCGCGCCTCAGCCTCGTTGGCGACACAGTAGAGGCGGTAAGTAGACAGCTCTGTAAGCGGGTTGCGGGTGAAGCGTGTGAGAGAAAGCACCTCGGCCCCCTGTGCCGCACCGGTTTCCGCAACCCGGATCACCTCGCGGGTTAACCCGGACTCGGAGATCGCAAAAATGAGGTCCCCAGGGCCCAGCGTTGCCGCATTGGCAACCTGTACATGTGTATCCCCTTCAATCAGCACGGACCTACCCAGCTTCATCAACTTGTAGGCCAGGTCCCGTGCAACCAGCGAAGACGCCCCTACCCCGAACAACAGGATGCGTTTGGCTCCGCGCAAAGCCTGCGCCGACTGCATCAGTGCCTCTTCAGAATTCGCCATGACCGTTTCGCTCAAAGCGAGATTCTTTCGGCTGATCAGTTTTTGCGCCACAGTGGCAAGATCATCATCAAAGGCAATATCTCCGTGGATGGCGGCCTGCGGCATCATCGTCGAGCGTGCCACGGACTCAGTCAGCGACAGCTTAAAATCGGAATATCCCTTGTATCCCAACTTCTGGCTGAATTTAACGACGCTGGATTGGGATACTCCCACCATTTCTGCCAGTGACTTTGACGAGTGCGTGCGCACTGTTTCCACTTTATCCAACAGAAAGTCGGCAATGCGCCGCTCGTGGTTGGACATGGAATCGCGCATCGCACGAATTTTAGCCAATGAACCCATATTTATCCCGGAGTGAGTGAACGTGGTGCTGCTTGCCGCGGCGTTAATTCCGCGCGCTTATCCGGCAGCCAGTGCAGTCGCCATCGGTACTACCGATGGAAAATACTTTGCTTACACAAAGAATAAATGATACCAATTGCAAGGAATAACAGGAATAATTAATTAGCCCCATGGAAGTGCGGGCCGAGCAAACAGAATGAGTGACATCTGATGGAACTGCAGTTTACCGGGTTGGACTGGGGAATATTTGCTCTCTACCTCGGGGTCCTGGCCGCATCCGGCTGGTACTTCAGTCAAAACCGAGCGAATAACAGTCGGGACTATTTTCTTGCCGGCAACAGCATGCCGATGTGGATGGTGGCGATTTCTACCCTCGCTACCACGCAGTCTGCCGCCACCTTCCTCGGCGGACCGGATCTCGGTTACCGCGGGGACCTCACTTATCTGTTTACCAATGTGGGAGCCGTCATCGCCGCGATTGTTGTCGCCCGTTTCCTCATTCCACGCTTTTATGCCCATCGCGTTACCACCGTGTACGAGTTGTTGCAGTCCCGTTTTGGCGAAAAGGCTAAAAATCGCGCTGGTGGAATCTATCTTCTTGGGCGAGTTTTTGCCAGTGGCGCGCGGCTGTATATGGCCGCCATCGCTGTATCGATGATTCTGTTCAATGATATCGCCGCCAATCATGTGATAGCGGCCGTCATTCTGCTCACCGCGGCAGGACTACTACAGACACTAATCGGTGGCGTACGCTCCGTGATTCAGAGCGATGTGCTGCAGTGCATCGTTTACGTCAGTGCAGCCGTCGCCGTAGTCGCGGTGCTTCTTTGGCAAATTCCCGCAGATATGGGCCAGCTTTTTGCGGCATTGAATACGCCTCCGGGTGGTGAAGCCTCCAAGTTAACTCTCGTGGATACCAGCTGGGATCTGAGCGATCCGTTCAACCTGTGGGCAACCCTGACCGGCTTCGTATTGCTGAATATTGCTGCCTTTGGCCTGGATCAGGATGTTACGCAGCGGATCCTCACCTGTAAAACCCCACGCGATGGAGCCAGAGCAGTACTGTTTTCCGTTGTCATGGTGGTACCGGTAATGGCCGTATTCATGGGCATCGGCCTTTTGCTGCATATTTTTTACCAGAATCCTCAGCTGATGGCCGGGACCAGTGTATCCGCGCCCAGCGGCGGAGATGTCACAGTGTTTATGCACTATGTGCTTAACGAAATGCCCGCCGGTTTACGCGGTCTGGTGACGATTGGAGTCATTGCCGCCGCCCTTTCCACCCTTAATTCCAGCCTCAATTCAATGGCAAGCGTTCTCACTGAGGACCTGTACCGCCACTGGCTGCGAGTGCGCGGCATCCACCGACCAGCAGCGCACTTTGTACGCGCTGGACGCTGGGGCATGGCTCTGGTGGCGAGCGCTTTGGGGGGCATGGCAATACTCTGCTTTTTCTGGCAGCAGATCAGCGATCTGCCACTGATAACGTTTGCCCTGTCCGTAATGGTATTTGCCTACTCGGGCCTACTCGGTGTGTTTTTCACAGTACTACTTACCAGACGCGGTAATGCCAGCAGTGTGGGGTGGGCATTGGCTGTCGGATTTGTGGTTACCCTGCTACAGCAACCGTGGATGATCACTCTGCTTACCGATACCAATGAACCACTGGTTATCGCCTTCCCTTGGCAGCTATGCCTGGGCACTCTGGCGTCATTTGCAGTATGTAATCTGGGCAAACCGGTACCGGAAAGTACACAGGACTTCACAGTTACCCCCAACCAGACCCAAGCAAACGGATAGACAAGAACACCATATATGAGTGCTTTTTTTCTAGGGATAGACGGCGGAGGAACCAAGACCCTGGCGCGTCTTGAGGACTCAACGGGCGCACTGCTCACACTGAAAGCCGGCGCGAGCTCGCTCACGCAGGATCTCGACGGTGCGATACAGACTATCGCCGAACTCAGCCGGCAAATCGTTGCCCGGCAAAGAATTCAGCCCGGCTGTGTCCACCTCGCTTGCGGTGTCGCTGGCGCCGGGAACCCGGTCGCTGCCGAGAAGCTTCGACAAAGTTTGCGGAAACTGGGCTTTCTCAGTGTCGAAGTTACATCGGATGCACAAACCTCCCTGCTGGGCGCCGGTGCCGGGACCCCGATCGTCATGGTTGCTATCGGTACGGGCTCTGTCGCCATGCGGCTAGGGCGCGATGGTGTAATCCGCCAATACGGCGGCTGGGGCCTGGCGGTCGGGGACGAAGGTAGTGGCGCGGCAATCGGCAAGAGCGCAGTGCGCGCCCTGCTTTGGGAACTGGATAAGCACGGAAAAGTGATTAGCCCCTTGTGTCGACAGATCATGCGGGAAGTGGGTGAGGTTCGTTCTCAAATACTGCCCTGGCTGCAGCGCGCAGGATCTCGGGAATATGCTGCATTGGCACCAGCAGTTTTCGCTCACTACCCAAGTTGCCCGCTGGCCCGCGACATTATTGCCAAAACCGCGGCGGAGGTAGACCGACTTATCCGTGCAGCCAGTGATGGTGACGCACTTCCTCTGGCGATTCTTGGCGGTCTGGCAGAAAAGCTCAGACCACATCTGCACCCCGATTACCAGCGAAGGCAGATTCCAGCGCTGGGAACGGCGCTGGATGGCGCCTGCATGCTGGCAAGAAGTACTGCACAGAAGCTCAGCTTACATCAACCCTCGTAAACCCATTTTGCAATCGTCCAGCCAAAATTTTTCTGATCACATCCTGGCGAAGACATTGGAGTCCTACTCAGCCATGAACGTACAACTGCTCAACGAACTGGCATCCCTGGCCAGCGAAGCCCGCAACCCGGACACGCTCGACATTGACCTGCTGTCTAGCGAAGAAATTCTAACGAAAATCAACAATGCGGATCGGGAAGTTCCAGAGGCCGTATACCGGGAGTTACCAAACATTACCCGCGCGGTGGACGCAATCGCCGAAGCATTTAAATCTGGTGCACGCCTTATTTATATGGGAGCCGGAACCAGCGGCCGGCTTGGTATTCTCGATGCGGTTGAGTGTCCCCCAACCTTCGGCGTCAGCGAAGATATGGTGGTGGCGTTGATTGCCGGTGGCGAGGAGGCTATTTACAGAGCCCAGGAAGGTGCCGAAGACAGTTTGACGCTGGGCGGCGAGGATCTACGCAATATCAACCTGAGCGAAAATGATGTCGTGGTCGGGATCGCGGCCAGCGGTCGTACGCCATACGTGATTGGAGGCTTGCGCTACGCCCGTGCACTCGGCTGCACAACCATAGCCGTTTCATGCAATAAATCCGCAGCGATTGCCGAGGAAGCGGATATCGCCATCCTCCCGGAAGTGGGGCCGGAAATTCTCACCGGCTCCACACGTATGAAAGCAGGTACGGCACAAAAGCTGGTACTGAACATGCTGACTACCGCCAGTATGATTCGTATCGGGAAAAGTTTTTACAACCTGATGGTTGACGTAAAAGCCACCAACGAAAAGCTGGTCAGCCGCACGCGTCGCATAGTAATGGAAACTACCGGGGTCGGGCTCGACGAAGCAGACCGCGTACTGCAAAGCTGCGATCACAACGCAAAACTTGCCATCATGATGATTCTGAGTGGCCTTGAGCGCAGCAAGGCGGAAGAGGCACTGGCAAAATCTCAGGGCTTCCTGCGTCGGGCGTTGCAAGAGATACGCGATGCCTCTGATACAAATACCTCCGGGCCCCGTCAATGTACCGCACTAAAGGACGAGGAGCCGGCGGTATAACCAGTGCTTTTTAGAAATTAAGCAGAACAAGCCCATCCAATACTCTGAAAGGGGGGGATCTACTCCCCTCCCAGTGCCACAGAAGAGCAAAAACCGGCTGACTATTTCAGCTCCTTACTCAAAGATGTGGATCCACAAATCATCGCCGGTTCCATTGTCATTGATCGCGTATTCAAAAGCATCCTTCGGATAACGCTGCCCTTCTCCCGAAACACTTGTGTCATAGCTGCCCCACTTCTGCAGGTTCCATTTCCCGAAGGGGTCATTCACGGTGTAGTACTCACCGTCAAACCCGGTGACCACCATGATGTGGCCCGGCTGGGTAAACCACCCGTGCACAATGGTTGGAGTGCCCTGTGACGCCAGTGCGCGCAGCTCAGCAATAGTACCGTTCTCTTTGCCTACATTACGGATAGCACTGCCAGCTTCCTGTGCCAGGGTGTTGAATCCGCTCTTCAGTGCCGACACTGTCTGCAATACGCCATTGAAGCGCTCGTAAATATAATCCGGCGTACGGCCAACCTCACCGGGGTCGGTGATACCAAAATAGTCTGTGATCATCGCCAGGGAAGTCACCGAGCAGGTGCCGTACGGGTCGTAATAGTTATCCAGCTGATTCCAGTAAGGAACCGATACCTGTGGCGGCGGAGGGTCTCCAGCATCATCAAGGCGATCCGTCAGGTCGTTATTGCCCGCACTGCAATTGCCCGGAGTAAAACTCACACGCTCCCAATCCAAATTGCCCCAGTCACTCCACACAGCCTGGGGAACGGAGCCACCAGGTACGCGCCAGATACTGGCATTGGGACCGGCGGCAGACATAAAGGCCTCGATTTGCGCCGGCGTAATCTGGTTGTACTCGGTAGAGACTATATGCCAGATCGGCTTCTGCGCGCCCAGCTGCCGGTATTCACAGTCCCCTACTTCGATCCAGTAGGCCGGGTCCGCCATGTAACTGCCGCCCCAAACTTCGACGTAGGTTTGCGGCATATGAAAATCTACATATTGATCAATAATGCCGACATTCATGCCCTGGTCTGCAGGATTGCCCCAGGTGGTGGCACCGATGGCGAAACTGCTATCAGTGTAACCGTTATTCTGGGCGTCTATCCGGGCATCGGTGAATGCCTGAAACAGGCTGTGCAATGCCGTGGTGGTGTTATTGAACTCTACTTCCACATCAGATACGAAGCCCACGTAGCCATATTGTGCCGCGTAATATAGTGCATCCGCCTGTGCGGAATAATTATTGGGATAATTATACGCCCACGCCCAGGGCTCGATTCCGCGGCTTTTATAGATATCTGTGGTTGTCGAAGAGCAGGCGTCAGCAAACAGGTTACAGTTCTGTGTACCGTCGGCAATCTTGATAAAAATACGCTTTACTCCCAAGGCCGCCAGCTCATCCGCCAGCTGCGCATGGGTGCGATTCACCCCCTGCTCATCGATATACCATAGCCAGGCACCAAATTTGTTCGTGAGAACACCCGGCTGCTGATTCATTTCCTCTTTTACCGATAGATAAAATCCCGCAGACCAGCGGTTGGTGAAACACGCCGTGCCGCCACTGAGGCTTTGGCAGGCGCTGACCTCCGCTTGCGAAAAATTGCCATATATATTGTTTTCCGCTCCAGCCACCTCTTCATAGCAATGGTTACCATATGTGGCGGAGCGCACAGAGCCAGCCGGACAATCACCATTGCCGCGCAGATTCTGAGCAAAAGACCGAGACCACCGCAGCACCTGGATATTCGTGCCCTGCACCGGGTAGGTATAGCTATTGGTACAGGCACTCCCGCCACCATAGCTGACACACCCTTCCACCATTTGACCGGTAAAAGGGCCAAATACGTCCACTTCATTAGCACAAAAATCCAGGCCGGCATCGAAACTGCTACCATCCGGGCACAACGCATCGGCCTGCATCGATCCAAGCGCCCCCAGTGCCAGCAGGGGCAACAAAAGTAAATTACGTAAAGACATGTGATTACCTGTTAACAATTATTGTTGGGTAATGCACTCTCTAGAACGGGGAGAGAAAAACGCATCACGGGTCCATCACAGCGGCTCATGATGGACCCGACCAGTTGGCAGGTATCGGTCAGGGCTATGGTCGTAAAGGTTTGCGCGCAGAGACCCGGTATTTACCGGAAAAACGTGATGTGCCACTCAGGAATCCGGCAGAGCATCCGCCAGAATTTCCAGCCAGTGACACACGGGTTTGTCGGTACCCCCCTGTAAATACAGCTGGCATCCGATATTGGCAGTGATAATGGATTTTGGGTCATGCTCCTGCAAATGTCGCAGTTTTTCACTACGCAGGCGTTTGGACATGCCCGCTTGTAGGATCGAGTATGTGCCCGCCGACCCGCAGCACAGGTGGCTGTCTGTCACCGGCGGAAGTGTTATACCGAGCCCCTGCAACAGCCTCTCAACCCGGCCACTGAGCCCCTGCCCGTGCTGCAGGGTGCAGGGACAGTGGAACACCAGGTCCAGGTCGCGCAACCTGTTGCCAAACACGGGGGGCACTTCAGCAAAAACCCTTTCCAGTAATTCCACAGGATCACAGATCAATGCTGCCAGTATTGCCGCTTTTTCACGGTATTCTGGGTCATCCACCAGCAAGTGCGGGTAATCTTTCAGGTGTACACCGCAACCGGATGCGGTGGATACGATAGCGCGCAAGGACGTATTTCCATCCTGCCCCTGCTGGTATAAGGGCCACCACGCATCGATGTTTGTGCGGGCAAGATCGCGCGCCTCCGCTTCTCCGCTGGTATGAAAACTGGCCGCACCGCAGCAGTTTGCAGCGGAACTGTGCAGCACGGGAATACCGCTGTGTTGCAGTATTTTCTCCAGCGCCACATCAGTCTGTGGACGCAGGGATGGCTGTACGCACCCGCGCACCAGCAGGACCGTCCCGGCTTCAACTTGTTGCGTGAATGTACCGGAGCGGAGCCCGGGCTGCACCGGGGTCGATTGCCCGTTAGAGCGAGTGTGGTTTCGGGGGCGGGTAAACTGGTGTGCACCCACCGGAAAATACACCCGACGGACTCGGGCGGGTAACAGAACCGAAAACCAGCGCCCCATCCTGATCAATGCCGCGAACAAGCCTCGAGTCACCAGCAATTTACGCAGCCCCCAACGCAGCCCCCGCTGCCACAGCCCGCGTGGTGCAAGCCGCTCACTGGCACTGCGGCCGATGGCGACCAGTTTGTGATACTCCACTCCGGATGGGCAGGTCGTTTCACAGCTAAGGCAGGTCACACAGCGGTCAAGGTGGGTACGCGTGACTGCCGAGGCGCTGCCCTGCTCCAGCATTTCCTTGATCAGATAAATGCGCCCGCGCGGACTGTCCAGCTCATTGCCGCCCTGCAAATACGTAGGGCAGGTAGCCGTGCAAAAGCCACAGTGCACGCAAGCGTTCAAGACCTCCTCCGCGCGCCGCATCTCCGTCTGCGGCAATAGCCCCTCAATCAAATTAACCTGCATCAGCGGTCCTCCGCAGCACAGAATACCGCCTTGAACTGCACCGGGTTAAACAGCCCGAGAGGGTCGAGCGCGGCGCGCAGTCCACGGTGCCAGCCGGGTGCATCCACCAGGGAGGGAACACCGGGCCCCCGCAGTACCCGCACAAAGCCACCAAGTCGGGCGGCGTCTCGTGCCAACGCGTGGTGATCGCCATCGCGCACCCACACGCGTGCCCCCTCCCACTCAATCAATCCCTCGCCAGTGCTGAGCGGCAACTGGGAAAACCGCGGCAAGCACGCATAGGCCAGGCGATCGCCACCAAAAAATGGCAGCTGCAAATTCGTCAGTGCCGTCCAGTCAAGGTCCGAGGCATCGCCGCCCAACTCCCTCACCGAATCATGCACCGCGACAGCGCGGCCGCTAAAGCGCAGATGCAGCTTCCCATCCAGATAACAGGTACCGGAAAGTAGCGGGCGCAACGCACGGGTGCGCTGCCACCACTGTGGTAGCTCAGAGGGGGCGATCTCGAAACTTATCGCCGCCCTGTGTTCGGCGCGGGGTTGCAGCCGCAGTGTGACATCCAGAATCGCACCCAGGGTTCCGAGCGCGCCAACTTGAAGCCGGGCCAGATCATAGCCCGCGACATTTTTCATTACCTGGCCACCGAAACGCACAATTTCACCGCGACCATTGATTACACGGCAGCCCAGAACACTGTCCCGCAACGACATGCCAAAAGCGCGCGCAGGGCCGTCCCAGCCTGTGGCTATGGCACCGCCGAGCGTACTCTGTGCCGATGGCTGCGGTAGCTCAGCGGCAAAGCTCTGGTTGTGCCCAGCGAGCAGTGCTTCGAGCTCACTCAGGGGCGTACCCGCGCGGGCACAAAGGGTGAGTTCTTCCGGCTGATAATCCACCACGCCGCGGTGTGCACCCAGGGCAAGGGTTGCCCCCGTCGGCAGGCCAAAGGTGGCGCGACTGCCATTACCACCGAGCGTAAGGTGTCGCCCAGGCAGGTCATCATTTAGGGCTGCTGCATACAGCACCCCAACCTGCGCAGCAAGCGGTTCTGCATGGTCCTGCGCTGCTAGCGCGTGAAAATTCTCAGTCACCGGATCGCCTCAATGCACGGTATTCCTGACAACGGGCCAGGGTGGGAATCTGTTTGTCAGGATTGAGAAGTCCGGAGGGATCGAGGGCACGCTTGATCGCGCGGAACTGTTCCAGTTCCGCATCGTTGAACTGCACTGCCATCTGGTTGATTTTTTCGAGACCCACACCATGCTCCCCGGTAATGGTGCCACCCACGGCGATACAGTACTCGAGGATATCCGCGGCCAGTTTCTCTGTGCGCGCAAGCGCATCGGGCTCTGAGCCATCAAACATAATGATCGGGTGCAGGTTGCCGTCACCAGCATGGAATACATTGGCCACACGTAAACCGTATTTCTCGGAGAAGCGCTCCGTGGCTTCAAGCACTTCGCCGATGCGATGCCGCGGAACGGTGCCATCAATGCAGTAGTAATCGGGGCTGAGTCGACCAATGGCCGGGAAGGCGCTTTTACGCCCTTTCCACCAGCGCGCACGTTGCCCATCGTCCGCGGCACGCTGCACGCGAGTCGCCCCGGACACTTTCAATACCTGCTCGACAACAGCCAGCTCCACGTCCACTTCCTGCGGGTGCCCATCCAGGTCAATCAATAAAATCGCGGCGGCCTCAAGATCGTATCCAGCGTGGCAGAACGCTTCGGTGGCGGAGATCGCAAGCTTGTCCATCATCTCCAGTGCCGCGGGAATGACACCCGCACGCACGATGGCAGAAACCGCATCTGCCGCTGCCCGCACACTGGCAAAATCCGCCATCAGGGTTCGCGTCTGCTCAGGTATCGGGGTCAACTTGACGGTTACCTCGGTGATCACGCCGAGCCCCCCCTCACTGCCATGTACCAGCGCCAGCAGGTCATACCCCGGCTGGCTGAGACAATCGCCACCAAGGGTGAGAATCTCTCCGACGCATTCAGCAGAGGCTGAGACCAGGCGTACCGACAGCACATTGTGAACAGTAACGCCGTACTTAAGGCAGTGCACGCCGCCCGCATTTTCTGCCACGTTGCCCCCAATGGAGCAGGCAATCTGTGACGAGGGGTCCGGCGCGTAATACAGGCCGAGGGGAGCTGCCGCCGTGGAAATCTGCTGGTTGATGACACCGGGCTGCACCCGCGCAGTCATCGCCTGTGGATCCAGGTCGAGAATCCGGTTCATTGGTGCAGTCACCAGCAACAGGCCCTGCGCCATTGGCTTGGCGCCAGCAGAGAGACCGGTTCCGGCACCCCGGGATACCAGCGGTACGCCAAACTGATGGCACAAACGCAGCGCCGAGGCCACCTCTTCCTCACTCGCCGCAAGCGCCACCGCCAATGGCCGCTCACAGTAGACTGGAAGTGCATCGCACTCATAAGGCGCGATCGTTTCGCGCCCGCAGAGAAGCCTTTCCCCGGGAAAAATTTTGCGCAGCGCCGTCAGGAATGACTCGCGACTGGCGTCCGGAAGCCCCATCACATGCTCATCCCCCAATCCGCAAATGAAAAATTCGCATGTACCCGATCTCACACTTTCCAGAATATTCGGCGGCGATACATCTGCCACATCACCAGGTAGAACACCGCCAGGCTGGCGACGGCAAACGCCAGAGAGCCAGCGTAATTGCCGAACAAGGGTTGGAATACAGTTTGGAAGAGCCACCCTTTGAGCGTGGTATCGCCCACGGGAACCATAATTAGCAGCCGTCCCACCACACCGGCCAGCATAAACAGTGCGATCGCATTGACCCCGAAGACCAGTAGTGGCGCGAATGCCCGGCGACGTTCGCGAATATCGACCAGGTAGAAAAGCCCGGCCAGCAGTAGCGCCGATACACCGGCGGTAACCAATACAAAACTGGGTGACCAAAGCGCCTTGTTAATTGGAACCCACGGGTGCAACAGCTGCCCGAGTATCAACATCACTCCGCCGGCCAGCGACCAATCGCGGCACAGCCGAAGTTGCGCTACGGCATCGGTTTTACTGTGTTTCCAGGCAAGGCCGGCAAGCACTCCCAGGAGACAGGTGGAGGCAGCAGAAAACGTAGTGAGAATCCCCTCCGGGTCAAACGCGAGAGGTTCGGCAGCTCGGTAATACAGGTGATCAGCGCCCAGCAACCATTGATCCAGCCAGGCGGAAAAGTGATTGCCAAACACCAGTTGCCCCTGAAAAGTTTCCCCCGCTGCAGTCTGGTAGGGAACAAACAACATTAGCAACCATGGAACCAGGGTGCACAACACCGCAGCGACAATCAAACCGGGGGCCCGCAACCAGTACACCAGATAGCTACAGAAGAGGTATACCAGTGCAATCCGCTGCAATACCCCCATCCAACGGATACCTTCCACACGGTCCTGTAGCCAACTGTAGGAATCATCGCGGAAATTGTAAAAGAACACTGCCAGGAAAAGCCCCAGTGCGAAAAGCTTCAGTGCCCGACTCCACTGCGCCCACCCCACCGCAGGAAATGGCTTACCGCGGCCACAGGAAAGTACCATCGACAAACCAACGACGAACAGGAACAGCGGGAAAATCACGTCGGTAGGCGTCCAGCCATGCCACTGCGCGTGTGCCATGGGCGCATACACATAGGACCAGCTGCCTGGATTGTTGACCAGAACCATAGCCGCAATCGCCAGCCCCCGCAGCAGATCCACCGACATCAGGCGACCACTGGGAACCTGATCCAGGATATCCCTGATATGTCGCTGCACTGCTCAGTCCTCCGGGTACAGAAGATAGGGCTGGCGCTGTTGGCGAAATGCCACCAGGCCAGGCTGCCAGGATGCACGAATTTGCTTGGCACTCGACCCGGCCATTACCGCCTCGCGCAATTGATCAGTACCCGCGAGTTTGTCGAAAAAATCTGCACGGGAAAAAAACATCTCGGGAGACTCATTGGTGCGCCGGGACCAGGACACCAGCGGTTCGAGAGTGAACCGGATGTCTGGGCTTGCCTCGCGCAGATCATCCCCGTGCAACTGCTTGCCATTGTGCTTGGGATTTTCACTGGCGCCAGCGACCGGCGCCGGAATAAACGCAAACTCGCCAAGGCTATCCGACGGGTGTCCCAATGCTTGAAACGGAAATTCGGTGCCCCGCCCTACGCTCACCGTTGTTCCCTCAAACAAGCCCAGGGAGGGGTAAAGGCGAATGGAAAGATCATTGGGAAGGTTGGGAGACGGACGTACCGGCAGGCTGTATGCCATATTTTTGCGATAGCCGGCCACCGGGATTACGGTAAGTGCACATTGCGCACCGTCCTCGAGCCAGCCCTCGCCATTAATCATCTGCGCCAGCTCACCCACTGTCATTCCATGCACCAACGGTATCGGGTGCATGCCGACAAAACTCTGGAATTCTTTTTCCAGCACCGGCCCATCAATGTAGTCGCCGTTGGGGTTGGGGCGGTCCAGCACCAGCAGCGGCACCTGATGGTCCGCGCAGGCCTGCATCAGGTAATGCAGTGAGCTTATATAGGTGTAAAAGCGCACCCCCACATCCTGAATATCGAACACCAGCCAATCCAGGCCGGCAAGATCCTCCGCTGCCGGGGCATATTGTCCGCCGTACAGGGAAACGATGGGTAGCCCACTGGGGCCGTCGATCCCGTCATCTACCTTGCCACCATTCTCAACGTTACCGCGTACGCCGTGCTCAAGTGCGAATACCTTTTCAAGGCCCACCCGACGTTCGCGCAGAAAATCGATCAGGTGTGACGCTCCCACACGGGAAGTCTGGTTGACGACCAGACCCACGCTCTGGTTGCGCAGTAGTGGCAAATACTGTTCCGGCTGCTCGGCACCCACGCGCAACCTGTCAGCGCGAGCGATAGGCTCATCCCGCTGTGCTGGTGATACCTCCCCGGTCAGCGATGTTTTCGTCACGGGCACATCAAAGTATGTATCCGGATAGGGCTCAGGCTTGAAGGTATAGTGCCACCACTCCTGGGCATAATTGGTGAAGCCTTCCGCCTCCATCGCCGCGCGCAAGCGCAGACGATTGGCCCGCGCAGTAGTGTCGCTCAGCGGATACTCCGTGGCTGAGCGTTCGTCCATAAAATCGAACCCGGTGCCCATATCCAGAGCCTCACCACTATCGAGCCGATAGAGGGTCAGGTCCACGGTGGCGCCCCGGCTATGGCCGGAGCGCTCGGCGATATAGCCGCGCTCGAACATCCTGGACTTTTCTTCACGCGGATAGAAATCCGCTTTGGTGGTGTGATCTTCCGGTGCGGCCGCCCAGCGCACAAAGTGATCGACCGCGCGCTGAGGACGATAGCAATCGAACAATTCCAGGCCCAGCCCGTCCTGTGCCAGGTTCGCAGCCACCTCTTTCAGTGCTTCCGCCGCTACCGGCGTCAGCATACAGAGGTTCTCGCGATACCCGTCCAGCGGCTGTCCCACCAGGTTTTCCGGGGTGACATAGCGCATGGCGATTTTCAGGTGATCACCGCTGACTGCAACGAATTCAGGGTCGTTCGATTCAGCCCGCAGCGGCTGGTCGATACGTTCCTGGCAGGCGCCCAGCGCAATACTCGACATGATCAGTGCCACGCACTGTACCCATACCTGTTTCATAACGCCTCCTGAGCATTGTCCAGTACACACGATGCCGATGTACCTCTGGGTGATAAGGGCGGATTCGACGACGCAGATTCGAATAATGCTTGAAACTCCATCGCAGCGGCGGCTGCCTCTGCTTTCGTCAATACACGCAGTGCCGGTGTGGCACCAACCTGTCGCAGGCCGTGCATCTCCAGATCCGCACGCTCGCTGGTAAAAGCGATAATCGAATCGAGAATTTCTGCAGTAATCACTTGCCCCGGCACCAACAATGGAATTCCCGGTGGATATGG